>CAZETZ010000146.1:0-8659 GCA_964514735.1 uncultured Acidobacteriaceae bacterium | reverse complement strand
TCAACAATCTTCTGCGTCCGCAGGACGGCGGATTCCATGGCATAGGTTTCGATCACCATGTCGGCGATGGCGCCCATGATTTCCTGCTGGTCCTGGATAGCTTGCATGTATTTCTGGCTGGCGGAGCCGGAGGCGAACAGCGCGAGTTTTTTGGCTTGCATGACCAACTTTCTTTCTTCCGCCAACGCGCCCTCCAATTCTTCGGATAAACTTGGGCCGGAGAGGACTTCGTCCATCAACTGTTTGATGGCGGGCATGAGCGGCAACTGGCCGGACATGGCCCGCTTCAGCAAAAATCCGGTGATGATCAGGCGGTTGATTTCGTTGGTGCCTTCGAAGATGCGGTTGATGCGCGCGTCGCGATAGGCGCGCTCGACGTGGTACTCTTCAACGAAACCGTAGCCACCGTAGATCTGCACGGTTTCGTCCACGACGTAATCAATCATCTCCGAGCCCCAAACTTTAATGATGGAGCACTCGACGGCGTACTCCTCGATGGCTTTCAGAGTTTGTTTGGCGGCGTCGGCGGCGGATTTGTCCACTTCGTTGAGGGCAACATCCATCATGCCGACCGTGCGGTACACCAGCGACTCGCCAACAAAAATAAGCGTGGCCATGTTGGCCAGCTTTTCCCGCACCAGGCCGAAATCGGCGATGACTTTGCTGAACGCTTTGCGCTGCTTGGCATAACCGATGGCGTTTTCCAGAGAGACGCGCGCGCCGCCCACACACATGGCCCCAAGCTTGAAGCGTCCCACGTTGAGGATGTTGAAGGCGATGACGTGGCCGCGTCCAATTTCTCCCAGGACGTTTTCTGCCGGAACTTTGCAGTCGTTGAGAATGACGGGGCAGGTGGAGGAGCCACGGATGCCCAGCTTGTGCTCTTCCGCGCCGATGGAGAAGCCGGGGAAAGTTTTCTCCACCAGGAACGCGGTGAATTTTTCTCCGTCCACTTTGACGAACACTGTGAACAGGTCGGCAAAGCCGGCGTTGGTGATCCACATTTTTTCGCCGTTGAGGAGGTAGTGCTTGCCGTCGGGCAAAAGTTGCGCTCGGGCACGGCAGTTGAGCGCGTCCGAACCGGAAGAAGCTTCGGACAGCGCATAGGCGCCGACGATTTCTCCTGCGGCCAGGCGCGGCAGATATTTTTTCTTTTGATCTTCGGTGCCGAAATAAACGATGGGCAGCGTGCCGATACCGGTATGGCCTCCCCAGGTGGTGGCGAAGCCGGCGTATTTGGCGATGTGATCGGCGATGACGGCGGCGGTTACTTTGTCCATTTCCAGACCGCCGTAAGCTTCGGGAATTTCCACGCTGCTAAGGCCCAACTCTCCGGCTTTTTTTAGCAGATCGCGAGTAATGGCGAAATCCTTGTGCTCCATCTTCTCGATGTTGGGTAGGATTTCGTTGACAGCGAACTCTTCGGTAGTCTGGCCGATCAACTGGTGCTGCTCGGAGAAATCTTCAGGGGTAAAGATTTCGCTAGGCCGGCGTTCTTCGAGGAGGAAACTGCCGCCAGAGATTTTAGGCTTGGTTACGGCTGAGACGGTCGCCATGAGTAGCTCTCATTGTACGGCTGGGGAAATTAAAAAGCATGGTGACTTTTGGCATCCGCAGAGGTCTTACCGTGTCAGATTCGTATTAGGGTGGCCTCAGCCACAGCGCAAATCCTTAAGGCAAATACCCTGATACGAATCGCCTCCCTGGGCGCTTGGCAGCGATGGCGTGCCACTACTTCCGATCGCTCTTGTCTTCCACCGGCTGGGTGGTCCCCTTGACCGCGAAACGAGGCGCGGGTTGGCAGGTGGTGTAGCTTACCGGATGTGCGGAGTCAGACTGGCGGTCGTCTCTTTGAACCACGTAGGTGCGCATGGTGTAACAGGTAGCGTCCGCGTCCGGATTGAGTATCGATGCGCGGCGGCTTGGGCCACTTCGCCAAAAACGGTACAGAGATCCGGATTGCTCCCCAGTAAAAGGGTCCGTCAAATCGGGCTTAGTAACCATGGCTGGAGCCTTCTCGGTTTGATGGGGCTGATCTTCAGCAAATGCGAGGTCCAGAGAAGAGCACGCGAATACAATCACCAGGAGGCGAGGGAGTGGCATGGGTAATCCTCCAATCCGCTAATTATAATTTCATAAATCCAGACAAAGAAACAGAATTAAAGCTGTCGGCCAAAA
This sequence comes from uncultured Acidobacteriaceae bacterium, assembly GCA_964514735.1. Lineage (GTDB taxonomy): Bacteria > Acidobacteriota > Terriglobia > Terriglobales > Acidobacteriaceae > CAWBXL01. Next base: position 6,481 of record CAZETZ010000146.1, on the reverse strand, counting down.
CAGGTTCCTCCTCTTCCCCTTCGCTGCGCTCAGGGTCATCGTCGGAATAACAGAAGAGAAGACTAATTCAAAGCGAACCACTATCAAATGGCGGGGCAGTATCTGCCCCGCTGTATCTAGATCGAAACATCTCAAGAGTCCAGTTCGTTCCGTTCCAGGAATTGTAGAGTGCGTTGGGCATCGCCGAGTTCCATGAACTCGCGGTAGGTGCCTCCGCGAGAGAATAGCTCGGTGAATCTCTCTTCGATGGCCTTTCGCGCGGCTTCGAGTTTGGGCCGCAGATGGCCGTGGTCCAGTTCAAATACAGCTTCCTGATAGACTTGCTTCCATAAAGACGGATGTTGTGCCTGTGCTTGCATGATGATTCTCCTTTAAGAACACGTGATGGTTGCGATTCAAGCAACCGGCTGGGGACCGGTATCCTGCGGCCGGTGCGTGTCGGAGAAGTGGCGTGCCAGTCTCAGCCGCGGAGAATACAACTCGACGGCTTGGTCAGGGGTGTGGTACTCACTTCGGCTGAAGCTGGGTTTCCAACCTTGGAACGGGTTGTGAAAGAACTGATCCCAATCAGCGGTAGTGCGCGACGACACAGGGCTTGAAATGACGCCCCGCGCAAAAATCTCACCGCCGTGGACCGCAGTATCGGATTCCCGGACATCCTCTTGGGCGACCCAAGCGAACATAGCGAGCGCCATCACAACTACGAGGAATATCCGTAGAAACTTTATTTGTAGCAAACTGACCGTCCGATGCAAGCGAATAGTTTGTAAAAACTTGAGTAACCTCAGCGGGTACGATTACCAGGCAAATTTGTTTACTTTTGGATTCGATGTCAGAAATAGCGCGATGCGTTGCCATCGATGGAGAGAGAGAACCCGATGAAAACATTCAGGATGTTCAGCTTCGCTTGGCTGGGATTAGCAATCTTTGTGCAAGTCCAAGCGGCCCAATCTCTTTACACCTTCCCGGAAGGGACGGAGACACGCTGGGCGAGCCCGGAAAATCCCAAGGGGGAGAAGGGCAAGGCCGCCCAAACCAATGCCGGGCGCAAGGGGCAACCGGCGATTCCACTCAAGGCGGGGGCGAGCGTAACCCTGGCGGAGGTGCGCGGTTCCAGCGGCACCGTACGCAGAATTTGGGCCACGATCAATGACCGCAGCCCGGCGATGTTGCGAGGGTTGAAGATGGAGATGTTCTGGGATGGGGCTGGGACCGCGGCGGTGTCGGCGCCATTTGGGGATTTTTTCGGACACGGGCTTGGGCGGATGGCCGCATTTCAGTCTGCGCTGTTTGCCAGTCCGGAAGGTAAGAGTTTTGAGTGCTATGTCCCGATGCCATTCAAGACTGGCATGAAGATTGTGCTTACCAATGAAAGCGGCAAAGACCTTGCGTTGTTGTTTTACGACGTGGATTACACCCTGGGCGACAAACACGACTCCGACACTCTGTACTTCCATGCTTATTTCCGGCGCGAGAATCCAACCACCTTGCGGCGGGATTTTGAAATTCTTCCGCGCATCTCTGGAAGAGGGCGCTATCTGGGAACAACCCTAGGAGTCCAAGCCAACAAGGACCTCTACCAGGACAACTGGTGGGGAGAAGGCGAGGTCAAGGTATTTCTCGACGGAGATACAGATTTACCTACGCTGTCCGGGACGGGAACAGAAGATTACCTCGGCACTGGCTGGGGGCTGGATCGATACGCCAATCTCTATCAGGGAGCGCCCTATGCCGACAACACGAACATGCGTTTTTCCTTCTATCGGTATCACCTGCCGGACCCCATTTATTTCAAGCAAGAGATCCGCGTGACCATTCAGCAGATTGGGTATGCTTCTGAATCGAAGACCGGCAATCCGGTCTATCAGACGGGAACGCCAGTTTACAAGGCTGGGATGGGGCTCGTGGAAAAAGAGAAGAATTCTTCGGGCTTGTTTGAACGGCAGGACGATTGGTCTGGCGTAGCTTACTTTTATCTGGACCGGCCAGAAAATGGCCTGCCGCCGATCGCTGCCGCCGAAGCGCGCATGAAAGGGATGGCGTGGAGCGGGCCATCCTGGGGCGATGTTCCGCAGAATGGCCGCTAACGGGTGGTAAAGCTGAAAACGGTCACACTGTCAAATTTCTCTCCGGGTTTCAGTTCGGTGGATGGAAAGGCCGGCTGGTTGGGCGAATCGGGAAAGTGCTGGGTTTCCAGGCATAGCGCCGAGCGCAGGGGATACGGCTTCCCGCCTTTGCCTTTAGATCCAGTCAAAAAATTTCCGCTGTAGAACTGGATACCCGGCTCGGTGGTGGAAACTTTCATCACGCGTCCGGAGGTCGGTTCGTATAATTCCGCGGCTTCCCGGAGTTTTCCTGCCTGGCCATCCACGATCCAGTTGTGGTCGTATCCGCCTCCCAGTTTGATCTGCTCCTCGCTTGCCTCAATCCTCTCGCCGATGCGGGTCGCTTTCCGGAAATCAAATGCAGTGCCTTCAACAGGCCTGATTTCCCCAGTGGGAATCAAGCTGGCATCCACGGGAGTGAACTTGGACGCAAATAATGTCAACTGATCCCCCAGGATATTGCCGTTCCCCTCGCCCGCCAGATTGAAATAGGAATGCTGCGTGAGATTGACCACGGTGGGTTTGTCGGTGATCGCTGCATACTCCACCCGCAGCGCGCCCTTTGCCAAAGTGTAGCGAACTGTGGCGGTCAGGCCGCCGGGAAAACCCTCCTCTCCATCTTTGCTCAAGTAGGTCAGCTCGACGCCACTCTCAATTTGCTTTGCCGTCCATAGCACGTTGTAAAACCCATTGGGACCGCCGTGCAGGGTGTTCTCGCCGTTATTTTTCGGAAGGGAGTACTTGTTCCCACCCAGGGTGAAAGAGCCGTGCGCGATACGGTTGGCATAGCGCCCGATCACCGCCCCATAGAAGTTGTGGCTGTTGGCAATGTACTCGTCGAGGGTGTCGAAGCCGAGAACGATGTCCGCCAGTTTGCCGTTGCGGTCGGGCGTTTTCAGGGAAACAATAATCGCCCCGAAGGGCATGATGCGGGCTTCAACCGTGCCATCCCTGAGAATGAAAATATCAACGGGGGTTCCGTCAGGCATTTTTCCAAACGGCTGCTTCGTCACGTTTGTTCTGGCCTCCGCGACCGTGGCGCCAAGCGCGCAACACAGGATGATTGTCAGGACCGTTTTCATATCGGACTGGATCAGCCCAGCAAAGTTACTAGAATTGCGCTACGGATTCAAATGATGGCGGAGGGAGAGGGATTCGAACCCCCGGTACCCTTCCGGGTACAGCGGTTTTCAAGACCGCCTGTTTCAACCACTCACACATCCCTCCGCGGTTTAAGCGGGCCATGGCCAGTTTACAACAACGCCCGCCTAAGTTCCGGACCGGGTCAGGGGCCGCTAATAACGCCCGGAACTATTTTCATCCGCGAAAATAAGCTTAATCACTATTTTCGATTATAGTATAATATGAAAATAGATAAGAACGTTATTTTCGCTTGGGGAAGACGCCAATGCCCCATAAGACCCGTTATGTTCCCGGCCAAAAAGTTTCGCAAGGCGCTTATTTCTCCTTCGTGCCAGCGCCGCTGCCTCCGGCGCTGGAGTGGACGCCACGCATCATCCGCTTACTGTCGGATGCAGACCGGCTGGTCGGCAGACTGGCCGGTGAAGGTGGGCGCCTGCCGAATCCACATCTATTGATCCGCCCCTTTGTACAGCGGGAAGCCGTGCTGTCGAGCAAGATCGAGGGCACACAGGCCACTCTGGGCGAACTGCTGGCTTCGGAAGCGGGAGCAGTGGTAGAACGCAGTCCGGAAGATCTGCGCGAGGTCAGCAATTATGTGGTGGCTTTGGAACACGGAATTTCCCGGCTCAAACGCCTTCCCGTCGGCGTACGGCTCATGCGTGAGCTGCATGAAAAACTGATGCGAAATGTCCGTGGACAACATGCCAGCCCCGGTCATTTTCGGAAGGTCCAGAACTGGATCGGCCTGCCCGGCAGCACGCCAGCCACGGCTACCTACGTTCCGCCGCCTCCGCGCGAAGTGAGGTCATGCCTGATGGCTTGGGAGAAGTTTGTCAGCGAATCGGACCTGCCGCCACTGCTTACGGTCGCGCTGGCGCACTACCAGTTCGAAGCCATCCACCCGTTTCGTGACGGCAACGGCCGTGTAGGGCGGCTGCTCATCACCTTGTTTCTGGTGCAAAGGCAAATTTTGCCTGCGCCGTTGCTCTATCTATCGGCGTTCTTTGAGGCATCGCGGCGGGACTACTACAGCGGCTTGCGCGGCATCAGCGAACGGGGGGCGTGGAATGATTGGCTGGAATATTTTCTGCTGGGAGTGGCGCGTATGTCAGAAGATGCGCTGAGTCGGGCCACGCGAATCAACCAACTGCTGGCCCGGTGGCAGAAGACGGTTTCCGGTGAATCCAGCAAAGCGCCGCTGCGAGTGGTCGAACTGTTGGGAGCGAACCCTTTTATTACCATCAAGCACGCAGCTGAAAAATTGGGGGTCGCGTTTACCACGGCGCAGCGCGCGATGGAACGGCTGGAGCGCGCAGGGATCATCAAACCGGTGAACGATGCAAAGCGCGACCGGGTGTATTGCGCTCAGACTTTGCTGGGGGTGTTGGAGGAACCGGCAGCGCTCTAACCGAAAGCCCCACCCCTTCGACGCGCTCAAGGCAGGCTCTGCCAAAAAAAGCGCAAGGGGTGGGGCAGCCACATTTGTCTTTACCAGCCGGCCCCTTTGGTGGAAAGCTTGATCCGGTAGAGGTTTGAATTGGAAGTGATGTATAGCGTAGAGCCATCGTCTCCCCATGCGCAGTTGGCGGTAGGCACGCCCATGCTGAAATAGCCTAAGACCTTGCCTTGGGGAGAAATGACAACCATTCCCCCTGGTCCTGCGGTGAAGATGTTGCCGTTTGCATCCACTTTCATTCCGTCCGGGGCGCCCGGGCCATTCTTCTTGAGATCCGCGCCATCGAGCAGTAGCCGCTTGTTCGCAACCGTGCCATCGCCTTTCACGTCGTAGGCCCACCATTTGGTTTCAACCGAGTCGTCCACGTAGAGAATCTTTTCGTCGGGTGAAAATGCGATCCCGTTCGGCGCACGCAGATCTTTGTCGAGCAACGTAACCTTGCCCTCGGGAGACAGTCTGTACACACCTTGGAACGGGAGTTCCTTCCGTGGATCATCCCACTGCTTGGGTAATCCGTAGGGCGGATCGGTGAAATACAAGTCTCCATTGGATTTGTAGGTCAGATCGTTGGGGCTGTTGAGACTTTTGCCGTCGTAACGGTCCACCAATACGGTCTCTTTCCCGTCGGTCTCAGTCCGCACGATACGACGGTTGCCATGCTGAGTCCGAGTCAAGCGCCCTTGAGAATCAAAGGTCAATCCATTGGAGCCGGGCTCGTGGCCGGTGAATGGTTCAGAACCGGTGTATCCGCTGGGCCTTAGAAATAATGAGGCCCCCTTACCCGGCTCCCACTTGAAAATGGAATTGTTGGGAATGTCGGAGAACAGCAGATAGGCGTGTTTTTTGTCCCACACCGGGCCTTCCGACCAGGCATAGCCGCCGGCCAGTTTTTCCAGGACCGCGTCTTTAGGCACAAGGTTGTCGAAGGCCGGATCCAGGCGAACGATGGAGACCGCGGGTTCGGGAGTTTGCGCATTGAGATAGGGGACCGCGAGAACAATCAGCAACCATGCCAGGGAAATGAGTTTTCGTTTCATGATCGGCTCCGTAATAATCCAAGTCGCAGAGCTTAGGGGAAAAATCGGTTTGTGTCCAGATAATCGTTTTGCTGAGAAGTGCCGGGGGCAGCCCCGACCCCAAACGATTTTTATGGGTGGCGAGTTTCGTAGGCGGTGATTTCGGCTTCGTGGAGAAGTGTCAGGCCGATATCGTCCAAGCCTTCGAGCAGACGGTGACGCACGGAACCGTCCACGGTGAAATTTACCGAAAAATCTTGACCGTCTTTGACTTGGCACTTTTCTAGGTCCACAGTCAGTTCATATCCATAAATTTCTTGCGCGCGCTTCCCGATTTCTGCGACTTGATCTTCCGGCAGAACGACGGTCAGCACTCCGTTTTGGACGCAGTTGTTGGCGAAGATGTCCGCAAACGCAGGGGCGATCACGGCGCGGAAGCCGAAATTCTCCAGCGCCCACACGGCGTGTTCGCGGGAAGAACCACAACCGAAATTCTTCCCGGCAACCAGAATGCTCGCCCCGGCGTAGCGCGGCTGGTTCAGGGGAAAGGCGGGGTCCATAGTACCGTCGGATTTGCGCCGCCAGTCGTAGAATAGGAATTCGCCGAAACCGGTTTTTTCGATGCGCTTCAGGAATTGTTTGGGGATGATTTGGTCGGTGTCCACGTTGGCACGGAGTAGCGGGACGACTTTGCCGGTATGTATACGAAATGGCTGCATAAGTTCTCAATCGCTTGTCATCCCGACAAGGAGCGGAGCGAC
>CAZETZ010000145.1:0-8673 GCA_964514735.1 uncultured Acidobacteriaceae bacterium | reverse complement strand
GCCCTGGAACAGCTACTTCGTAACTGCCACGCGCCCTTGCGCCGCTACATTACCCCGGCATTCTCGCCGTTGTCGCCTTCTTCTGGATGCACATGCACATGTTCCAGGTGGACAGCTTCCACGGGTTATTGCATACGCGCTTCGCGTCGATCTCTTTTTTCTCGTCGTGATTTTCGCCCTCACCATGTACGTTCGTTCAGGCGATCAATCAAAGCACCCGCACCATCCTTCGAGCGCTCGCCAACACCCGCAACCGCTGATTTCACCCGCTGTGGCGACTGTTGATCTGAATTCGTATGCTGCCTGCCGGAACTTGTCCACAATGACTAAGCAGCCGTAGTGATGCAGTTTGAAAAAATGGAACCTACCCTTTTGTCATTCCGAGCGCGATTTTTGCGCGAGGAATCTGCTGTTCCTGGACAGCACTACAGAAGCTGTTAGCAAACAGCAGATTCCTCCTTGTCGCTACGCTCCTCGTTCGGAATGACAAAAGGGCGGGTACCCATTTAAAGCCTGCCCTGAGCTTGTCGAAGGGCCCGGTTTTGGCTTGAGTGGGGATTTGTGAATAAGCCGCCTGGCTAATTCCCACAAGCTAAAAACCGCGTTGTGTGTGCGGCGTCCGTCCCGATTTGAAACACATCCACAAAAATTGTGACAGATAACCTTGCGGTCCCCGCGCACATTACAGACACTTGCACGCAGGGCCCGCTTCGTGAGTAGCGTTTCATAGCGTGCATCCTCTCAATAGCCTCACTATTCGAAAGCGATTGTAGCGTTGCACAAAGATAGGATAAACATTTACATACAGGTTAATGGCGAAGATGACAAGAAACTGTACCATGGACAATTGCGGAAATTTAAAGACCAAAATGCAACCGGTAAGAAGCAAGGCCAGCAAGTGAATAACTTCGTTCCGCCTTGTTTCCCACTCAAGCCGCTTCAGTTCGGCCTTTAATACTCCTCGACCTCCTGACATCGCCCTCTTGCCACGCAGGCGGAAGAGCAAAAGCTGATCGGGCAGGAGATATCTCTTGAAGAACCTTACACCCAAGAACTCGTATATGGATCTCCCCCGCCATAGTTCGCGCTTCATTGGCTCGAAGTATTTAGGCATGGCGGCCGAATGGAGGACCCTTAGCTAACGACTTAGCTGAACAGCGGCATGAGACGTTGTAGCTAGAATCATTTTATCGTCCTCCGCCGGCCGGGTGGCCCATTCAAGCCCGGTTTTGGCTTGAGTGGGGTTTAAAGCTCATACAGCCCGGGCGAAAAGTTCGACAGGTTCGAGAATCCCCTCTTGCATCATCATCACTACATTTGAGAGCAAGAGCTTAGTCTGCTCGCCCATCAACAAATGCAAACCAAGCGCCGGAGGCCCGTCCTGCGCCACGCGCGCCATCATGCGTTGCGTGAACTCCAATCCAAACGCGCCGCGATGGCGCTCGCTTATAACTTGGAATCCGGCTTGGGCCAGCGCCTCTCGATATTCCTTCACATAAGCGACGAAGCTTGTTGCTTCACTCGGCGCCCACGGCACGGGATATCGCATGGCGCCCTCTCCCGTACGCATGAGATCAAAGATGGCGAAGAGTCCCCCGGGCTTGAGTACACGGCGCACCTCACGGAAGAGCGCAGACTTGTCCGTAATGTTCATGCAGACGTGGATCGTGTAAGCGCGATCAAAAGTCCCCGTTTCGAATGGCGTCGCGAGCGCGCTGCCATGCACGAATTCCGCAGCTTGGTCGAGTCGCGTACGCCGCGTCAAGCTTCTGGATACGAGAACAAATTCTTCGGTCAAATCGATTCCCGTAACCCGGCATCCATGTTCGGCGGCAAAATAACGTGCAGGTCCGCCGATCCCGCTTCCTACATCAACCAGTCGGAGTCCGGGGCGAAGCTCCATTTGAGCAGCCAGTTCCTGCGTTGACTCGCGCCCACCGATATGAAATTCATCCAGTGAGGCAAGATCGCCATGAGTCAGGTTTGCCGGATCTTTTCCGGCCTGCGCTACCGCCCGCAGGATGGACTCTTCGAGCTGCCCTCGTGTGTAATAATTCGCGACGTTCGCCTCAACTGTCATGCTCCTCCATCCGAACGGCGGGTGGCCTGCCTCTCGTGCAGAGATTCTAATTCCAAAAGGAAAACTTACTTTACATTTTGATCTGAAGGCGGGGCGGATAACTCGAACATCTCGGCAACCCACTCTAGCTGCTAACCGGAAGATCAATCAGCAAAGTGATGCTAACCGGGCATCCTTCGAGGTATACGTTAAAGTCAGTTCCACGTTCAAACACCAACGTTACCGGAGCCTCCGTTTCCGGAAGTTCGCAAGCCTCCACCCAATATGCAAGATAGTAGCCCACCTCTGGGCCGAGTCCTTGCTCTGTATTAGAAAGTACGCGAGTGACGACCGCGTGCCGCTCTTGCGAAGGGTCCTCGGACAATATGAACTTGAAACGTTGTCCTATTTTAATTTCAGATTGCATTTGAACTCCTTGACTTGCTTTGTATCAGTGGAGAAGATTGGTCGGGACGGGCAGATTTGAACTGCCGACCCCTCGCACCCCAAGCGAGTGCTCTACCAGGCTGAGCCACGTCCCGACAAGGAAGGAATCCACCAGAAACAGCGGATGGGGTTAACCTAGAAATTCTACACCAGCCGCCTGTCTCCCGTCCGCTTGCCCGGCTACTGTTATCGGGATGTTTTTGGGTGGCGCTTCTGAGGCTTCTTCACTTCTTCCAGCAAGGCAAACTGGATCTTTTTTTCCACCGGATCAATCCGGTCCACCAGCACTCTCACCTTCTGCCCCAAAGAATAAATCTTCCGTCCGCGCTGTCCAATAATCTCGCGGGTGTTTTCATGAAAGGTATAGCGGTCATCCGCCAAAGACGCCAACGGCACCAGGCCTTCCACAAACAGATCGTTAAGCTCCACAAAAAAACCGTATTTGGTCACACTAATAATGAGCCCATCAAAATCCTCGCCCACACGGTCCTGCATGAACTTCACTTTCTTCCACTCCATCAACTCGCGCTCAGCCTCATCCGCCCGGCGCTCAGACTGGCTGGACTCGGTGGCGATGTTGGCAAGCTCTTCAAGCGGAATCGGCCCGCCCAGCGGCTCCGGAGAATGATGCTCCCTCCGCTTCGACCAGGGAGACGCTGTGTTGTGTTCTTCAATCCGCGGTTCGCCGGGCGATTCCCGCAAGACTTCCTTTAAAATCCGGTGCACGATCAAATCCGGATACCGCCGAATCGGCGAAGTAAAATGCGTATAACTGGTGGCTGCTAAAGCAAAGTGCCCCGAGTTCTCCTCCGAATACCGCGCCTGCCGCAACGACCGCAGCATTAGAAAAGAAAGGATCCGCTCCTCCGGTTTCCCGGCAATTTTCTCTGTCAACTTCTGATACATTCGCGGAGTAATGTGGACATCCTTGGGTACCTCAATTTCCCGCGCCCGTTTGCCCGTGCCATAGTTGGCGCGGCGGTCACTCTTCATCTGCATCCGCTGGATCGGCAACGCACCCACGCCCAGTGAATACCCAAAAGTCGCCGCGATCACCTCAAAGTCATAAACCCGTTTGGCATCCGGCTTCTCATGGATGCGGTAAAGCGAAGCAATCCGCTTGTTCTCCAGATACCCAGCCACGCACTCATTCGCCGAAAGCATGAACTCTTCAATCAGCCGGTGCGCAATATTTCGCGCCGAACGCGTAATGCTCTTCATCAATCCATGCTCATCAAACTCAATTACCGGCTCCGGCAAATCGAAATCAATCGACCCGCGCCGCTCGCGCTTATGCCGCAGAATCAGCGCCAGGTCCCGCATCTGCTCAAACATCGGGGCCAGCTCAGCATAGCGATGCCGTGCCACAGAATCCCCTTCCAGCACAGCATTGACCGCAGTATAAGTCATGCGCTCAGCGGAACAAATAACACCTTCGGACAAGTCATACCCAACAATCTCCCCGCGATGATCAATCTCCATGACACAGGACATGACCAGCCGGTCCACCCGCGGACGCAAGCTGCAAATATCTGTGGAGAGTTCCAGCGGCAGCATCGGCACAGCGCGATCGGGAAAATAAACGCTGGTCCCGCGCAACCGCGCCTCACGGTCCAGCGCCGTGCCAGGCGTCACATAGTGCGCAACATCGGCGATATGCACCTGAAGTTCGTAATTCCCATTCTCCAACCGCCGCACCGTAACCGCATCGTCAAAATCGCGCGCCGTCTCTCCATCGATCGTGACAATCGGCAGTTGCCGGAAATCGCGCCTCCTCTTCGATTCTTTCGCAGGGATTACCGCCGGGGCATTCTGGGCCTCTTCCAGGACTTCCGCAGGGAAATGGTGCGGCAGGTGAAACTTGCGAATGATGATTTCCACATCCACGCCGAAATCATCTTCATATCCAAGAATCTCAACCACGCGCCCGCGAGCGTTCTGCGTGGCACTAGGCCAATCGGTAATCTCAACATCCACAACAACATTCTCAAGATTGTCAGAATCAAGACGCCGCGAGATTTCATCCCCCAAAACGCGATCAACAGATTTGCGCTTCCTCTGTGGTTTTCCCTCTGTGTTCTCTGTGCCCTCTGTGGTTAAAGGGTTCTCCCACCCCGCAGGAATCACAATCTCCGAGGCCACTTTCTGATCAATCGGAGTCACATAATTCCCCCGCCGTCCATAATGAAAGGTCCCGACCACAGTCGGATGCGCGCGATTCACAGTGCGGAGAATGCGCCCCTCGGCCTTCCCATCCGGACGGAAAGCGCCGATTTCCACCAGCACCCGGTCTCCATGCATGGCCGCCCCAACCGCAGGCGGTGGGATAAAAACATCTCCAGAAAGGCGGGTCTTCAGCCGGGCATCCAGCGTGGTGGCGTCGGGTGTAACGAACCCATAGCCATCGCGGTGCATGGAGAGCTTGCCCACCACCACATTCTTCCCGGCCGCGGCCTGGGGAACGGCATAGCGGTCCCCATCCAAGCGCAGCAATTGCCCACCGGAAACCAGGCGGTCTAGTTTCTCGGCCAGCTCGCGCCGCGCCTCTCCATGCACGCCCAACTCGCGCACCAGTTGCTTGAACCCCGCGCTGTGCTTGGGCTGTCGTTCAATCTGTTTGAGGATGGCCGAGTCCGAGAGCATGAGAGAGGGGAAGGTTATGCGCTGAACCGGCGCGACGGAAAATACTTCTCCTGGAAAATCCGGCGATGATGCAACTCGTGTCCAGCAATCATGTAGGCCAGGGCCCGTACGCTGAGAGCGCCGTTGTTCGCGGTCCCTCCCCGCGTCCAGGCATCGCTTTCTAATCCCCGAAACAAGAACATGGTTGCGCCGCGAATGGCATCGAATTCCGCAACCAGGCCCGCCATCGGGCGCTTTTCAAATCCACCCGCGCGAACATAATCATCCTGCTCGAACCCGGCCAGGGGAGTCTTATCGGCCCGAGCGATCCGCAGGGCCCGATAGGCGAAGATACGCTCCGTGTCATTGATGTGCCCAACCACTTCCTTCGCGCTCCATTTATCCGGCGCATAACGGAAGTCACCGTCTTGTTCACTCAGCTCTCGCAGGAAAGCCATGGTTTCAGCCCGTTGTATTTGCAACGTGCTCACGATGTCCGCATCCTGGACCAGAGAGATATACCGGCCAAAATAAGGGTCGAATTCTCCCGCCTCCGGCCTGCCGGCGATGAAGTGTTTGGTGTCCATGGGTCCTCCCATAACGGTTGCCCTAAGCATACCCGAGTCTGCCCCGGCGGTGGGCCAAACCAGCGCGGGCCATACGCTTCGGGCCTGCCCTTTGAAAGATCACAGAAGGACATCCTGCTCTTCCGGGAGTACACCTGTTGCAATATCAGGAACCCCCCTAAAATCGCACATTTCCTCAACACATCCGCATTTTCCCGGAGTACAATCTGCTGAGATTCCGAAATAATTTAAGAACCATCTCATTCCGGAAAGGATTTATGTGTTATGTGGAAACCAACCAATCAACCCAACACCACCCCGGCTCGTCCGGTAGAACAGGAGCGCCCCAGCATGCCGCCGACAACCTCTCCGGTCAGTGAAGCCCCCGCCGCGCCACGTCCGCTTTCGACCAGTACGGCGGACCAGGCCACCATCGGCAAATCCCTCGTCATTAAGGGCGAGGTGACCGGTTCCGAATCACTTTACATTGACGGACGCGTCGAAGGCTCCATCAACCTGGCCGGCAACCGCGTCACCGTAGGACGCAACGGAGTAGTATCCGCCAACATCAATGCTCGCGAAATTGTCGTGCTCGGCAAAGTGCGCGGCAATCTGACGGCCAGTGACCGCGTGGACATCCGCAGCGACGGCTCGCTCACCGGCGACGTTGTCGCCGCCCGCATCTCTATCGAAGACGGCGCCTTCTTCAAGGGCGGAATCGACATCCGCAAGGCCGGCCAGAAGGTGAATGGCGAGGAGAAGGAAATGAAGACCTCTCCCTCGGTCCCTGAGCCTTCCACGACCGCAGTGGCCCGGGCATAGAGAAGACTTATGATCGAAAAGAGCGGGCGCCATGCCCGCTCTTTTTGCATCTGGCCAGCAGAGTGTTCGTTTTAACCTGAAGTTCTGGTCCGCGTAAATGCGCGGCCCGGTCCTGATCTTCTCCCCAAAATCTGGCCAGTTCGCCGGCAAACGCATACACTTAAGACCGTTCTCGATCCATGAACATCAAGGAAGTAGCCAAGCGCGCCAGCGTTTCCACCGCTACCGTTTCCCGCACTATCAACGACCCGGCCAAAGTCCGCCCACATACAGCCGAACGCGTTCGCAAAGCGATTGCTGATCTGAATTTCTATCCCAACACTCACGCCCGCACCCTGGTCTCAGGCCGCAGCCGCATGGTGGGACTGATCGTCTCCGACATCACCAACCCATTTTTCCCCGAACTAGTAAAAAGTTTTGAGAACCACGCCGTGCAAAGTGGTTTAGAAGTAATCCTCGGCAACACCGACTACGATCCGGAGCGAATGGCAGGATGCGTCCGCCGCATGGTCGAGCGCAAGGTCGATGGCGTAGCCATCATGACTTCTGAAACTGATCCGGATCTGCTGATCGAGCTCAACCGTAAAAATATCCCGACCGTGCTCCTCGATACCGGGAAGCCTGGTCCACTCACCGCCAACGTCACCATTGATTATGGGCACGGCATCCATCAAGCGGTGCGGCATTTGTTGGAGCTCAATCATCGGCAGATTGCTTTTATCGCCGGGCCTCTGCACCTGGCCTCAGCGCGCACCCGTCAATCTGCTTTTCTTGAGGGCCTTGAAAAAGCAGGGGTCCCCGTTCAAGGGGAAATGGTTGTTCACGGAGACCACAAGATCGAAGGCGGAACTCAGGCCATGAAAAGCCTGCTCAACCTGCCAGTCAGACCGACGGCAGTGATCGCTTCCAATGATTTGATGGCGATTGGCGCTTTAAGTGCGATTCACGATGCCGGACTGAAAGTGCCCGACGATATTTCCCTGGTTGGATTCGACGATATCTCGTTCGCCCGCTTGACCCAGCCACCCTTAACAACGGTGGCCCTGTCCCGCGAACAGCTTGCCATCATGGCTTTAACTGCCATCGAGAAACTGATTGCGCAAAGTTCGTGTGAGCAACCTGAATGTTCCTTGCCTACCCGCCTGGTAATCCGCAATTCAACTCGCGCAATCTAACTGGAGATTAGCCGAGAAGCGACGAAAGAATGCAGCCCATTGGAAATCCTTCTTTGTAAATCAAACTAAACTTTGTCACTCCGACGAGGAGCGCAGCGACAAGGAGGAATCTACTACTCCTGTACGTCCCCACGAAACGCCGCCAGCAAATAGCGGATTCCTCCTCGGCGCATCGTCGGAATGACAAATAAACCTAAGAACCCAAAACCGACTTCAGCGCCGGATACATCCGGCGATAAGCCGCATAACTAGCATCCAACGACTTAACAGCGTCAGCCTGCGGAGCCACCCGAGTCGCCACGCGCACAACATCATTGCAAGCCGAGTCAACCGAACTCCAAACTCCAGCCCCAACTCCAGCCAAAATCGCAGCCCCGTAAGCCGCGCCTTCCTCAGCCTCGACGATCTCGACCTCATGCCCATAAACATCCGCCTGCACCTGCCGCCACAGCGGAGACCGTGCCCCGCCGCCACCCAACCGTATGCGCGAAACCGGAACCTTCATCTCAGAGAACAGGGTGAACGAATCACGCAAACTGAAAGCCACGCCTTCGAGAATAGACCGCACCACATGCCCACGCGTGTGAGAAGCAGTTAACCCAATCAAAGCCCCACGCGCATCCGGATCCAGATGCGGCGTCCGCTCGCCCATCAAATAAGGGGCCCATAACAACCCATCCGATCCCACCGGAACTTTAGAAGCTTCAGCCGTCAACCGTTCATAAGGATCACGCCCGTCGTCAGCCCCAGCTCCAAAGCGATCGCGGAACCACCGCAAAGAAAGCCCAGCAGCCTGCGTAACTCCCATCACATGCCAGCGCCCCGGCACAGCGTGACAAAAAGTATGCAACCGCCCCTTGGCATCCAAGGCAGGACGGTCCGTAGCAGCAAACACAACCCCTGAAGTCCCAATCGTCGCCGAAACCGCGCCTGGAGCAACAATCCCTATTCCAGTAGCACCAGCAGCCTGATCTCCGGCGCC
>CAZETZ010000144.1:0-8843 GCA_964514735.1 uncultured Acidobacteriaceae bacterium | reverse complement strand
GCGAAGCCGCCGAGAAGGCCTCAGCGATTCCCTTGACCAGCGTAGTCTTCCCCGCTCCAAGGTCGCCGCGCAGCAAAACAATTCTAGGCGGAGTCAGCAGCGAAGCCAGCTCGCGCCCCAAAGCAATCGTTTCCTCAGGGGAATGTGTAGTGTATTCGCGCGTGCTCATCTGGCCGTGGAGACCAGTATAGCGACCCTAGGCCCGGTGCGTCGTAGACCAGGAACTGGAGCGCAGCCCCAGCATGCTCTGGTCGCCGGCCGAGTCCACCATGGTGCGCAGCACCCGGTGTTCATCGTCGCCCATGGCGATAAAGCGAAACGACTGCAAGGCCCCTTCCGTCGCGGGAATCGGGGTCAACATCTCCGCCATGCCGCGCACCGAGCCGGTATTGGTGGCAAAAGCGACTTCAACAAAGTCGCCCTTGCCCAGAGCGCCGGCCAGCCGCAACAATCCACCGGTGGTTGATACGGTCTGAAGTTTTGCCTTGGCGCGCCGGCCGTCCTCTAACATTACGACAGCAGGAATGGATCCGTTGACTTTGACGCGCGGAGCGCGCTTGGTGGGGTGCAGTTGGGGGAAGTGTGTCATAGCAAGCCCACTATCCCACCGCGACTCATATTTGTGGAGGTTACAGAAGGGGGTGGTCCGGATTCCCGTGCGACTAGCAGTCCTCATACAATAACTGCTTATTTATCAATATGATACAGCACTGATCGCTTTGAGGTAACGTCCTTCCAAAAGTCATCCTTGAATTAGAACTCCCTTAAGCGGAGATTTGGCAGTTGCATGTCCTCGACGGGCTGCGCGAAACGCTCCCGCCATGGAGTCAAGCAAGTCGGAAGCCACTAACGTTTGCTCTACCATGCGGTCGCGCGAATAGGCCGCCGAATCGCCAGCCAGTCCGTGGAGGTAGACCGCCGCCATCACCGCTTCAAAAATTTTCTCCGAATTCTGGGCCATCATTCCCGCGATCATTCCCGTCAGAATATCGCCGGTCCCACCCGTGGCCATGCCAGGGTTTCCGGTGGTATTCACCCACACTTCTCCATCGGAATTGGCCACCAGGGTGCGGTTGCCTTTGAGCACCACAATCAGCTCATGTTCCCGCGCAAAAGTCCTGGCAATGTTGATGCGATCTCGTTGCACGTTGACAGAGGTTGAACCAAGCAGCCTGGCCATTTCTCCCGGATGCGGCGTAATCACAAGCGCCCGGCCCTTGCCATTCAGCTCGCCCGAGCACCCATCGAATGCATTGAGCCCGTCCGCATCCAACACCAGGGGGGTGTCGAATTTCCTGACCACGGCGCGAACAAATGCAACCGTTTCCTTGTGTTGGGAAAGTCCCGGCCCAATTGCCAGCACCGTCTTGCCCCGGACCACGGCGTCAATGTGCCCATAGGCCAACGCCCGCATCGAGATGCTGCCAACTTCGGTTTCCTCGATCGCCTCCGTCATAAGCTCAGGGTAAAATCCGGCGACCGTCGGCAAAACAGACTTGGGAGTGGCGACGGTGGCCAAGCCTGCTCCCACCTTAAGCGCCGCCATTCCACACATCGCCGCCGAACCAGCTTTTCCCAGCGAACCACCCAGGACCAGCACGTGCCCAAAACTTCCTTTGTGCGCATCGCGGGGCCGCTTTCCGATCAAGGCTGCAATATCGCCGGGAGTGATTAAATTAAGTTGCCGCGTCGAATGCACCGCATCTTCCGGCGAACCAATGGGAGCGATTACGATGGAACCAGTGGTCAGGCCGCCGAAAATATGGGCGGGCCGAGGGGCGGTAAAGGTCACAATCCCATCGGCGCGGGCCATAGGTCCGGTTTGTTCCCCTATCGAATCCGCGTCTGCGCCCGAAGGAACATCCACCGCCAGCACCCGCGCAGATGTGGCATTGATTATGCCAATTGCATCGGCATAAAACCCGGTTACCGGCGGACGAAAACCTGTGCCAAGAATTGCGTCAATCAATACTTCGGTGTCGAATACCGCTCTCGCGTCATCCTTCCCGAGATCGTCGCTGGAGCGCGCGATCACCGCCTTTACGGGAAGTTTGGCGAACATCTCCGCCGCATCGCCCCTCAATTCAGATGGGTCTCCCAGCAGCAAGACCTTGACCTCTTTGCCGGCAGCGTGGAGCTTCCGCGCCGCGACAAAACCGTCGCCTCCGTTGTTTCCCTTCCCGCAAATTACCCCGAAGCGGCGGGGAGAGCGGAAGCCAAGCGCAAACAGTGCACCGGCCGCTACCGCTTCCCCGGCATTTTCCATCAGGGCCAGGGAAGGCACACCAAACCGCTCGCTGGTGATGCGATCAATCTCCCGCATTTCCGCGGCGGTCACGATCTTCATGGTTGGTTCCTACCGGGTGGTCGCCAACTGGTCCCTAGGACGGAGCTGCGCAGGCAGAGTTCCGCAGCTCGAATTCTAGCAAAACCTGGGCCGATGGCCCGATGCCAGGAAAAACCGCGGATGGCGGACAAGAATTAACCAGAAAACAAAAAACCCTCCGCGTATCTGCGGAGGGTCACGACCCACAACGATTAATCCGCCATTGACGGAGCACTCTTTACTGGTAGCGCTCCATTCGCCACTTGCACCTTACTGTGCTTACGTCCGTAGAAGAAGTAGATCACCAGCCCAAGCGCCATCCAGACGATCAAGCGCAACCAATTCGTCCAACCCAGGCCGTAGATCATGGAACCGCAGATCAGGACCCCTGCGATCGAAACCAACGGGACCGCGGGCACCTTGAAGGCACGCTGCAAGTCGGGGCGCTTGACGCGCAGGATCCAGACCGCGATACACACCAGAACAAACGCAAATAGCGTACCGATACTGGTCATCTCGCCCACGATGTCCTCGGGAAGGAATGCCGCGAATAATCCCGTGAATACGAAGAAAAGCATGTTGGACTTATAAGGCGTGCGGTAGCGGGGGTGGACATCGGAAAACACCTTTGGGACCAGGCCATCGTTGCTCATGGAATAGAAAACGCGCGACTGGCCGAGCAGCATGACCAGGATCACCGAGGAGAATCCCGCCAAAATCGCGACCGTGACCGATTTCGACAGCCACTCATAGCCGTGCATATACTTTGTGATGGCGAAGGCGACAGATGCTTCGCGGCCCGAGGACCGAAAATCCTCGACCGTCGCCACCCCGCTCAGGACGTAGGCGAAAAGCACGTAAAGAACGGTGCAGATCACCAAAGACCCCAGGATGCCGATGGGCATGTCGCGCTTCGGGTTTTTCGCTTCCTGCGCGGCGGTGGACACCGCGTCAAAACCGATGTACGCGAAGAAGACAACCCCAGCCGCCCCGAGAATGCCCAGAATACCACCGTAGTGGTGAGTAATTCCTTGCGGCGTTACATAAGTAGTTGGAGCAGGAATGAACGGGGTATGGTTCGCCGGATTGATAAAACCCCAGCCGAGAGCGATCACCAGCAGGACAATGGTCACTTTCAGGACCACGATGAAACCGTTGACCATCGCGGATTCTTTCGTCCCTTTGATGAGAAGGGCCGACAGCAGCATCAAGATGAAAATGGCTGGAAGATTGATGATGCCGTGTTGGCCGGCCATGTGCTCCAGAGGAGAGTGACTCCACTGGTATGGGATGCGCAGGCCGAACCACTCGAGCACACGGTTGGCATACTCGCTCCAGGCGATTGAAACCGTCGCCGCGCCGACCGCGTATTCCAACACCAGGTCCCAGCCGATGATCCACGCGACCAACTCTCCCATGGTGCAGTAGGAGTAGGTATAGGCGCTACCCGCAACCGGAATCATGGAAGCAAATTCGGCGTAACAGAGTCCGGCAAAAGCGCAACCCACACCGGCGACGATAAATGCCAGCGTCACCGACGGCCCCGAGCGATCGGCAATTGCGGCCGCGGTCCGCACGAACAGCCCAGCGCCAATGATGGCCCCGATGCCCAGCATAATGAGATTGACCGGGCCGAGCGTGCGTTTCAGGCTATGCTCGCCCGTCTCCTGTGCCTCTTGCATCAGGGTGTTAAGGGACTTGGTTGCCGACAATTTGGCCATGGAGATGCTCTCCTAAACGATTGCGGAATTTACTGCGCGGCGGACGGTTTGCGCCTCCAATGCCACGCGTAATACACCGGGATTCCAAGCAGCACGATCATCAATCCCGGCCACGTGTACTGCGGTTTGTAGCGTAATAGTACGACATCAATAAATAATGCCATCCCAATATAAATGATCGGCAGCAGCGGATAGCCGAATGCCCGGTACGGCCTCTCCGCGGTTGGATGCGTCCGGCGAAGCACAAAGATTGCCAGAATCGTAAGGATGTAAAACACCAGCACGGCAAACACGATATAGTCCAGCAACTGACCGTAGCTCCCCGAGATACACAGTACGCAAGTCCAGACCATCTGGAGCATGAGCGAAACCACCGGAGTTTTGTACACCGGATGCAGATTGGCAACGCTGCGAAAAAACAGGCCATCTTTCGCCATGGCGTAGTACACCCGGGCCCCCGCGAGCAACATTCCGTTGCAGCATCCGAAAGTCGAAAGCATGATGGCAATCGCCATCAACCGGCCGCCAGTGGAGCCGAACATCTGCGTCATGACCGCCGTGCCCACCCGGTCCTCGCCGGCGTACTGGATCCCGCGGTCGAAGATGGTTGTTCCCTGAGGATCGCCCGCCAGCGGCAGCGTATTCAGATAAATAAAATTGCAGGCAATGTAGAGCGCGATCACGATGCCGGTGCCCAAGGCGAGCGAAAGCGGCAAATTGCGGCTGGGATTTTTTACCTCTCCCGCGGTAAAGGTGACGTTGTTCCAAGCGTCGGCGGAAAACAACGAACCCACTTGCGCCACCGCCAGCACGGTCAAAGTCCCGACCAACACTCCTCCGATGTCGTGCAGGTTGCCCAATTTGGCGTTAAACCAGAAATTCTGCCCGAAATTTGCCCTCAGCGCATACGCGTTGCGTCCCACGAACAAAGCCACCACCACGAAGCCGAACAAAGCGAGGACTTTTGAGATCGTGAAAATGTTTTGAATCAGAGCGCCGGTCTTGACCCCGAAAATATTCACCAGCGAAAGCGCGATGACCACGAGGATGCCGGTCAGATTCTGGGTATTCAGCCCCACATCCATGTTCCCTAACGTCATAGGCCCGACATGGACCGGTGGCACTTTCCAAAGATGCAAAATCCAATGGGTAGAAGAAATTGAGGGGAAGAACACTCCCAGGAATTTTCCGAAAGCCACGCCCACCGCGGCAATCGTGCCCGTCTGTATGACCAGAAACAAAGTCCAGCCATAGAGGAACCCCCAAAGCGGCCCCAGCGCCTCCCGGAGATAAACGTATTGCCCGCCGGCCCGGGGCATCATGGCGGCAAGCTCGCCATAACTGAGCGCCGCGATGATGGTCATCACGCCGGTGATCACCCACGCGGCAATCAACAATGCAGGAGACTGCGTCTCGCGGGCAATTTCCGCGGAAACGATAAAGATGCCAGAGCCAATCATCGAGCCCATGACCAGCGTGGTAGCGCTGACCACGCCCAGGCCTTTGACGAGATCTTTATCCTCCTGGGAATGACTGTCCCAGTCGGAGGGAACAGCAGGTGTTGTAGACGGTTTCGTTTCAGTGCTCATGCACAAATCACGTAGGGGCAGACACCATGTCTGCCCAAGGAGCGTTAGCTCCGGCCCTCTGACCTGAGGCCTCTGACTGGGAAGCCATAACGAGCCCAAGGCAGGTTGGAAGTCTCGTGGCAAGACTCTACCCTAAGATCGCCAAAAAGTCTCGCGCCGAATTGCGGGGACCGCGTGTCAGATCGGAAATCACCGCCACGCTGTCCGCCCCGGCCTCAATCACCGAGCGGCAGTTCGCGCGAGTAATTCCACCAATCGCCACCAGCGGTTTCACCGTCAAAGCCCGCGCCGCGCGAACTCCCTCAAGACCGACCACGGGACCAGGATTTGTCTTGCTGGATGTAGCAAACACCGGCCCGATGGCAAGGTAATCCGCCGAAGTTCCATCCGCTGCTTTCAGTTGTTCGGGATTGTGGGTTGACACTCCCAGCCAGCATTGCCCGCCGATCACCTGCCGGGCCCCCTGCGGAGACAAGTCCTGCTGCCCTACATGCACGCCATCCAACCCAGCCGCCACGCAAAGGTCCGCACGATCATTCATAATGAGCCGGGCGGAATTCCCCAGCCGGCGTTTTATTTCCGAAGCTTGATCCAATCCCTGCCGCGGACTGCCGGATTTATTGCGATATTGCAGGAGCGAAACCCCGCCAGAAATCAGGTCTTCCAAAAACCGCATAAATGCCGCATCACTCGAAAACAATGCGGCATCCGCAATGGCATACAAGCGAGGTAAAGATAAGAAAGGGCTGTCAGACATATCCCAACGCGCTAATGGGCTGCGGAAGAGCGCTTGCCGTTCTTTGCCAAGAACCGTTCAATAAAGGTAGTGTCTATTTTCCCGGCGCGGAAATCGGGATCGGCCAAAATCTTGCGGTGGAGAGGGATCGTCGTAAATATCCCCTCCACGATGAACATTTCCAGCGCGCGGCCCATGCGAGATATAGCCTCGTCCCGGTCTTTCCCGCGCACGATCAACTTGGCAATCAGCGAATCATAATAAGGGGGAATCACTCCCTCGGCATACGCCGCCGTATCGATCCGCACGCCAGTCCCGCCCGGCGGATTGAAGGTAGTGATCCTCCCTGCCGAAGGCGTAAACTTCTCCGGATGTTCCGCATTGATCCGGCATTCGATCGCGTGGCCGCGATGAACGATGGGCCCTTTAATCACTTCTTCCAGGCGCGCGCCGACGGCCAGTAAAATCTGGCTTTTGACTAGATCGACATCGGTGACCATCTCGGTCTCCGGATGCTCCACCTGGATGCGGGTATTCATTTCGATGAAGTAAAGCCGCCGGTATTCAACCATCAAGAACTCAATCGTCCCGGCATTGACGTAGCCAATCTCCGACAACGTCTTGGAGAGAATCCCCCCAATCTGCTCACGCAGTTCCTGGTCCACCTGGGTCGAAGGCGACTCCTCCAGCAACTTCTGATGCCTACGCTGGATCGAGCACTCGCGCTCCCCGAGGCTTACGACGCTGCCATACTGGTCGGCCAAAACCTGAAACTCAATGTGCCTCGGCTTCTCGACATACTTCTCCATGTAGAGATCGCCGTTGCCGAACGCAGCCGCAGCCTCGGATTGCGCGGCTTTGAACAGCCCGGGCAGGTCCTGTTCGCTGCGCACAATCCGCATGCCGCGCCCACCGCCGCCAGCCGAAGCCTTCACGATCACCGGGAACCCAACCTGCCGCGCCCATTCAATCGCCTCACCTTCGCTGGCAATGATCCCATCCGACCCCGGCAAAATCGGCACGCCATGTTTCTTCATCGCGGCGCGGGCCTTTTCTTTCTCACCCATCATCCGGGTAATCGCCGGCGGCGGCCCAATAAAAGCAATATTACAAGTCTCACAAACCTCGGCAAAGTTAGCGTTCTCCGCCAAAAGCCCATAGCCAGGATGCACCGCTTCCACATTGGCGATTTCAGCCGCGCTGATCACCGCGGGAATATTCAGGTAACTCTGCCCCAGTTGCGGAGGCCCAATGCAAATTGCTTCATCGGCAAATTTCACGTGCAAAGAATTTCGGTCGGCTTCGCTATAAATAGCGACTGTCTTAATGCCCAACTCTTTGCAGGCGCAGATCACCCGTAGGGCAATCTCACCACGATTAGCTATGAGGATCTTTTTGAACATACACAAGGTAGCGCCAGCGTCCGTTCGGACAAGTAACCAGCCGGGCCGGCGAGACGCCGGCGCTACTTCACTTCTTGAGCCAAATGGCGAACAATCCCTGCCCGTACTCAATCGGCTGGCCTTTATTCACCAGCTTCTTCACCAGCTCACCCGCGGCATCCGCCTCAATCTCGTTCATCAACTTCATGGCTTCCACAATGCAAAGCACCTGGCCGGCTTCCACTGTGTCCCCAACTTTTACAAACGGAGGAGAACCGGGAGACGGCGACTCATAAAAAGTCCCGACAATCGGAGACCGCACCATGTGC
This sequence comes from uncultured Acidobacteriaceae bacterium, assembly GCA_964514735.1. Taxonomy (GTDB): domain Bacteria; phylum Acidobacteriota; class Terriglobia; order Terriglobales; family Acidobacteriaceae; genus CAWBXL01. Next base: position 760 of record CAZETZ010000144.1, on the reverse strand, counting down.
AGTCCTTCCTCTGGGGCTGCCTCCGCAGACGCGGCGGGTTGGACAGGGGGCGGCGTCACAGGCGCGGATGGTTGGGCGACCCCGAGCTCGCGCGCCGCGGGCGGAGCGGCCTGCACAGATACCTCGCCCGCCCGCCTGATCTTGACTTTGACATCGCCGCGTTCCAACTCGAATTCGGCAATATCCTTTTCTATTAAGAACTCAATGAGTTCCTTCAGCTCTTTCTGATTCATCGTTTATGAAGGGGTACTTCCAGGTCCATAGCGGGTACAACCCGCTCTCAACAGACGATCAGTTCCTTAGTCGTCGGGGTCAAGACTTCACAACCCTTGTCCGTGACTGCGATCATGTCCTCGATGCGTATTCCCCACTTGCCGGGCAGGTAAACGCCGGGCTCAATCGTGATGATCATCCCCGGCTGTAATTCGCCTTCCTGTCCAGCTGCAACCCGGGGTGCTTCGTGGATCTCCAGACCAACGCCGTGTCCGGTTGAATGCGTGAAATACTTCGCTAACTTATGCTTTTGCAGCACCTTACGAGCTGCCCCATCAACTTCGCCCAGCTTTGCTCCGGGACGCACAGCATGCAATGCCGCCTGCTGCGCTTCCCTGACCGCGTTGTATGCGTTGCGGGCCTCCTCAGAAGGATTCCCCACGTATACAGTCCGGGTCATGTCCGAGCAATAACCAGCGAGTATAACACCGAAGTCGCAGACCACGAATCCGTCCGGCGGGATGGGCTGGTTGGAGGCGCGGCCATG
>CAZETZ010000143.1:0-8844 GCA_964514735.1 uncultured Acidobacteriaceae bacterium | reverse complement strand
GGCGGCACCGGCCTGGGCCTGGCCATCAGCCGCGAGTTGGCCAACCTGCTCGGCGGAGAGATCCAGCTACGCAGCGCTCCTGACAAAGGGAGCTCGTTCACTCTATATTTGCCGCAAACCTACGTTGGCCCAGCTACCGTGCTGGCGCCTGACGGTAAACCTGCCCCGTCCGTATCGCCACTTCAGCTTTCATCCGTCAAAGTTGAATTGCCCTCGGAGCAAATTCCCGATGATCGCGACAATCTACAACCGGAAGAAAGCGTATTGCTGATCGTCGAGGATGATCCACACTATGCGAGAGTTCTTTGCGACTTGGCCCGCGATAAAGGATTTAAAGTCCTGGTAGCGATGAACGGCGCATCGGCGTTGATGCTGGCCCGCGAGTTCCATCCCACGGCAGTTTCACTCGACGTATTTCTTCCAGACATGATGGGATGGACGGTCCTAAATCATTTGAAGCAGGACCCGGCGACGCGTCACATACCTGTGCAGATATTGACCCTGGATGAAGACCGTCAGCATGGCCTCGCCCGCGGCGCATTTGCGTTTGTGACCAAGCCGACCACTTCCGAGGAAATTGACGCTGCGCTTTCGCGTATCAAGGAATACTCCGCCCAACGGCGCAAACGGCTTCTGATCGTGGAGGACAATCCTGCGGAACAACTGAGCATCAAAGAACTGTTGGGTTACGACGACCTGGACGTCACTATCGCCTCTACCGGGAAGGAAGCGCTGGCTGCCGTCAACGATGGTTCCGTGGATTGCGTCGTGCTCGATCTCCGTTTGCCAGATATGACAGGTTTTGAAGTTCTCGAACGCCTCCGGGACACCCCATCGCTCAACGACCTGCCGGTGGTGGTATTCACCGGCAAAGAACTGTCTCCGGAAGAGGACGCGCGCCTGCATACGTTAGCGCGCAGCGTGGTAGTGAAGGGCGTGGAATCACCGGAGCGTTTGCTCGATGAAACCGCGCTCTTCCTCCATCGCGTGGTCGCGAATTTTCCACCGGAGAAACAGCGTATGCTCGACCGCTTGCATCGGTCGGACGACGCGCTGATCGGCAAGAAAGTACTGGTGGTGGACGATGACGTCCGCAACATCTTCGCGCTGAGCAGCGTGCTAGAGAGGCGCGGGATGACCGTGCTCACTGCGGGCACAGGACGCGAAGCGATTGATACACTCGGATCCACTCCTGACGTGGCCATCGTCCTCATGGACATCATGATGCCGGAAATGGATGGATACGAAACCATGCAGGTGATCCGCCAGAATACCGCGCTCCGGCGAATGCCGATCATTGCGCTGACGGCCAAAGCCATGAAAGGAGACCGCGAGAAATGCTTGGAGGCGGGAGCCTCCGAGTATCTGGCCAAGCCGGTCAATACCGAACAGCTGCTCGCGGCGTTGCGGATGTGGTTGCATCGATAAATAGATAAACTGATACTTCTGAAACGAAAATGGCGGCCAACGAAAAAGTCAATATTCTCATGGTGGATGACCAGCCCGCCAAGTTGCTGAGCTATGAGGCCATCCTGAGCGATTTGGGCGAGAACCTCATCAAAGCGGCGTCAGCAAAAGAGGCCTTGGAGCAATTGCTGAAACTTGACGTGGCTGTCGTCCTCATGGATGTGAGCATGCCGATCATGGATGGCTTTGAATTAGCTGAGATGATCCGGCAGCACCCGCGTTTTCAGACCACGGCCATCATTTTCATCTCCGCGGTCCATCTCACAGATCTGGACCGGCTCAAAGGATATGAGCGCGGCGCGGTGGACTATATTTCTGTTCCGGTAATTCCCGAACTCTTGCGGGCCAAAGTAAGTGTTTTCGCCGAACTGCACCGCAAAACCCAGCAGTTGGCGTCCCTCAACCGCGAACTCGAAAAAAGAGTTTTAGAACGCACGGAAGAACTGGCCGCCAAGGCGAATGCTTTTCAGCACCTCAACCAGGAATTGGCGCGCAAGCACTTGGAACTAGACGCGATCGTCAAGACTGCGCCTGACATCATTTTCAGCAGCCGTGGCGATGGCCATCGTGACTATCTGAGCGAGCGTTTTTATGAATTCACCGGGGCAGCGCCCAGCGCGGGACACGGATTTGGCTGGCTGGCTTTTATCCATCCTGAAGACTCAGAAGAAGTGGAGGCCCACTGGATAAGGGCCTCGAAAGGCGGAGAGAAATACGAGTCTGAATATCGCATGCGCGATAAAAACGGCGAGTATCGCTGGTTCCGCGCTCGTGCCGTACCTATTCGTGATCCTGAGGGCACTATCATCAAATGGTATGGGAGTTGCTCCGATATCCACGACAGCAAAGTTCTAGAGCAATCCATACGTGAAACCGCTGGGCGTCTGGAAAAGATGGTGGATGAGCGGACCGCCGCCCTGCGCCATCTATCGAGTCGCCTGATGGCTTTACAGGATGAAGAACGCCGTCGCATTGCGCGCGAGTTGCACGATGGACTGGGACAAGAGTTGATCGCAGCCAAAATGATTCTGGATGGGCTTCTATTGAATGACTCCAGTCAGCCAACGGTTGACGTCGCTGCGGATGCCAGCGCCCTAATCGACCGCGCGATCCAGCAAACGCGCAGCATATCTCATCTTTTACATCCTCCATTGCTCGATGAGGTTGGGCTTCACTCGGCGGTGCAATGGTTCCTGGATGGATTTACCAAGCGCAGCGGCATAGAGACATTCCTTGAAGTACAACCATCTGAGTTTCCCAGGTTAACGCCGGACTTGGAGACGGCGGCTTTTCGCATTATTCAAGAGGCATTGTCCAATGTTTTCCGTCATTCCGCAGCCCGCAACTGTTGGGTCACCCTGGTGCAGGACGAGCGTCAAATCGCCGTCACGGTGCGGGACGATGGAAAAGGTCTGGACGAGACTGTCATCGAGCTTCAACCTGGCAGCATAGGCATAGGCATCGGAGGCATGAGTCAACGGGTCAAGGAGTTCGGCGGAGAACTGCACATGGGAAATGCCAATCCGGGGACACGGGTGGAAGTAGTTATTCCCTCCAGCGCGTTCACTTCGGCGGACACTCGCGTATCGGTGTAAATCGGGCTTTTTATCTCACGCACTTTATTTCTTATCGGTTCTACTTAAGATATTTGGAAGCCGTCGCGAAATAGCAAAAAAGGCAAAAACATCCGTTTGAGTGCGTAGCCCCTCGATTCTCAAAATCAGCAAGAAGCTGGGCGCATTGCACCGAAATGCGCCCATTCATTTCGCTTGATGGTGTCCGGCTCGATATGGAAGTCGCCTTTTAACCAGGTAGTATGGAAGCTAGAGTCCGGGCTGTATTTCATTGCCTCTTTTCACGTAGCCCCGTCATACAAAACAACTTCTCTTCCCCGTTATGGATCAGATTGCAGGTCACAAAATTTATGAGCGGCCGGGGGAGGTGAGTATGCTGTGGACAATTTTCGTAATTCTGTTGGTTCTGTGGTTACTCGGTCTGGTCAGTTCTTATACCCTGGGCGGGTTCATCCACATATTGCTGGTGCTGGCAGTGGTCGTCCTGCTGATCAACATTATCAGCGGACGAAGACCGGCGCTTTGACCCGAAACAGCACCTATGGAGCAGTTTTACATTTAGAAATAAAATCCGGAGGAAACTCATGAACTTAAAATATGCAGTCACAATATCCATCTGCGCAATGCTGATGTCCGGCTTGAGCTGGGCGAATGCAGTCGGCGATTCAACCGACCGGCTGCACGACGCAGGAAAAGTACTTTCGGAGATTATGACCACCCCCGACAAAGGAATTCCAGAAGAAGTTATGGAAAACGCTAAGTGCGTTGTGGTGGTGCCAAATCTGGTTAAAGGTGGATTCATTGTCGGCGGCAAACATGGGCGTGGCGTAGCTACATGCCGTACCGCTTCAGGTTGGAGCGCACCCGCGTTTATCTCGGTGGGCGGTGGAAGTTGGGGCTTACAGATCGGCGTAGAGGGCGTTGACTTGGTAATGCTGGTTATGAAGGATGCCGGACTCGAGCATTTGCTCTCCAGCAAATTTCAATTGAGCGGCGAAGGTTCAGTTGCAGCAGGACCGGTTGGCCGTCATGCTTCGGCTGGCACTGACTGGAAGATGAATTCCGAGTTGCTGACTTATTCCCGATCTAAGGGCGTATTTGCCGGTCTCACGCTGGAAGGAGCGGTCGTCGAGCAAGATGAGGATTCCACCAGGGCCATCTATGGCAAGGACGTGCCATTCCGCAAGATTCTCATGGGCGGAGTTCCAACACCCTCGTCGGCGGAATCTTTTCTAGCCGCTCTAAAGAGCGCCAGCCGTCAAGCGGCCCTCAACAAGTAGCCAACATTCACCGGGCATTGGGATGAGGAGGCCTTACAAGGGCCTCCTTGTTATGTCTATGGAATCAAGCTTGCATCCCGCTGGCGACGCGACAAAATCACCTCGGTCACTCCGACGCTCGCACGACGATGAAATACACCCATGTGATCTCCGAGGACTGTTCACCCCATTGGGCCGCGTCAACTGCGTCTGCCGGCTCAACTGGTCATAACTGAGGCCAAACGAGCCGGTCAGCGAGTTCGACAGATTGCTCAGCCGGTTCAGCGTGTCATAGCTGTAATGTTGGTGCTCCCGTCCGGGGCCGTGAACCCGGTCCGGTTCGAGGCCGCATCGTAGGTGTAAGTATTCGAAAATGTTTGACTGGGCAGGAAGCTGTAACTGGTCGTGGTGCCAATCAGCCGCCCCATGTTGTCGTAAGCAAAGCCGTAAGCCCCGGTTGGATCGTTCACCTGCTGAATCTTTCCGACCAGGTCGTAGACGTACTCCACGCTGGTCGAATCCGGGTAAGTCTTCTGCGTCAGCCGATCCAACGCGTCGTCGACATAATTAATCGTCTGCCCCTTGCGGTCGGTCTTCGAGGTCAGGTTGCCGATAGCGTCGTAGTCGTAGGCCTCGGCCAGCGACGACGGAAAGTGGTCGGGGCAGGCCCGCCTCACTTTGAAAGTCCCACATCAATTTGCAATGCGACGGTCATTTCGAACTTACAGCCAGCTTGAGGCTTGTATCTCCACGCTTCCACGCTCTTGACTAATCCGGCATCAACCAACTTCGAACCACTGGTTTTGACAATCTTTACCTTGCTGACTTTGCCATCTTCATCAACCGCGAACGAAAACAATGGAGCACGGTTCCTAAACCCTTTGTCCTTAACATTCTTCGGGACAAAGAGGAATGGATCCGCTCCTCCAGAGCTTGCTGAAATCAGATGGCACTGCTGCTGTGGCGTAGCAGTCTGTGCTTTTGCATTGATAGATAGAAGAACCGATGCCAAAGCCACTAAACCTATTTGTGATATGGGCCTAAATTGTTGTCGTACTGCATCTTTAGATAGCATCCTAGTGTCACCATGTAAACTGGAGTTTCTGCTTCGCACTCTGTAAGTTGATTAAACTTCGTGGCGCCTAAGTTGGCACATTGACAAGCATGAACTTTTTCGTGTTCCAGATCGCACTCGTATCGGCAAGGCTGTTTTACTGGGTCAGGCCTTATGCTCATTACATACTGGCTAGGACCTGATATCGGGATGTTACTACCGTGGACGTATACTGTACCTGCGATGCATCCAGTCATGGCGCCCACATTCGCAATGGTGTCTGTCGGTAATACGGCCGTGCCAAATTCGCGAAGATGCTTTAAACGCTCCCTCGCGTTGTTAGCCTGAGCCTCTATGTCTTTTTCGAACTTGGAAGGGCAACACTTGGCGAGGCCGCTCGGGTCCATAAAATCAGTGGGACCGTTGTTTACGTAAGCATAGTAATTAGGCCCCTCGTGCAAGCGGAGGGGGTCTTCGCCAATGAAACGGCCGATAGCTGGTTCGTAGTATCGGGCGCGGTAATAATAAACACCAGTCTCTGAATCGGCTTCCCTACCTGTATACCGTAAGGAGTTTGCTCCCGGGCTGGTTGAAGAAACAAGGTTGCCGAACGAATCGTACGTGTAGCTGTTCACTACAGTACCGCTAGTGCTACTCAACGAAGTTATCGAGAACAGCCCATCGGCTTGATGATAGCTTACAGAACTTGACCGGATCTGCGCCAGCGGCATATCGAGCCCTAGACCTTGCGTGTGCGTCGCGAGAGCATTACCCGAACTATCAATGTCAGTTATGGAGTTGGGTCCATCGTAGACATAATTCTTAGTCCCGAGCGGACTGACCTTCTGGATTCGCCTCCCGAAGGGATCGTATTTGAAGGTCACAATATTCGAGCCTCCGCCAGTCTGCGGCACGGTGACCTGCGCGAGCCGATTCTCGAAGTCCCAAGTGAAGCTGCGGCCCTGGGCATCGGTGAGGGTATTGTCGTTTGCGTTATAGGTATAGCTCCCAGACGGTGTTGACGTCAGCTCATTCGACGAATTGTATTGATACGGGGACACGCCCAGTGACGACAGCCTATTCCCCACCGCATCATACGTGTAGCTCTCCGTGGTACTCGCCCCTCGCGTCACTTGGGAAATCAGGGATCAGGTCAAAAGCCAGTGGTCTTCTTCTCCCCAGTGGCCTGTGGAAAGTCTGTTCCGCGGCGGCCTGGAACTCGCGCAGCCATTTAATCATCGGGCTTAGATGACCGTCGATCGGCAGATCCAATTCATCGATTTCGAGATGTTCCCAGGAGTTATCGTAGATAATGCGATAGCCTGATGAATCCACCCCTCCGCCATGCAAACCTTTTGCCATGACAAAGGCAGACCTCTCGCGGACTGTAGAAACAAAATCCGTCAGGGCTGTCATAAAATCTTCATGCAAACGCTCAAACTGCTCCCGTGTTATGGTTTCGACCTCCCAATGAACTTTCAACAATTTCACGGCATCTGCCGGGTCCGGAGGCAACTTGCAGGAATCGGCAACATCGTCGAGGAAGTCCCAGATGTTGTTTCCTGGAACCTCTGGCGTGCCAAGCCACAGCTCGAACTTCGTGCCTTTTGCGTGTAAGAACACCTTGCCCTCAGGCCATAACCCGACTGCCAGTGTGATTCCCAAAAAGCTGATGGGATTGGGCCGCGGGTAATCGGGGGGCCAAATGTAATCCATGACGGCATAAACATATACCCCCGTTTCCAGCGCGTGCCGTTGTTCTTCGCAGTTTAAGGCGGCCTTCTGGACGCCCGGTTGCGTTGCTTGCTGCGAATACAGAGGCGAAGCTAGAAAGAGCGCAAGAGCAAAAACGATCAGATTCTTCATGAAGCACCGTCCGGAAAGTCCAGAATTCCAAGATGTCGGGAGTTGTGGTCTCCCACCCTCTGAAAATTGCAGACGGGTCGGACAGCCTCAGTCTTTCTAATTTTAAAAAACAACTCAAGCTCGCGGGAAAGGGTGGGCCCGTCCAACACCGCCACCGTTTCATTGACAACTCTTCTTGATTTCGTAGCTTTTTTGCTCTTCAGTTAAGGCTATTACCGGCCACATTTCATGGGTTGGCTGTTCATCCATGGTCGCAGGCCACATAACATTTCCTTCGCGACTCAGGTAAACCCATCCGTGCCGGTCCTCTGCGGTGAGTGCAACAAAGTCCTGCCAAAAATAACCTATTACACCGGCTCGCGGAGTGAATATCCACTTGCCAGTTCGATCGATAAATCCAACTCTGCCGTCTTCGCTTGCGAGAGCAAGACCCTCTGAAAAACTAAAAGCCTCGTCAAAGTGTGGACTGATAACCATCCTGCCATTTTTGGCTATAAACCCGAACTTGCCATCCTCAACAACTATCCCAAGTCCCTCCGAGAAATGTCCGCATGGCAATTCAAACGTTGCTGCGATTATGGTCTTCCCGGATTTGTTGATATAGCCCCATTTATCCTGTTGCCTAACGCAGGCCAATCCCTCGGAGAATTCCTCAGCGTCGTCAAAGCGAGCTTCTATGGCTACCTTTCCGGTAGACTGAACAAATTCCCATTTTCCTCCAACGTTCAATTGAACAGGTGCAAGCCCCTCGGAAAACCCTCCGCTGCTCGTGTATAAGGGACGAATTACAAAGCGCCCCTTCTCATTAATATATCCCCATTTTCCTTCGACCCGAACTGCGGCCAGCTTGTCATCAGAAAAATCCTTTGCCTCATCAAACTGTACTGGAATTGCCAATTTTCCAAGCTTGTCAACATACCCCCACTTATTGCCGATCTTGACCCGGGCTAGCCCCTGACTGAAGAACCAGCCTGCACCATCGAATTTCGTCGGCACTACGATTTTCCCGGATTCGTTAATAAAGCCGTACTTACCACAAACATATACAAGGGCGCGCCCCTCTTGAAACTGCCATGCCCAATAGAATCGCGCCGGAATTACGATTCTGCCTTGCGCGTCAATGAAACCATACCTTCCATCCTGCCGAATAGGCAGTAAGGTTTTATGCCTCTGCTCGCTCGCTTGTGCCAAAGAGAATTGGAACAGGGTCATGGCGAAAATCAGTAGTATCGCTGGCTTATACTCTGTATATGATTTTGTACACCTGTCAAAGAGATTAGTCATATCCCTCACTTGCATGGATGTTTCTGTAGCCAATTCTTTTTGGTCCAGTCTAGATTCTTTGCAATCGTCTCAAATCCACCCGCTGAATTGGACATAAATAATCCGTTTGCGGTCGCAATATAAGAAGGGACATAAGTTCCTTTTATCATACGGCCAGCATCATTACTGTAGCGCTCCGTTGGGAGCTGTTGGGTTTTGACTCCACGGAAGCTGTCTGGAGGCTGGCCCAGCCTTTGGTTTTCTTTCCTTCAATCGCACTGAGGTTGCCCCACCCTTTCCCGGTTTTTGTCGAGTCCCGGGACATGGTTTACAAAGTGTCCCTACACATCCTTTACACTTT
>CAZETZ010000142.1:0-8867 GCA_964514735.1 uncultured Acidobacteriaceae bacterium | reverse complement strand
CGGAACGCGGTCGTCATGGTGAGGGCTCAAACCGGACTGGGCGCGAAGGCGCAGATGTTACTCTAAAAGTTCCCGTCGGCACGGTCGTCTACGACGAAGTCACTGGCGAAAAGATCCACGACTTCCTCACCGCGAATGACCGCATGATTATTGCAAAAGGCGGACGCGGCGGACGGGGCAATGCGCAGTTTGCTACTTCAACACATCAAGCACCACGTGAGCATGAACCTGGTCGCCCTGGTGAGGAACACAGCTTTCGGTTGGAACTAAAACTCCTTGCCGATGTAGGGCTGGTCGGATATCCGAATGTAGGTAAATCTACTCTGATCTCGCGCATCTCTGCGGCGCGTCCAAAGATCGCTGATTATCCGTTCACCACATTGGAGCCAAATCTCGGAGTGGTTGCCGTTGGACAAGCACCGGAAGAGCGCAGCTTTGTTGTTGCTGATATCCCCGGGCTCATTGAGGGCGCGCATACTGGCTCTGGGCTTGGTACACAGTTCCTGCGCCACATCGAGCGCACGCGGCTTTTGGTGCACCTTGTGGATATCTCCGACGCCAGCGGACGGCCTAATCCTGTGCAGGATGTCAAAGTCATCATGAATGAACTGGAAAGTTTTGGCGCAGGTTTGGAAATGAAACCGATGGTGATGGTCGCATCCAAGATTGACGTTGCCAACAATGACAAGCTGGCGAAATTAAAGCGCTACTGCAAAAAAGAAGGGCTGGAGCTATTCCCCATCTCCGCCGTTACCGGCAAAGGGATCAATGAATTGAAGTTCGCCATGGCGGAAAAAGTCGATGAGATCAGGCTTGTTCCCGGCGATCAAATCGAAACCGGGAATCCCTGACCCGTTCTCTCATAAACTAACGCAGCACAAGCTTACGTAACGACCGCTAGTGAATTTAGTGGGCGTAGAAAGCAATAAGTCCAACGAAGTGAAGGCTGACATACCATCACGTAAGAATTTTATCTCCAAGTCGATTTGCATCGATTTGTTAGTGGGCGGCTAAAATCGCCCACTAACAAACCTATCTTTAGTGACACTCCCACGTCGTCATGTTAGTATCCCCTTACCCCAACGCGGAAATTGCTGACCATTGTAATTTAAGGATTGCTTTTATCTTGCAGAGGAACTGTCGTGTATCAGACTGCGAGTTTGTCATCCGCTGACCCCATCGTAGAAGTTCTTACGATTGTCGGTGCAACAGCTATTATTGTTAGCGCCTCCGTTCAAAGGCAGGAAGCCCTTTCTGGCCGAATGCGTGCTCTTACAAAGGAATTTCGCGAATTACTCAGGAACCTAACAAATACTAAAGAATGTAGTTTTTATCGTGTTGACTGCAGAAGGTTGACGTCTCTCTGTGAGCAGATATCTCTGTTCAAGCAACGTTTGGATCGATGTATTACAGGTCACATTCTTCTCTATTTTGCATTACTAATAGAAGTAACTACCTATTTTTTCGTTTTTGTCTGCAGTGGTAGAAATGATAGGCCGAAGGGGTTGGAATGGTACGCTCTAGCTGCTGTTTGCATGGTGTCTTTTTTGGGTGTGTCGCTTCATTTTTGGGAGTATCTCTCCTCGTATAAGACAACCGGTTTGGAAGTTAAAGATATTACGGCTTATCGCGAACACATCAACGAGAAAGGATTAGAGGATCTTTTATCGAATCTTGGCAACTCCTAACACAAAGAGATTTCGAAAAAAAACAAACGGCGGACCACAAAAGACCCGCCGCTTTTACTCGACGCGCTACCGACGGCGAACTTTACGCCTGCGCGGCGTTCGATCCATGCTGAAAGTGATACTGAATGATCTTCGCCGCCAGCGCGGGATGAACAGCCTGTTTGTCTCCTTCCACTGTGCGTACGACCTCGCCGCGGCAGACCACCTCGGCTGAGGCCAGTCCCGCGATTTCCGCCGGGAGTACTAAGTTGATCTCAAGCTGTGCGTTGGGTGAAAGCGCTTCTGGCGCGCGAAACAGCATTCCCGAACGGCTGATATTTTCTGTGGTCCCCTGGCGCCAGTCGTTCTCTCCCAGCAGCCGGTACTTCAGCGGCAGATGAAGATTGAAACGCTTGGCACGGAAGGGCGAAATTTTCGCCCTCTTGGGGAAGTGAGGTTGAATTGCACTTTGGGCGGACATCTGGACCTCCAAGGGGAGTGGTATGTCGAGCGCTTCCCGGACTCGTGTCTTGAGGGCAGGGAGGGTAAAGGGCTTCTGGAGCAGGTTGACGCCCGCATCCAGGGTGCCGTTATGGCCAATCACGTTTTCCGTATAACCCGACATGTAAAGGACCCGGGTGTCGGGCCGCGAAGTGGAAAGCTGTTGCGCCAGCTCCTTGCCATTCATGCCGGGCATGATCACGTCGGTCAGTAGCAGGTGAATGGCGCCGGAGTAGTAGCTGGCAATGCGCAGGGCAGCCGTGCCGCTGTGGGCTTCGAGCACGGTGTAGCCCTGGTTATGGAGATACTGGCGCACCAAGCCGCGCAAAGTGCTCTCGTCTTCGACCAGCAAAATGACCTCGCGACCGGCATCCTGTTTTGCGGCTTCGATCGGGGCCTCGAGCGAGAGGGGTTCGCCGCTCGCGGTTACACGCGGCAGGTAAATTTTGAAGGTCGTCCCCTTATCCCGCTCACTGTAGACCCAAATATAGCCTTCGCTCTGTTTGACGATTCCATACACCGTCGAGAGCCCCAGCCCGGTGCCTTTGGGGCCTTTGGTACTGAAGAAGGGCTCAAAGATGTGGTTCTGGGTTTCGGAATCCATGCCCATGCCGGTATCGCTGATGGCCAGCATTACGTACTCCCCTGGCTTTAGCGGGGCATGGAAGCGGGCGTAGTTGTCGTCCAGGCTGATGTTGGCGGTCTCGATGGTCAGCTTGCCGCCTTTGGGCATGGCATCACGCGCGTTAACCGCCAGATTCATGATGACTTGCTCGATCTGGCCGGGATCGGCTTTCACCGCGCCCAGTTCTTCGCCGGTGCTCATCACCAGCTCGATGTCCTCCCCGATGACGCGGGTGAGCATCTTCATGTTTTCGCCGACGATGGCGTTCAGGTCTAGGACTTTGGGGGCCAGCATCTGCTTGCGGCTGAAGGCGAGCAGTTGGCGAGTCAGGGTCGTGGCGCGCTCCGCGGCGTTGGCAATTTCCTGCGCCGGACCGCGCAGCTTGGAATCCGCCGCCGTTCCTTCCACTAGAAATTCGCAGTAGCCGGAGATGACCATCAACAGATTGTTGAAGTCATGCGCGATGCCGCCAGCCAGGCGCCCGATGGCTTCCATTTTCTGCGCCTGGCGCAGTTGTTGCTCCAGCACGCGGTGCTCGGTGACATCCTCTGCCATCAGCTCGAAGAAGGTTTCCCCCTTCTCGCCGCGAATGGCGCACCCAGAAAGCCGGACGTTGATAATCTTCCCATTTTGGCATAACCAATCCACCACCAGTTCATCGAAACGCCTGCCGGAACGGAGTTGGTCTGCCAAGGCAAACCAGTGCTGCGAATCGGCATGCAGGTTTGCCAGGTTGAGGCCAACGATTTCCAAGGCTGATTTGTAGCCCAGCATCTCCACCAGCGCCGGGTTGGCTTCGACGATGATTCCCGTAGCGTCGCAACGTCCGATTCCGTAGGGCGCATTGGTGACCAGCGAGCGGAAATTGGCCTCGGAGCGGCGCAGGCCCTCCTGGGCGGACCGGAGCGCGGCATTGAGCCAGCAGATCAGCAGCGCGACGATCACGAACAACGCTAGCTGTATGATGGATTTGCGATAATCCTCTGGCGTGTGTTCACTGGCCAGCGAGTAATAAGCGCTGACCGTCAAGGCGAACGAGGTGGCCGCCAAACCAGGCTTCCACCCGCCGTACCAGGCACTGACCATGACGGCCACGCCAAAAACGACCAACCGGCTCTCCACTACGTCGTGTAAAAGGAATGCTGGGATGAGAGCCAGAATGATGCTTAACACGGCTACGCCGTAGCGCAGGATCGGGGCCTGCGTAGGACGAATGTAGCGTGTGCGAAGAAGGGGGAGTTTCAGTCGCATACAAGCCAATCCTATTTCCCATAATGGGATAGGCGCGAGTTACCTGAGTACAGGTGACCCCCGGCCAAGGGTCATTGACCCTTGGTTTCGCACGCATACAGGCCATCACGGATTGCGTAAAATGCAACGCGCGAGAGCACAACACCCATGAACCTAGGCCTTTTTGGTGGAACCTTTGATCCCATTCACAACGGGCATATCGCCCTGGCGCGTGCCGCGCAGGAGCGCTTTGAATTAGGCAGGATTTACTTCGTACCGGCCCACACTCCACCGCACAAGTCGCGCGCGCCGCTGGCAAGTTTCGACCAGCGATACGCCATGGTGGTACTGGCAACCCAGGGAGAAAAAACATTTGTCCCTTCGCTGCTGGAAGCACCGGACGTTGTGGGCGCACAAATATCAGGTAAAGGTAAGCAGGTGGTTTTTCCAAACTATAGCATTGATACCGTCCGCCGCCTAAAACAAACTCTGAAAAAAGCCGACCGCCTGTTTTTTTTGATTGGCATGGACGCCTTCCGCGACATCGCCAAGTGGCGCGAGGCGGAAGCCTTGCTGCGGGAATGTGAGTTTATTGTGGCCAGCCGTCCCGGGTATTCGCTGGCGGATGTGGCGAACTCTTTGCCGGAGAAAATGCGCCCGAAAGCGGCTGTGACCAAGCCTTTCGCCAAACAAGCGGCTACCGGAGATTTGGTTCTGGCGGGAGCGACCATCCGCTTGCTCGAAGAAGTTCAAGAGCTGGCGTCGTCTACCGCAATTCGAACCGCAGTGGCGGGAAAGAAATCATTGGCAAAGTTTTTGCATCCGGCTGTGGCAGAGTATGTGAAAAAAATGAGTTTGTACTTGTAGGGCGGACACTCTTGTCCGCCCCTGCTGGCAGTGAACTTGCAGCTTGGGGTGATTTAGGGCTTGACTCGATGGTCCGTGGTGAGCAGGGGCGGACACTCTTTGTCCGCCCCTGCTGGCAGTGAACTTGGAGCTTGGAGTGATTCAGGGCTTGACTCGATGGTCCGTGGTGAGCAGGGGCGGACACTCTTTGTCCGCCCCTGCTGGCAGTGAACTTGGAGCTTGGAGTGATTCAGGGCTTGACTCGATGGTCCGTGGTGAGCAGAGGCGGACAGGAGTGTCCGCCCTACAGGTTAAGGTCTGACAATCACTACATTGGGGGCTGACGGTAACTCGAAATTAGCTCCATTTCCTTGGTTCGCCGAGAGCGTCGCCGGAACATCCAACGCCGATAACAAAATTTTCCTGTTCCAATATCCGTCCACCCAGTAATCGCCGTGGGCATAAATTGTGCCCTCGGCCACCATATATTCGCCCACCTGTTCGCGGTGTCCATCACGGAAAATCAGCACTGCTGGGACAATCTTGGAGGAAACAGGCCGTCCGGGATGGGTCGCAACTTTTGCTCGCGTAGCTGCCACGGGAGTGGCAACGGGCTTCCCCGCCTGGTCCGAGCGGACATAGTGTCCATCCTGCAACTCAATCATCAGCGGCGAAATCGGTTTGGCTTCTTCTTTGGGGAAAGGGGCGGCCGGAGCGGGGGTTTGAATCACAATCACTTGCGGAGGCGACTGAACAACATCAGCGCCATTTCCGGAATACCAGGCGCCTCCCAGAAAAACTGGCACGGCAAAAAGGTGCGCATGCATAGGCGCCTGGGTGGGCGGAGTGATCACGAAGCTCCGCGCTCCACGCTGGGCCAACGCTGCTTGTCCACTGACCACAACAAGAATCGCAATGGCAGTCAGCAGGCGCATCAAAAATTATCGTGCCTTGGGTCGTGGAGGCAGGCGAAAATCGATTCCGCGATCGTCGTTCTGCCGGGCCGTGGCATCCAGATCGAGATCGGCCAGTAGGACTTTGCGCGAATGCCCGGGTGTCATGTCATACAGCAGGTCGCCGATGATGGCGTAATTCTGCACTTCGATATGGTGTCCGTCCTTGAAAACCAGCAGGGTCTGGGGCTGATCGGCAACGTGCGCCAGCCCTTTCACAGGCGCAGCCTCCGACTCACTTTCAGCTTCTCTGCGCGGCCCCGGCTCGACGGGAACAACCGGGATGGCCACTCCCTGGCCGCGCACATCAAACAGCGTGGGACCGCCAAGATACTGGCCTGGCTGCGCGGGCACTTGCTCCATGGTGTCATCCACCGGCACTTCTACTTCCACGGGTACGTAGTACGGCACCGCGTAAACCACTCCACCAAACGGAGTGTTGGGGAAAAAATTATGATGGCGTGGGTTTCTCTCTCCCGAGAGAGGCGAACGATTCGGTGGGCGGAAAAAGATACGTCCGGTATCAATCTTGCCGAAACCGGGTGACGTCACGCTTGCAGGAGGCCCGCCGCCTTTGTTGCCGCCAAATCCGAGAGATGTCACCGACGCTGGAGGCCCTTGCGCAAGCACTCCCGAAACCAATACTGCAACCACCGACAACCTCTGGGTGAATGCGCGCGGCATAGGGAAATGATACACCTGCTTTGCAAGCATAACGGCCTCTCTTGGCGGTTAAACCGTCGCCTAGTTTAGAGCAATCCGCGCGGCTCCGGGTCGCGAATTTTAACGCTGAAACTAGAGCGGATGTAACTCATTGAAAATAAGATGGATGAGTTGGTGGCTGCCTTAGCCTGTGCCGGCTCGCGCGAGTTCCCAGATATTCCATACTGCATTGGCGACGAGTAATCCAAGAATGCAGGCCAGCACGAGGCTGCGCTGCTGGGTTTCCAGGAGGTCGGCAGCAATCCCGGCTACGAACACAAAGAGGAAGGGCACTGCCATCAGATGAAAGCCCAGCCCCGGATAGTGGGGCGTGGCAATGCCGAGGAGAAGAAAAATCACGGCCACCAACAAAGGCGCGGTGTTGCCGAAATAGCGCGCGCGGGGCCAGGCCAGATAGGCCACCATGGCAATCGGGACCGCCCCCACTAACGCGGGACTGTTCTGCGCCAGCTGCAGAACAATCTGCCCATACGCTCCCGGCATGGTAAACGCCCGTCCCGTTCCGCCAAAGAAATCCGCGTGACGAAAACCTTGCCACAGAATTCCCACCCGGAAAGAATAGGACGCAACCAATAAGAGAAAGCCCACCGCGCAGGCCGAGAACCAAATTATGGCGGCAGCCAATCGGCGCGTGGGCGCAACATAAAACATCAGTGCCAGGGCCATGGGAGCTGCCACTACAAGAGAAAACTGCGACCCGACAGCCAGCCCCAGGGAAATTCCCAGCAGCAAAATTCTCCGCCAGTTCCAAAGCACAACTTCCCTTGGCGCATACAGAGTGTGCGCTACGGCGATTGCGGTGAAAATGGTCCCGAATGTTCCCCAGGCCGCGCCAATTTCCGGTTGTGCAAACCAGAGTGCCGTGGTCCGGATAATTCCCGGTGAAAAGCAGTACAACGAAAGCGCGGTGTATCCGCCAGCGTTTCCATACAGACGCCGCGCAACATACCACAAAGAAGCCCCCAGCAACGCGCCAAATATTAGGTAAGGAGCGTGCGCCAGCCATCCCCAGTAACGTAGCGAATCGATTTGTAACGGTTTCGGCCACAGCAGCAGTCCGGCGGATGCGGTCAGATACCACAGCGGCGAATGGTGGGGATCGTACCCGTCGGCAGTAAAGAACCAGGTGGCGGGATTGGCTTCCTCATCCTGTGGCGCCGGCCTGGCCGAGGGAGTTCCCGCGGTCCTCCCCCCGTGCCATTGCCGCAGACCTTCGTTCATGCGGTATGCCTCTGTTATATCCAACCCGGAAAGCGAGCGTCCGACCAGCCAGGCGCACTGGCCCAAAAAGACCAGCAAAAACATCCCTGCCAGAAACTGCGGCTGGCCGAAGCGTTCGCGAGTAAAGAATTTCTCCATGGACAAGACCGAGTGTTTTACCATGTCCAGCGAAGTTAAGGGGGAATTTCCTCGATGGACGAAACATTTTCAGCGGAAACGCCGCCAACCGCGTCCCCGGCGTTTGCGGCCCCGCCTGTAGCGGTAGCTCCTTTGTCCGGCCCTTCAGGTGTGGGATGGGGATTTCTGGCCTATCTATTACTCACGGTTGTAGCGATCGCTTTGTTAACTACGGCGACCCGGTTTCTCATGCCCCACACGCTGCCGAACCTTTGGAGGCAAGCATCCCTGGAAGTGGCGCAGGCAATCTGCGTGCTCGTAGCCGGATGGATCATGTCCCACATCGAGCACCGGCCTTTTGCATCCTACGGACTCCCCAAGCGGGACGCGTTGGGCCGCTCGTTTTGGATCGGAACTGTGTGGGGATTTCTGGCTTGTTCGGCGCTTATGTTGAGTTTGCGCGCTGCCGGCGTCTACCACTTTGGAAGCCTGGCGCTGGGCGGAGCGCGCATCTTGAAGTTCGCCGTATTTTGGTCGGTGCTTTTTCTGTTCGTCGGACTTTTCGAAGAGTTCTTTTTTCGCGGCTATACTCAGTTCACTCTCTCCCGGGGACTGGGATTTTGGCCCGCCGCGTTGATGCTTTCGGCCGCCTTTGGAGGCATCCACCTGGGCAATTCCGGTGAATCAAAAATTGGCGCTCTGGGTGCTGCCTTGATTGGCCTGTTCTTCTGCCTGACTCTTCGGCGCACTGGAAACCTCTGGTTTGCGGTTGGGATGCACATGGCCTGGGACTGGGGAGAAACGTTCTTCTATTCGGTGCCCGACAGTGGCTTTGTGGCCCCCGGGCATCTGTTCAACGCCACCATCGCGGGACCGGAATGGCTCACCGGCGGCCCGGTCGGCCCCGAGGCCAGCGTTTTTGTTTTTATTCTGATGGCTTTGATGGCAGCAATTTTCCACTTCATGTATCCGCCCATAAAACGT
>CAZETZ010000141.1:0-8881 GCA_964514735.1 uncultured Acidobacteriaceae bacterium | reverse complement strand
ACCGGCCTCCGCTCTTGTTCCCAAACCTTGCGCTGAGTGGGGGGCGTTCCCGATCAAGCGACGCGCCAGGCTCTGTGTTGCGAGTACTCCCCCTCGGGGCGGTATAATTCCACGTTTTTAAAATCAACTGTGACGGGGTAGCCAATGAGGGCAGTGGGGAAATGTGCGCGGCGATCTGAAAACGTTTTCATCCTGCCCGGGCGGGCTAGGTACGTTCCGCATTCTGGGTTTGGGCCCTTGGCCCTGCTACTGGGATTGGTTCTGGTCGCTGCTGCGCCAGGCTACGCTCAACTGAAGACCAAGGTGACGGTCGACCCGTCGCAGACGAAAGCCATGGTGTATACAACTTCATTCGGCATCGCCGCCGAACGTTGGGACAACAACGCCTACAATCCGGAAACGATCAAATTACTCCAGGATGCCGGGATCACCACTCTGCGTTTTCCTGGCAATGGCGGCATCGACGCCCTCTATCACTGGTCGACGGGTACGATCACGAATCCCTACACCAATGACCGCGCGCCGGCATTCCCTCGTGAAAAAATGTTCCCTGCGGTCGCGCCCGTGACCGACACACTGGGAACGGCAATCGTCTCCGTCAACTACGGCAGCAATCAGGACGGAAGCGGCGGCGGCGAGCCGGCAGAGGCCGCAGCCTGGGTGGCCTATGCCAACGGCGACCCCGCGAGCACACAGGTGATCGGCAAGGATTCCAAGGGCAACGACTGGAAGACGGTCGGTTTTTGGGCCAGCCTGCGTGCCGCTTCACCGCTCGACAAAGACGACGGCTACAACCATCTGCGCATTGGGCATCCCCAGTCCTTCGGAATCATGCTGTGGACTGTGGGCAATGAGCCCTGGGGAAATGGCTTCTACGGCCAGGCGCGCACCATAGGATCGGATGCCGACAACACCGGAAAATATGGCCAGAGCGCCCCGCCCGAACCCGATTTGCACGCGGGAAAAGTAAGCGACTCGAAGGATTGGGGACGCCACCAGGGAAACGCTCTTGCCAGCCCGGCCACTTACGGAGCGGCGGTGGTGGACTACGCCAAGGCCATGAAAGCGGTTGACCCCAAGGTCCTGATCGGCGCTTTTGTGATCCAGCCGCCCTATGCCAACGATTCGAACCAGTGGGGAAGAAACTGGAACGCCGGACTGCTAAAAGCCGCGTGCGCCAGCATGGACTTTAGCGCCGCCACCTTCTGGGAAGGAAAAGGCGCGCCGCCAAACTGGGTCGATAACGTGGATGAGGAGGACCTACTTCTGACTGCGCGCGACCAGATGGACCCCAACCGGCACTATCCTAACGAAGATGGACTCCAGCATGATTACAACCTGCTGGGCCGGGACCTGGTAGAGAAGTACAAAAAATTCTGTCCCAGCGGACACCTGCCTCCACTAGTCATTACCAGCCTCGGCGTATCGTCCTGGCTGCCGGCAAAGAACCCCGCTGCGCCAGCACTGTACGCTGCCGATGTCATAGCGCGGTTACTGGAAACCGGCGCCTACACAGTAGTATGGTCGCCGATCCACGCGCTAAGCCCGAGTTTCCTGGACAACGATAACAAGCCCCAGCCGGCGTACTACGGTATCAAGATGCTTCACCAGGTGGCAGGAATTGGCGATGTTTTCGTCGCCGCCAATTCCCCGGTTGACACCTTGACAATCCACGCGGTGAAGAAGCGCGATGGCGGATTTGGCCTGCTGCTGATTAACAAGAACCTGATCCAATCGTTCGCGGTCACAGTCTCGGTCACCGGTTATAACTACGCCACCAAAGGCACCCGCTACGACTACGGGAAACTGACCTTGGATGCGGGCAAAAACATCACCGAGACCCCCATTGAAAATTTGGGCCCGACCTTTACCGTGGAAGTGCCACGCTACGGGATGACCGCGATTGTGGTACCCAAGGCCGACTAAGATTGGCGCTCCGGGCCTTGAAAAATCAGTCTTCCTTTCGAAGGGTATACTTCCAGCCGGAAAGGTAGGGACCTCTTGCGCAACATCCGAATCGCTGTATCGATGATTTTGTCTCTCTTGATTCCCGCTAACTTCGCTCTCGCCCAAGACGCGGCCGTGGACCCTTCCGTCGCGCCACCGCCGCATGCTCATGCCAGCCGTCTCAAGCACATCCTGGTGATCGGTCAGACCAAGGGATATGAGCACGACTCGATTCCGGATGCGATGGTTGCCATCTACAACATGGGTCACGACAGCGGCCTGTGGGACGCCACCCTGCGCACCGACACCGAACTCATCACCAAGAAGGACCTGGGCGGAAGAAACACCAAAAACCTCGACTACTTCGATGCCCTGATTTTTGTGAGCACCACCGGCGAACTCGACCTCGACGACAACCAGAAGAAAGACATGTTGTCCTTTATAAAAGAGGATGGTAAAGGTTTTGTCGGCGTCCACGCCGCCCTCGACACCAACTACAAATGGCCGGAATACGGCGAGATGATCGGCGGCTGGTTCGACCAGCATCCCTGGGCCACCTTCAACGCGCCCATCGTCAACGAAGACCCGGGCTTCCCAGCGGTGCGGCACTTTCCCCAAGCGTTCGTGAAGTATGACGAAATTTATCAGGACAAGGAATGGTCTCGCGACAAGGTAAATGTGCTGCTCAGCCTCGATCCCAAGAAGCTGAATTATGAGAACCCGCGGGTACACAGGACCGACCACGATTTCGCCGTGGCGTGGTCGAAGATGTATGGCAAGGGGCGGGTTTTCTATTCCACCCTCGGGCACACCCAGGAGAGCTGGAGTGATCCCGACATCCGTAAGATGTATTTTGAAGCCATCAAGTGGGCGCTAGGCATGACCGAAGGCAGTACCGCCTCGCATCCGCGGCCGTAATGTGGTTGGGTCCCAGTTCTCGTAATGGCGGCGAGAACTGGGGCATCCTGATGAAGCATCTCTGAGCTTACTTCTTCATCAGCGCATCAATCGCCGCCTGGGCAATCGCTTCATCAATCTCCGACTTGGCGCCGCTGCACGCGATAGCGCCGATGGTGTCACCATCCACCTGGATGGGGAGTCCGCCCTGGTTGGGGAAGTATTCGGGGAAGCTCATCACCTCCGTGTTTCCGTTCTTCAGGGCTTCCGCGCCCATGCGGGAAGGGCTGCGATAAAACAGGGCGTGCCGCGCCTTTCTGCGGGCAAACTCCAGCGTGGTCAGCGAAGCTTTGTCCGCTTTCTGCAAGAAAATCGTGTTGCCGCCTTCGTCCACAATCAGGATGGTAACTTCCACATTCTGCTTTTGCATTTCCGCTTCGGCGGCTGCGACCATCAACTTGATTGCGGCGAGATTCAAGTGTTTCCTGCTGGGAAGATCCACGGCGGAGGCGACCGCCACCATACTGAGCATCACTGCCATGAGTTTGATCATGCGCGGATGCTACCAACTACGCGCGGAATTTTCCAGATGAATTTGGCGGGCTAGGCGTACCGCGTCTTCATGAAATCCCCGATCGCCGCATACGCTGTGGACAATGTGGATTCATTGGGTAAAAATACCACGCGAAAATGTTGGGTCCCCTCCCGCTGGCCAAATCCAGAACCGTGCACCACCAGTACGTTTTTCTGAAGCAACAGCTCTTTTACGAAAACATCGTCGCCCTCGGGAATGTCCAACCGGGGGAAGGCGTAAAACGCGCCCCGTGGAGAAACGCAACTCATGCGCGGAATCGCATTGAATGTCTTCACCGTCAAGTCGCGGCGGCTGCGTAATTTGTGATTGGTCTCAATCAAATGGTCCTGCGGCCCCTCCAGCGCAGGCTGGATCGCGTACTGCTCGGGATGATTGGCGCACAAGCGCGCTCGCAGTAAACGATGAATACCTTCGATATAGGGTTTCAGCGCCGCAGCTTCTCCGCTTACGATGCCCCAACCCAAACGCCAACCCGGCGCCAGATAATTTTTCGACATCCCCCCGAAGGTGACGACTGGAACATCTGGCGCGATTGCGGCCAGGGAAAGATGGTCATCGCCATCGAGCATCAGCTTGTCGTAAATTTCATCGGAAAAAATGACCAGTTGGCGCCGCCGCGCCAGCTCTGCAATCTGCTCTAGCATCCGCCGCGTGCAAACCGATCCGGTAGGATTATTCGGATTAATCAGCACGATGGCCCGGGTCTTCGGCGTAATTTTGCTTTCCACGTCCCCCAGATCGGGCTGCCACCCATCTTCTTCATTCAGGTCATAAGTATTGAGGTCGATCCCCAACTTGCACAGCACCGCCGAATAAAGCGGATAGTCCGGACGTGGGGTGAGAATGTTTTCCCCCGGATTCACCAGAGCGGTAATGCAGGCATCCACCGCCTCGCTGGCGCCGGAGGTAACAAACACGTCCTGGACGCTGCTGATGTTCTTTCGCGCCGCTTCCCGCCGGATGGCTCCAAGTGCCCCTGGAATCCCAGGGGATGGCGCATACCCATTCTTGTTGTCGCGCATGGCCTTGGCCACGGCTTCCACCAGGTGCGCGGGCGTCTGAAAATCGTAGATATTCGGATCGCCAACGTTGAGGTAGAGGATCTTCTTGCCTTGCTGCGCCAACTGATCGGCCACTACCGCTAAATCGCGAATGGCATAGCGGACGTTGTCCAGACGGCGGGCAGCGCAGATTTCCCGGATCGACGCGACAGGCATAAAGCTATTTTACAGAAAGAAGGGCGCGAGACTACCTAGTGGCTGGGATCGAATTCCACATTCAGCAACATGCTGCTGGCGGTTGGGGCCGGAGCATATTGCCACTTCTTCACCGCCTGGGCCGCGGAATCAGCCAGGATCGGGTTGCCGCCCACGATGGCAATCTTTTCCACATTGCCATTGGCGGAGATTTTCAGATCAAGTTTCACCACGCCCCCGATGCTGCGGCGCTTCAAGTCTTGCGGGTAAGCCGGTTCAATCTTATGGATCAGCTTGCGGGGCAGGCGGGCAACTGGCGCTTCGTCCGATTTCGCTTCCGGTTTTTTGTCGTCGGCCTGCAATTGCGGTACGGCGATGCTGAGCAGCAGCCCCAATCCCGCTACCAGGAACCACAACCGGCGACCATAACTAGACAACGGCGTGATGTTTCTTGAGTTCGGCACACAAGCCCACGTTGACTGCTGGCGATGAAATTCCTCGAACCAGCCTAGGCGCACGCCGGGAACCCTACAAGATTACCGTGGTAATGGACTAGTCGGCCCTATCGATCTGGGCTCTTTGCAACTTGTCGGAGTAATCCACATACACGGCTTTCCACTCGCTGTAGAAATCAATGGCCCCGATTCCGCCTTCGCGATGTCCGTTCCCAGTAGCTTTCACCCCGCCGAAGGGCAGGTGCACTTCCGCTCCGATGGTGGGCGCATTGATATAAGTGATCCCGGCATGAAGGTCGCGTATCGCGGAAAAAGCCTGGTTCACATTCTTGGTGTAGAGCGCCGAAGACAATCCGTATTCGATCCCGTTGGCAATTTCAATGGCATGTTCCAGGTTCTCGCAGGGGATAATGGAAACGACTGGCCCGAAAATTTCTTCCTGGGCGATCCGCATTTTGGGATCGACATCGGTGAACACGGTAGGTTCCATAAACCAGCCGTAGCGATAATCACCGGACTCCAGCCGGTTGCCGCCGCATCTGAGCTTTGCGCCCTCCGATTTTCCGGCCTCTACGTACTTAAGGTCGGATAACAACTGCCTTTCATTAATGGCAGGCCCCATTTCCGTAGTCTCATCCAGCCCATTCCCCACCTTGAGCGCCTTGGCGCGTTCCACGTAACGTTCCACGAATTCTCCGTAAACATCTTTCTGCACGATGATGCGGCTGGTGGCGGTGCAGCGCTGGCCGGTGGTGCCGAAGGCCCCCCACAATCCGCCTTCGATCGCCAGGTCAAGATTGGCGTCGTCGAGGACGATCATGGGATTTTTTCCGCCCAGCTCCAGCGAACAGTGCTTAAAGCTTTTCGCCGCGGTCGTGCCCACAATCTTTCCCACTGCTGAAGATCCAGTAAAGGAAATCGCCCGCACCTCGGGATGCTCCAGCAGCGGCCCACCCGCCTCCGGCCCAAAACCGGTGACAATATTAATGACGCCCTTGGGCAGCCCGGCATCCATCAGTACCCGGACCAAGTTGAACGTGGAAAGAGGAGTGTCCTGCGCCGGCTTGATCACGCAGGTATTGCCGCACACAATCGCCGGGAGCAGCTTCCAGGAAGGAATCGCCATGGGGAAATTCCACGGCGCAATCATGCCGCAGACCCCGATGGGCGTCCGCACCGCCATGGCAAATTTGTTCGGCAGCTCCGAAGGTGTGGTCGGTCCGAACAAGCGTCGTCCTTCACCAGCCATGTAGTAAGCGGTGTCCACCGCTTCCTGCACATCGCCGCGGGTCTCTTTCAGGATTTTGCCCATCTCCCGTGTCATGTCGCGGGAGTATTCTTCTTGGCGCTCAAATAACATCTCCGCAGCTCGGTAGACAATCTCCGCCCGGCGCGGCGCCGGCACCAGCCGCCACTTGGCAAAAGCGCGCTTTGCAACTTCTACGGCTGCGTCAATGTCTGCTTTGACCGATTTCTGGAAGATGCCTACCACGTCCCGTGTGTCAGCGGGGCTGAGGTTTTCAAAGGTCTCGCCGGAGGCGGATTCCACCCACTCACCCTCGATGAAGTTCTTGTAAACCTTGGTTTTGGTACTGCTTCCAGCGATTGTGGGGCGGGTCAGCGTATCGGTTGCCATGAATCCTCCAAAAAATCCATGCTACATCCCGCATGAAAGGTCCACAAGGCAGGGGCGGGGGACTTATCGGCGTCGGCCCGATCAGGTTGCCATGGCCAAAAAAGGCCGTCGCGCAGTCATAATCTCTCCTACCAGAACGTAACCTCTGCCCGATGACTACTAGCCTTGTCCTTTGGAGTGGTGGCCCCACGCGACCCTTGTGTTAGCCTCAAAGTTACTCCCCGACTTCTCTTGGTTTAGTAGGTGTTCAAGGCCTCGGTGTCCTCGAATTCTAAGCCGGGCATCCACATTGCGTGGACCACAGTCACGTACCGCAGCGTGCTGCTGATGGTATTGGTCGTGGCCCTCGTCTTTTTCGTCGCCGCCTACTTCACGTTTCCGCAATTTACTCAAACCACGTTGACCAGCGCCGGCAAGACTGCCACCCGTTTGCTGGAAATGGTGGCGGGCGCTGCCGGGACTCCCGGCAAGTCCGGGGAGCCCGGTTCGCCGCAGCAGGCCCACATCACGGCCCTCGACGGCATCGTCCGCGTAAAAAAGGCCAACAGCAATGCCTGGGTCAACGCCGATTACAACGTCCCCTTGGAAAAGGGGGACGTGGTCCAGACCAGTTCCGAGGGTATGGCCAAAATTGTCTTCGGAGACGGCACCAACTACACCGTCAAGCAGGATTCGCTGATTGTCATCGAAGAAAACTCGGCCAACGAACAGCAGCAAACCAACGTGACCGTCGCCGTCAGCAGCGGCACAGTCGACCTGGCCACCGGAACCTATGTTCAGGGCTCGAAATCACAGGTCACGGTCGCCGGTGCGACCGCTTCGCTGGCTCCAGAGAGCGCGGCCGTTGTCAGTAACAACCCGAAAAGTGACGAGCACGAAATCTTGTTAAAGAAGGGCGCGGGCGAGGTCACGCGCAACGGCGAGACGGTGAGCTTGTCCGACTGGGAAAAGGTCAATTTCCGCGCCGAAGCTCCCCACATGGATAAGGGAAAGGAAATCGGCCCGCCCACTCCCATCTCCCCGGCCAACATGATGCCGGTCGTCAACTCCGGCGACGCCAAACCGGTGGAGTTCTCCTGGACCCCCATGAAGAACGCGGTGGGCTACCACTTGCGGATCGCGCATAACCCT
The DNA here is from genome assembly GCA_964514735.1 of uncultured Acidobacteriaceae bacterium. Taxonomy (GTDB): domain Bacteria; phylum Acidobacteriota; class Terriglobia; order Terriglobales; family Acidobacteriaceae; genus CAWBXL01. The sequence goes on along the minus strand of CAZETZ010000141.1, from coordinate 1,024 downwards.
TACTTCACCTCCAATGTTGTGGACCGCCGGGTGGACACCGCGGACGTGCTGGTTTCGGGCCTGACCGAGGGCTCCTATTACTGGATGGTCCAGTCCTATGATGCTGAAAATAATGAGTCCGTAGAAAGCGAAAAGAACCGCTTCAGCATTGTTCCCAAAGGCAAGAACATGGAAGCCATCAACCTCGACTTGGATCCCTTCATCCAGCATGGCCACGTGATTGAACTGGTGGGCAAAACCGAATCCGGAGCTCGCGTCATGGTCAACGGCCGGGAGGTCCCCCTGGTTGGCGGGGATGGAAGTTTCCGCTACTTTACCCCTCCTCTCCCCACAGGGGAGAGCTTCATCACCATCACCGCCCAGAATGCCAAGGGCGGAGTCAATACCGTACAGAAAAGAGTAGTCATCCAATAGTCGAACCTGCCGGTGGGAAACGGCCTCCTCATTCTGCGTTGACGTCCTTGGTTCATTTCTTAAGATTGCGGGATGGAGTAGAGTAATTTTAAGCAGAACAACTGAAGTGCAACAACCTTAGTGTGCGGCACGCGACGGAGAAATCCAATAGAATCATAAGCGTCCCCTGATTGCACAAAGGTAACGGGCATGTCCGGATGGACATCCGTCACGAACGACTAAAGAGAGAAGTTAGGCAAAATGTCATCCAACGGCTTTCATTCCAGCAGTACGCGCATGCACAATTTGCGGTCGCTGTTCAGCATGTTCTCCAGCGATCTGGCCATTGATCTCGGCACCGCCAACACGCTGGTGTATGCGCGCGGGCGCGGTATTGTGGTCAACGAGCCGTCCATCGTCGCCATCAACAAGAACACCAGCGAAGTCGAGGCCGTCGGCAAGGAAGCGAAAGAAATGCTCGGGCGCACGCCGGGCAACATCGTGGCCATCAAGCCAATGAAAGACGGCGTGATCGCCGACTTCAAGGTCACCGAGAAAATGCTCACCTACTTCATCCAGAAGGCGCACAACCGCAAGATGCTGGTGCATCCGCGCATCGTGATCGGCGTGC
>CAZETZ010000140.1:8281-9010 GCA_964514735.1 uncultured Acidobacteriaceae bacterium | reverse complement strand
AACGCCGCCATGGACGCTCGCGACCGTGGAGAAACTCTCGACCAGTTTCTCGATCACGCGGCGTTGGTAGCGGACGCCGATGCCTACGACGAACGTGCCCAGATCACGTTGATGACCCTCCACGCCGCCAAGGGCCTGGAGTTCCCGCTGGTATTTCTCTGCGGACTGGAGGAAGGCCTGTTCCCGCACTCGCGCACCTTCCTCCATCCCGACGACATCGAAGAAGAGCGCCGCCTCTGCTACGTCGGCATGACCCGCGCCATGGATACGCTGGTCCTGACCCGCGCCGTATACCGCCGCCGCTACGGAACCGACATGCCTGAGGCCAGCGTGCCGTCGCGCTTTCTGGAGGAAGTTCCGGCGCCTTTGATCGAGGAACTTGGCGCCGCACGCCGAGAGCGGACAGGAGTGTCCGCTCCACGCGAGCAGAGCCACTACTCCTACGAAGACGAAGACCAGAGCGCCAGTTGGACTTCTCAAACCAAACAAACAATCCCCACACCGCAGTATTCCGGCAAGTCCTACAACTCGATTGACAACATCGCCGAGTTCTTTGCCTCCCGAGGCAAGAAGTTCAACGCTCCTAAAGTGCAACCAGAAGAGCCGAAAGGCATAAAAGGTTTTCGTCCCGGCCAGAAAGTCCGCCATCCCAAATACGGCTAAGGCATGGTATTCCAGCGCGAGGGAGAAGGCGAAAACTCGAAGATTACTGTACAATTTACCAGATTC
>CAZETZ010000140.1:0-8271 GCA_964514735.1 uncultured Acidobacteriaceae bacterium | reverse complement strand
GAAGTTGGTGGAGAAGTATGCGCAGTTGGAGGCAGTTTAAGCAAATTTGGTAATTTTGTAATTGCGTAATCGGGTAATTTATTGGTTCTTAAATTACAAATTACTCAATTACCAAATTACAAAATTTTTAAGGACCTCATGGCAAATACCAAGAAACTAAGCAAAGAAGACCGCAAAAAAGCCAAGCGCGCCGCCCGAAAAAAGCGTGCCACCGAAAAACCGTTGAAGGCTCGCGATTACGCGCGCGGCTCTAAAAAGAGCAAAGTAAAGAAACTGGCGCGCGGTACAGCGAAGAGATAACCAAACTCGTGTGGAGGCGGGGCCAGCCCCGGCTCCACACAGACAAATCACCCAGGAGCACTCCACTGGCCGACAATCAGCTCTTTGCCTGCAAATCCATCGACAAGCTGATTTCCGATTCCGAACGCCCTGAGCATCAGCTCAAGAAAACGCTGGGGCCGGTTTCCCTGACCGCGCTGGGGATTGGAGCTGTGATCGGCTCCGGTATTTTTACTGTCGTCGGAACCGCCATTGCCGGTCAGAAGTTCGACACTTCTTCCATCCTCAACGCTCCACTCCTGGATTACCTGATCAAGCATACCGCTTCTGCGGGCCGTCCAGGCGCCGGCCCGGCTCTGGCATTGTCATTGGTCCTGGTTGCAATCGTGTGCGCGTTTACGGCGCTTTGTTACGCGGAACTGGCGTCCATGATTCCGATTGCTGGCAGCGCCTACACCTACACCTACGCGACCATGGGTGAGCTGATCGCCTGGATCATCGGCTGGGACCTCATCCTCGAATATGCGGTCAGCAATATGGCGGTCAGCGTCGGGTTCGCCGCCCATCTGGTGGACTTGCTCGACTGGTTCGGCTGGCACCCGGCAGCCCGCTGGATCTCTCCTGCGTATTTACCTAGCGGATTGGCCGATCTGAAGGGCAACATGATTTATGCCCCGGGTTTTCATTTGGGCTTTAATTTCCCCGCGTTCCTGGTGGTGATGGTTTTGACGGTGGTGTTGGTGCGCGGCATACGCGAATCCGCCGAGGCCAATAACACCATGGTCGTCCTGAAGATCGCCGCCATTCTGGCGTTTGTCATTGCCGGCTCTCACTTCATTCATACGGACAACTGGCATCCGTTCGCGCCCATGGGATGGTCCGGGATTCTGACCGGCGGCTCCATTATCTTTTTCACCTACATTGGATTTGATTCCGTTTCCACCGCGGCGGAAGAGGCGCGGAATCCGCAGAAAGACCTCCCCATTGGAATCATTGCCACATTGGTGGTTTGCACTCTGTTGTATGTAGCCGTGGCCGTGGTGCTAACCGGCTTAGTGCCCTGGCAAACGCTGCTCGACGATGCCGCGCCGGTAGTAAACAGTTTGAAAAAACTCACCCTGGCAACCGGATCGTCCACCTTGCACTGGGTCCGGCTGGGTGTGCTATTCGGCGCCATGATGGGCATGATTTCATCGCTGCTGGTGTTCCAGCTTGGCCAGGCCAGAGTATGGTTTGCCATGTCGCGCGACGGCCTGCTGCCGAAATTGTTTGGCAAGGTCCACCCACGCTTTCGCACTCCTTCGACCGCAACCTGGATTGCGGGCTTTGTAGTCGGCATTCCCGCGGGCATTCTCGATATCGGCACCCTGGCCGATTTGTCCAATATCGGCACCCTGTTTGCGTTCGTGCTGGTTTCCATTGGCGTAATTATTCTGCGTTACCGCGAACCCAACCGGCATCGCGGCTTCCGCGCGCCGGGTGGAATCTTGGCGCCAATTCTCAGCGTCCTATTCTGTGCTCTTCTGATGTCGGGATTGCCGATCCTCACCTGGCTGCGTTTCTTTGGATGGCTAGTGATCGGCCTGGTCATCTACAATTTCTATAGCCGCCACCGCAGCGAATTCGCCAAGCGGGCTTAATCAGCGTCTTGTAGGGCGGGCACTCCTGCCCGCCCTGCGTGCAGTGCCACAAACCTATTGTGGCTACGATTCGGCTAACGCCGAACATTGCGTGCGCTGCCGGCTTTTGGCGGACAGGAGTCTCCGCCCCACGCCTGCCTTTTAAGCTCTGCCCTAACCCACTACAATCTGAGTATGGTGTCATCCCCAGGTTCTTTCCTACGCCAGCTCCCTAAGGCCGAGCTGCATCTTCATCTCGAAGGCGCCATTGATCCGCCGACTCTTCTGGAGCTGCGAAAAAATCGCGGGAAACCCTCTACTCTCGCCGAAGTCGAACAACTCTACCGTTACGACGACTTCACCGGCTTTCTTCTGGCTTTCAAGACCGTCACCGCAGACCTGCAATCTGCGGATGACTACGAGCTGATCACCTACCGCCTGATGGAAAAATTGAAATCGGAGGGCACTCTGCACGCCGAAGTTTATGTCGCGGCCGGAGTTAGCCTCTGGCGCAAGCACGATTTCGACGCCATCTTCGAAGGCCTGGAACGGGGACGCGAACGCGGCCAGCGCGACTTCGGCATCTCTTTGCTGTGGATTTTCGATGCCGTGCGTCAATTTGGCGCCGAAGCCGCGAAGAAAGTATTCGAATACGCGGTCCGCTACCACGACCGCAACGTGGTGGGCATTGGGATTGGAGGTGATGAACAGAAAGGGCCGCCGGAATTGTTCCGCGAAGCTTATGCCTTTGCCGCGGACCACGGTCTTCGCCTTACCGCCCACGCCGGAGAAAGCGCCGGCCCCGAATCCATCTGGGGCGCGTTAAATCTTCGCGCCGAACGCATCGGCCACGCCCTGGCTGCTCATCAAGACCCGGAGTTAGTCGAAGAACTGGCCACGCGCCAGGTCCCCATAGAAATCTGCATCACCAGCAACCTCCGCACCGGATGTTGCGCCAAGCTCGCCGATCACCCCGTGCGCAATTATTTCGACCAGGGACTGATGATCACTCTCAACAGCGACGATCCCGCCATGTTCAGCTCGTCGCTAACCCAGGAATATCAGCTCGCCCAGAACTCCTTCGCCTTTACCGACGAGCACCTGCGAGAGCTGGCGCGCAACTCCTTCGAGGCATCCTTCCTACCCGCCGAAAAAAAGTTGCAGTTCCTGAATTTGTTTGACGCCGCCGCCGTCCGCCCCTAGCAGGCTGGAGTAGGGCGGACACTCCTGTCCGCCCTGCTTGCAGCGTCAACGAATGCCGTCGGCCGCCGAGGAAGCTAACGCCACGCCCTCGAAACCGCCAGGCCTTGGGCGGACAAGAGTGTCCGCCCTACATGCCGCTTTTTCGTTATAATTCTCTCAGCGCGTAAGGGCGCTTCCGGTCCGCGGAAAGGGATTTTCCCACCTGTCAAAAATCTAGCCAGTTGCTGGACCTTCTTTCAGCCCGTTATGCGGACGCCGGGCAATTTGAAAGGAGGCCATTGTGCCAACCCATTCCGAAGTTGTCCGCTTGAATCTCGAGTACTACCGCAAACAAGCCAAAGCCCTGCTAAAAGCTGCCAAAGCAAAAGCCGCTAATGCCCTGCAACGCCTGCATCTCCATTCACCAAAACTAGGGCCGTCTCCCGCTTTGCATGACGCGCAGCTGACCATCGCGCGAGAACAAGGTTTCTCCAGCTGGCCGCGTTTCAAAGAATTCATCGTCGAATCGAACCTGAATTTTCAGGAACTGGTTGCGGCCTTTATCGACGCATCTGCATCTGACTTCAAACGCGCAGAAGAAATTCTTTCAGCGCATCCTAAAATTGCTGAGGCTGGATTTTATGTGGCCCTGGTTTTGGGAGACCATCAACAGGTAGATCGCGCGCTTACCGAAATGCCTTCCCTGACCAATGCCAAGAGCGGGCCGCAGAACTGTGAACCGCTGGTCTACCTCTGTTTTTCCCGCTACGCGAACGTCAGATCCACCCGGGCGTCACAAATCGTCGAAACAGCACGAGTCCTTCTTCGTCATGGAGCGGATCCCAACGCTTCTTTTCTTCGCGAGGACCTGCCAAACAATCCTCTCTCGTGTCTGTACGCCGCCACTGGAGTCAACAACAACGCCGATCTTGCACGCACACTTTTGGAAGCCGGCGCCAACCCGAACGATGGCGAATCTCTCTACCACTCAACCGAGCATCCCGATCTTGCGTGCATGAAGCTGCTGCTGCGCTACGGAGCAGAACCCAATCGCGCCAACGCGCTAAAACACATTCTCGACCGCGAAGACAGCGAGGGAGTGCAACTTTTGTTGGACGCTGGCGCTAACCCTAACGAGACTAACGAACGTGGCGATACCGCGCTGCACTGGGCGGTTTGGCGTGGCCGGAGCGTGGAGATCGTTACCATGCTGCTCGATCGCGGCGCCGACATTAACGTCAAAAGAAACGACGGCCGTACCGCGTACGCATTTGCTGTTTTGGGTGGAAGAAAAGATTTGATCGCATTGCTGAAATCCCGCGGTGCGGACACAAAGCTATCTGCACTCGATCAGTTCGTCGAGGCATCGGTCACGGGCGACTCGAAGAAATTCAATTCTCCGCATGTCGCTAGTCAACCAGAATATAACCATCTCATTCCACACCTCGCCTCTGTTCACAACACGGATGCGGTCCGGGCGCTGCTGGCAGTTGGTCTTCCAATTGACGCCCGCGGAGAGCACGGCGGCACCGCCTTGCACTGGGCCTGCTGGAAAGGATACGCCGATCTGGTCAAGCTGCTGATTGATCACCATGCGGCCCTGGATTTGAAAGACTATGCGTTTCATGCGACGCCGGCTGGCTGGTTGCATCATGGAACGCAAAACTGCGGCGAACCAAACGGAGATTACGCCGAAGTCGCCCGACGATTGATTGCCGCAAGCGCACCCATGGAAGGCTGCAACACTCCCACCGGCAACGCGGAAGTAGATGCGGTTTTGCGCGAACACAAACTGATCGAATAAAGTGAGACGAGTTGATCGCAGCAATGGATCAGGCAGTGTTCTTTCTAAAAAATGCAGGTCATCCTCTCGTCAGCCAAGGATGTTAAAAATGAAACGAAAGCAAAAACCCTTGTCATCCTGAGGCAGTGGAGTCCCGCAGCGAAGCTGCGGGACTCCCAACGAAGGACCTATGCAACCAGCCACACATCCGCTGCCATGACACATACGCCTTCACCGCCATTTATTTCCCTTTAGTCCACCCTGACCCGAATACTGTCGGAGAATACGCCCCATTCGATCCGGTGTGTTTTAATAGTGAAAATGCCCTCCAGCCGGACAACCTTCCGCCGCCGCATCAAGGCCGTGCACCGCAATTTGCGCGGGGCCGTCAAAATGGTGCGGGCCCTAGGCGATACCGACCATCCCCTGCTGGCGCACATCATTCCCATCCGCCGTTGCAACCTGGCGTGTACATACTGCAACGAATTCGACGATTTCTCCCCGCCAGTGCCGATTGAAACCATGTATCGGCGCATTGACAAGCTGGCGGAATTGGGTACATCGCTGGTCACCATCAGCGGCGGAGAGCCGCTGCTGCATCCGGAATTGGACGAGGTCATCCGCCGCATTCGCAAGCACGGCATGGTAGCAGGGCTGATCACCAATGGATATTTGTTGGTTTCGGAACGCATTGAACGATTGAATCGTGCCGGCCTCGAATGGTTGCAGATTTCCATTGATAACGACAAGCCCGACGATGTTTCCAAAAAGAGCTTGAAAGTTCTGGACAAGAAACTTCAGTTGCTCGCCGAGTATGCGGACTTTCACGTAAACATCAACTCGGTCGTTGGTGGAGGCATTCCTCATCCACAAGATGCCTTGGCCATCAGCACACGCGCGCTGGAGCTGGGCTTCACTTCAACGGTCGGCATTATTCACGACGGCAGCGGACAGGTACAGCCGCTCAACGACGAGGAGCGCCGCATTTATCAGGAAATTAAGTCGCTGGAAAAGCGCAGCTTCACCCGCATCAACGCTTTCCAGGACAACATCGCCCAGGGCCGCCCCAACCAATGGCGATGCCGCGCCGGCGCCCGCTATCTCTACATCTGTGAGGACGGACTGGTCCACTACTGCTCGCAACAGCGCGGCTATCCCGGAGTTCCTCTGGCAAACTACACTGTCGCTGACATCCGCCGCGAGTACGTTACCGAGAAATCCTGCGCGCCCCACTGTACGGTCTCGTGCGTGCACCAGGTATCCATCTTCGATTCCTGGCGCGCCCCGCAGCACCCGGCTCCCGCGGCAGTAAACAACGGCCTTGTGCAAATCGACTAAATTTTCTCCGCGACCTCTGCGCGCTTTTCTTTGCGCCCTCAGCGGTAAAAATGTTTTACTCTTCCAGGAATGCGAAGCCACAACCCTTATTACTATTGCTTGTTCGGGGCGCTCTTGTTGGCAAGCCTCTGCGCCGCACAATCTTCTCCCGAAAAAATCATTATCGACACCGACATCGGTGACGACATTGACGATGCCTTCGCCGTGGCCCTGGCCCTCCGCAGCCCAGAGCTGCAAATCCTCGGCATCTCCACAGCCTTTGGCGACACCGAATTGCGCGCCAAGCTAACCGATCGCCTGCTGGGCGAAGCCGGAAGGCAGGACATCCCAGTTGCCACAGGCATTCCGACATCAACCAAAAGTCCGTTTACCCAACGCGGCTATGCCGAAGGCGGACAATTCGCAAAGCCATCGCATCCGCGATCAATCGACTTCATCATCGAGCAAATCCGCCGCCACCCCAATCAGATCACGCTGGTCGCAATCGGCCCTTTAGTGAACGTCGGCGCGCTGATTGACAAAGACGCCGATACCTTTCGCAAACTTCGCCGCGTGGTGCTGATGGGAGGCTCCATTTACCGCCGCTATGGGGATATGGGTTATGCTCCGCCGCGCGGGCCAGAGCCGGAATGGAACATTAAGAACGACATTCCCTCGGCACAAAAACTTTTCGCCGCAGGCGTCCCAATTTTCATGATGCCGCTCGATTCTACTCAACTGAAGCTCGATGAAGTAAAACGACCGCTGATATTTCAAGCCGGTACGCCCCTGACCGATGCGCTAACTCTGCTTTATCAACAATGGGGACAACAAACTCCAACACTCTTTGACGTAATGACGCTGGCCTACATCCTCAATCCCAAACTGTGTCCGGTGACTCCCATGCACATCACCGTGGATGACCAAGGATTCACGCGGCCCGGCCCTGGCGCTCCCAATGCGCAAGTTTGTCTCGACTCTGACCCGGAGACATTCTTTCGCTTCGTTATTCCGCGTATCAATACAAATAATACTGCTGAGAAGTCCAATTGAGCTAAGATGGGCCTGATTAGCCGTCTTCCCGTGGTCCATTCAAAAAACAGGATTCGATTTTATGAGGTTGAAATTTTTCGTTCTCTGCATCTGGATTTCTCTATCCATCACAGCCTTGGCCCAGGACTCCACCAAAGTCACCGCCATGGAAAACGCCTGGAACCAGGCGGAGCTCAAAAACGATGCCGCCGCCGTTCAACTGCTTCTGGCGGACGATTTCATTATGACCACCGGGGAAGGCGAACTCTACAACAAGTCTCAGATCGTCGCTTCCATCCGCGACAAGTCCTACCAGCCCACGGCCCTTCAGTCCACGGATATGGCAGTTCATGCTTTCGGTGGCACCGCCATCGTGACCGGCGCCTACTACGAGAAAGGTGTAGACAAAGGCAAACCCTGGGAGCGGCGTGGACGCTTCACCGACACCTGGATCTTCATGGACAACCGCTGGCAGTGCGTAGCCAGCCACTTCAGCATAAAGTCCAGGTAAGAAAACATTGGCCGGCAATTTCTGGGAACTGAGAACCGGGAACTGACAACTGAATATCGTCCACGACGTTCAAGTAGCAAAATTAATAGGCGGGTCGTCGTCAGTTCTCCGGTCTCAGTTCCCGGTCCTCAGTGGACACGGTTCCTTCCAGCCACCAAACCGGTCATTCCTGATTTGACTCCCCCGAACCGCCTAAGCTAGCCTCAAACTTGGCCCGACCAACCATGCTCAAAGCCGTTTCCACCTACATTCATGTGAAAGAACGCCTGCACCCGGGCATTTTGGACGGGTTGCACCGCTGCGGCGCGCAGGCCATCGAAATTTTTGCCGCCCGCGAGCACATTGATTACGCCAACCGCAAGCAGCACGTGCGCGAAATTGCCGACTGGTTTAAGGGCAGCGGCATTCCGCTGAACTCCGTGCATTCCCCACTTTATGCGGACTACGAGTGGGGACGCGCCGGCGCGCCTCCGGTCAACATTGCCTCCAACGACCGCGCCAGCCGCGTGGAAGCCAGCCGTGCGGGAATGATGGCCACGGCGGTGAAC
>CAZETZ010000139.1:0-9066 GCA_964514735.1 uncultured Acidobacteriaceae bacterium | reverse complement strand
CCTCACGGATATTGGCGCCATCCATCTGATAAGACCGCCGGTCGCCAAACTGCGGGGCCGAATCCGCCGCCTCGCGAAACGGCCCATAAAAACCAGAAGCAAACTTAGCCGCATAAGAAAGAATAGGAGTATTGATCAAACCAGCATCATCAAGCCCCTTGCGGATGGCAGCAACCCGCCCATCCATCATGTCTGATGGAGCAATCACATCCACCCCAGCCCGCGCTAACGAAACTGAAGTCTTCGCCAGGATTTCTAAAGTCGCGTCGTTGACGATTTCGTAATAAACCGTTTCTTCAGTCGCAACTCCAGTTGAGATCGCTTGGGCTGCTTCTCTCTCTCTTATGCGTTTCGCCTTATATAATCCGTCTGATGATTGGAGTTTTTTTTCTGCTTGCACCACACCACAATGCCCATGTGACATGTATTCGCACAGACAAACATCGCCAATGATGGTCAGCTTAGGAGCCTCGCGTTTGATCGCCCGCGCTGCCCGCTGCACGATCCCATCCTCAGCCCAGGCGCCGGTGGCGACTTCGTCTTTTTTCTCGGGAAGCCCGAACAAGATGATCCCGCCCAGCCCAAGCGACTCAGCCTCGCGCGCCTCTTTCACCGCTTCATCGACCGAAAGGTTAAACACTCCCGGCATGGACTTCACTTCCTTCCGCACGCCCTCCCCCGGACACACAAATAATGGATAAACAAGATTCTCAGGTGCAAGCCGCGTCTCGCGGACCAGAGAACGAAGCTGCTCATTCTGGCGAAGGCGCCGAAGACGGGTAGTCGGGAAACCCATAACAGTTAGATTTTATCGCACTGCGCAACCACCGCACCAAAAACTGTCATCCTGAGCGAAGCAGGAAATTCGCGACAAGCGAATTCCCTGCGAAGTCGAAGGACCCCTATAAGTTTGGCGGCGAGACTGAGGCGTCAAGGCATTCTCGCGATGCTGCACAAGGGAATTCCCTGCTGCGTCGATAGAGATATGAACATTCAGGGGTCCTTCGACTCCGTGTGGGTCTCGCAACGCGAGACCCACACTACGCTCAGGATGACACGTTAGAACTGGGACGACAGAGATTCGTCCTGAATTCTTGTAACATTGATCTGCAATGCCGCCGTTGACCCACACCAGCGCCCGAGTCCTGGAATTCGACTCCCTGCGCGACCTGCTGCGCGGCTACGCATCTTCCCCGCTGGGCGAAGAAAAAATCAACTCGCTGGCGCCGTCGACCGACCTAAACTGGATCCAACCCCAGCACCAACTCACCACCGAAATTAGAGAGTTCCGCCGCGTAGGCGGCCGATTCGAATTCTCCGGCCTGCAAGACATCTCGCAATCGCTGGCCAAATCCCGAATCGACGGCGCAGTACTGGAAATCGAAGAAATCCGCAACGTGATTCTGGTAGTCGACCGCGCCAAAGAGTGGCATGCCATCATCCACAATCCGCCGGCCGCCATGCGCTCGGATTGGAAAATGGTAAACAAGCTTTCTTCATCTATCCCTGATTTCTCTGAATTCCTGCGCGCCGTCCGCAACAAGATTCTCCCCGACGGCACCATAGACGACCACGCCTCGCCCGAACTAACCCGCATCCGCCGCGAAACCGAAAGACAAAAACGCCAGATTCAGCAGTCCCTCCAAGGCTACCTGCGCCGCCTCTCCGAAGGAGACTCACTGCAAGACGAGCTGATCACCATCCGCGGCGAGCGCTTCGTCATTCCGGTCAAAATCGAGCAAAAACATCGCGTACAAGGAGTAGTCCACGGAGCCAGCTCCAGCGGGCAAACCGTCTACGTAGAACCGCTGGAAACCATTGAGCAAAACAACGAACTAGTCCGCCTGCTGGATGAAGAACAAGCAGAAATCCACCGAATCTTAGTAGAAGTAACCAGAAAAATCGGCGAGCAGTCGCACGAAATCCAGTCAGCCACCAAAGTCCTGGCCGAACTAGATCTACAATTCGCCAAAGCGCATTTTGCAGAAGACTACAACTGCGTAGCCGCAACCGTAATGTGTGGAGACGGGGCTTGCCCCGTCCGCGAGCAAAGCCAGCCGAGAACAGGCGGGGCAAGCCCCGCCTCCACACAATCACTGGTTCTCCACAAAGCCCGCCACCCATTACTAGAACGTAACCTAAAAACAAAAGGCGCAACCCCAGTCCCCATCTCCATCGAACTGGAAGGCCCGCGCCGGGAACTGATCATCACCGGCCCCAACACCGGAGGCAAAACCGTCTCCCTGAAAACCGTAGGCCTGCTGGCTCTAATGGCCCAGTCCGGCATCCCCGTCCCAGCCGACCGCGCCGACATGCCTATCTTCGACGCCGTCCTGGCCGACATCGGAGACTCGCAGTCCATCGAACAAAATCTCTCCACATTCTCGGCCCACGTAACGAATATCGATTTCATCTCTCGCACGGCAACCGCAAACTCGCTGGTGCTGCTGGACGAACTAGGCTCCGCTACCGATCCCGAAGAAGGAGCTGCCCTGGCCGTAGCCATAGCCACACATTTCCACGAAATCAGCTGCATGACGATCATCTCCACGCACCACACGTCGCTGAAAGTCTACGGAGCCAACACCGCCGGAGTCATCAACGCGTCGGTAGGATTCAACGAATCCACCTTGCAGCCAACCTACGAATTAAAAATCGGAATTCCCGGAGCCTCCGCCGGAATCAACATCGCGCAACGCCTGGGCCTGAACCCAACCATCATCCAGTCCGCGCGCAACCGTGTAGGCACACAAACCCGCGACATAGGAGAATTCCTCGACCGCCTGCACGCCCAACTAAGAGAAGCCGAGTCCGAACGCCTGAAACTAAAAACCCGCGAAGAAGAGCTGACAAAAGAAAAAGCCCACCTGGCCACCGAAGGCCGCAAAGAACAACAGGCCAAAGTAAAAGAACTGGAAAAGAAACTGGACACTCTACTCCGCGACTTCGAATACCACGCTCGCGAAGCCGTCAACGCCATCCAGGACCGCGCCGCCGCACAAAAGCTCTCCAAAGATGCCGAACGCCGCATCGCCAAACTACGCCGCGAATTCAGCCAGCAATTCGACTCGACCGTAGTAGCCCACTCCACCGGCGCCGACAAAGGAGACCCCAACGCCCAGCCGCAGCTAGTCAAACACGTCTCCGAAGGAGACACCGTCAAACTGAAATCCATGGGGAGAACGGCAAAAGTATCCCGCCGCATCGACGACAATAATTTCGAAGTAGAAATCGGCGCCATGAAAATGCGGGTTCCGCGCACGGATATCGCAGAGGTTCTGACGCGAGCCTCAGACACACCGGTGCAAGCCGCGAGAGCTAGAGGAATTTCGGTGTCGCTGGGATCTGAAAATGAAAATATCCCATCCGAGATCAACGTGATCGGACGTACGGTTGATGACGCAAGCCGCGAAGTAGAAAAGTTTGTAGATCGCGCATTCCTGGCAGGGTTGTCGCGCGTACGCGTAGTCCACGGTAGCGGCATGGGAATTTTGCGTAAGGCGCTAAGGCAGTTGCTTCAGAAGCACCCTCACGTGGAGTCAGTAGCCGAGCCACCGCAAAATGAGGGTGGAGGCGGGGTGACGGTAGCGGAACTTAAAAATTAGGCAGTACCAATTGCGTACACATATGTCCTTTTGAGAAACTGATTCCACCAATACCACCAGCCAAGGAAGTTCTCTTGCAGACAAATTGATAGTTGCAGTTTTAAGCAATTCACGATACCTATGGAGTGTGCCTGTGAGAAGTCCCCTTCAAACAAATAGGATTTACTGTGGAGACGCACGTGACCTCTTGCCACGAATTGAACCAAATAGTATTGCCTGCAGCGTTTGGTCGCCTCCCTATTTCGTAGGAAAGACCTATGAAAAATACTTAAATTCTTATGCGTCATGGCGCGCAATGCTAGAGCAAGTGGTTCAACAACACTACCGCATCATCCGCCCTGGTGGATTTGTAGTCATCAATATTGCCGACATCCTTTGTTTCCCAGATTCCGAAATGCCACGTTTTCAAGCGGAGACGGTAAGCCAACGGCGGTCCCCAGTCACTCGTGAAGATGTTTTACGTGCGAAAGTAAAACATCCAAACTACAATCGAGATCAACTTGCCGAGCTTCTTGGTTGCAGTGAACAAACAATAGATCGTCGATTAAATGGAAACAATATTCGCGGTGGAAAATACGCCACACAAACTCGAGTGAAATTGGTTGCGGGCGTGATTGAGCGATGGGCACGTAAAGCGGGCTTTTATGTATATGACCGTCGGATATGGGCCAAAGATCCTGCTTGGCAGAATTCAGAATGGCACAGTAGTTCTTATCGTGCTGTTGATGAATTTGAATACTTGTATTTTCTTTGGAAACCGGGAGTCACAACCGTTGACCGGCGTCGTCTCAGCCCTGGTGAATGGGCTAAATGGGGGTCGAGAGCGATTTGGTTTATTCCTTCGGTTCGCGCCAACAATGATCACGAAGCAAAATTTCCAATCGAATTGCCAAGGCGGGTAATCCGACTGCTAACTACTCCGGGTGAAACTGTGCTGGACTGCTTTATAGGAAGCGGTTCAACGGCAGTCGCGGCTATTGAGACAGATCGCAAATATATTGGGATAGATTTGATTGAGAAATATGTAACTCTCGCACGCGGCGCTTGTGCATCCGCTATTGATGCCAGACAAAAGCCGCTAGTGGATCAAGTGGAATATCCTGCACTCGCCATGCAGCCAATGCTTTTAAACGCGGAAAACTAAGGCGGGTTCGAAATGCCTCGCCTAATGTTGGAGCGTTTGGTCCGGCAGTCCAAATGCTGTGTTGAGCATCGGGGTTATAGCGTGCTTGTAACATTCCGTTGGGCAAACAGATAGTTTGAATTTTCGTAAGATTGTTACCTGCTTCAATTTCTTCATAGTGGTATTTCACAAAAATAGTTGTCGTCAAAAAACCGAATCCGCCGCTTGGCACCACAATAGATAATCCCCCAGGTTGCGCAACTGTTTGTCCAGCGCGAATCTGGCGAATCTCCAGAGAGGTTTGCGAAGTCTGTATTCTGGCTACATTTGCTGCTTGCTTTTCTGCCTTCGAATCCACCAACAAAGCTTGGCGAATAGCATAATCGGGATGAAATACTAAACGAGCTCGTTTGTAATCCATTTTCCCAAAAACGCGAATCCGTGCTCCAGAAACTCCCATACGATCCAACGCTTCGCGCGTAATATCCTCACCAATGTCGGCTTGAAGATCTAGTTCACTATTAAAAATTTGACGGGCTTCAGTAAACTCCACCAACGATTGCGTCACTAGACGCAAGGAAGCCTTTTCAATTTCTTCCAAAATGTCCAAGCCATTTTGGGTATTAGGTAAAGTTGCTGGTTCGAGAAACATTTACGGCGCAGATTATAACTGAGAACTTTTGAATAAATTTTCAGAAGAACTCCATACTTTCTTAAGATTATCCACAGCCCCCCAATGTTCACTCATCACATACATTTACTCTTCAGTTAACGTACTCTTCGTTCGGGGCATCTCCACTTTCGAGGACTTGCGGCTTGCCGGTTACTGCGCTTCAGCACATCAGAAGAATGCGAGGCGGAGCGCAGGGACACATGATCCGCTGCTCCGACAACAACTTCTATGTGGTCAAGTTCCGCAACAACCCGCAGCACCTGCGCGTGCTGGCCAACGAAATGTTAGCCACGCGTCTGGCCGAAGCCGTAGGCCTTCCGGTCCCAACGACAGAAGTTGTAGAAGTCAGCGACTGGCTGGTCGAACACACCTCAGAACTAAACATCCAGCTAGCCGGCACAACAATCCGTTGCCAACCAGGCCTACACTTCGGCTCGCGCTACGTAGTTGATCCCCTCGAAGGCCAGGTCTTCGATTATTTCCCTACAGCCATGCTGGAACGGGTGCGCAATCTCGAAACCTTCGCCGGAATGCTGGTCCTGGACAAATGGACCGGCAACGCCAACGGACGCCAGGCCGCCTTCTGGCGCAAACTACGCGAGCGCAAATACACCGCGGCCTTCATCGATCAGGGATACTGCTTCAACGCCGGAGAATGGAACTTCCCCGACTATCCGCTGCGCGGCGTCTACGCGCACAACGAAGTCTACGCTGGGGTCCAAGGCTGGAATTCGTTCGAGCCCTGGCTTTCCAACGTAGAAAAAATGGATGCCGACAACATCTGGGCCGCGGCCGCTGACATTCCTCCGGATTGGTACGGAGGCGAGTGGGCCGCGCTGGAAAAACTGGTCTGCTGCCTGATCGAGCGCCGCGCCAGAGTTCGCGAACTGGTCATGGCCTTCCGCCTGTCGCAGCGGAAACCATTTCCCCATTGGATAGAAGACGCATAAAAGATTTTCGGGCCCCCCAAATAAGGAGGCACGATGCCAGAGCTAAAAAAATTCGACTACTTCTACCTGAGGTACTCCCCCTACCCCACAATGGACGACTACGTCACCTTCGGCGTCATCATGCTGGAATCCAACCCCGAAGGATTCGCAGGGGTCCGCTTCATGAAAAGCTGGCGCCGCCTGCTCTGCTCGCATCCCGACGCCGACCTCGACTACTTCCGATTCCTGGAGCACGACATCCGCGAGCACCTGACCAACGGCACGCGACGCGACGAGTTGCTCCACAAAATGCGCGACTGCTTCGGCAACTCCGTGCAACTCTCGGCCGAACACGAATGCCTGGCCGAAGACGGAGAAGCCTCCATGGAACTGCTGGCCCGCGGGGCCATCGATCTTCCCATGCAAGCCGGCAAACACGAACCCCGGGGCCGCCGCCGCATCCTGCGCAAAATTCAAAGTGCGTACGAGACCGAAGGCATCTGGGGTATGGTCTTCAAAAACGTCCCGGTCGCCGATTACACGCACCCCGGCGACCCGCTGAAAATTGACGTCTCCTACCGCCCGAATGGAGTAGTGAAGATGCTCCAGGCAGTTTCGCTCGAAACCAACATTGACGGGGCCAAAGCGCTGTCGTTCAGCTACCCGCAGTTGGTGGCAGGGGTCCTGAGGAAAGAAAATGCAGGCACGGCGCTGACCGCCGTTGTGGATGATGATTTGGACCGCGGCGATCCGGAAGTTGGGTTTGCGTTGGGGATTTTAGAGCGGACAGGGATCGCAGTGACAGCAGCGCGAGAATTGCCGGGGATCGCAGAGAAAGCACGGATAGAACTGATGGCGTAAATACCAATTCGGAATCATCTAAACGCGGAGTGTGACTCCCGTCACATCCACAACTCTAACCCTCTGTCATTCTGAGCGCGGCAAGCGCAGTCGAAGAACCCCTACATCACCGGAGGCCTATCTTTGAAACGAAGAAAGAGCTACTGCGTATACATTTTAGGAAGCCTATCCGGAACTTTATACATCGGGATGACCAGCACTTTATATAAGCGAATCTTCATACACAAATCTCATTTGAGAGAAGGATTCACCTCACGATATGAAGTTGATCGCTTGTTATATGTCGAATCCTATGACGACGTCCACAAAGCAATCGCAAGAGAAAAGCAACTAAAAGGCTGGCGCAGAGATCGCAAGATCGCGCTATTCGAGCGAGTAAACCCGCACTGGCTGGATCTAGCCAAAGACTGGTATCCCGAAACGAAAGTGCAGTTTGACGGTAGGGGTGCTTCGACTACGCCAGAGCATTCGCTTCGCGAACGCTCCGGCTCCGCTCAGCATGACAATGCTGAAAGAGTAGTAGCAACACCAACATTTGAAAATCCATCCACTCAGAACAAACCCAAATGACTTAACAACCCCACCCACCTGTCATTCTGAGCGAGCATTGCCGCGCGATGAGCGCGGCAAGCGCAGTCGAAGAACCCCTAACCCCACAACAAACCAGTTTTCCTAAAGCTCCACCAGATAACCTAACTATTCCACAGCTTCTCCACAACAATCACATTCGTCTATATTCACATCAGCGCCCAAATACCCGACAATCTCTAAACCCATGGCCAACCCCGGCGACTTCGCGTACACGGTCAAGCAGCAGGCGGACATCGTTCGCATCATCGGCGACTACGTCAAGCTGAAGAAGGCCGGGGCGCAAAACTACTCAGGACTTTGCCCCTTCCACGGCGAGAAAACCGCGTCGTTCTCTGTCCATGCCACGAAGCAGTTCTACCACTGCTTCGGCTGTGGAGTTTCTGGAGATGTCTTCAGCTTCGTGCAGAAAATCGAGAACATCACTTTTCCCGAAGCAGTGCGAGCAGTTGCGCAGAAGCTGGGAATCGCGCTACCCAAAGTGAGCTACAGCAGCCCAGCCGAAGCGAAGGAAGCAAAACTCCGCACGATTCTGCTAGACGTCCACGAGCGAGCCTGCGCATTTTTTCAGGAATGCTTACGACGCCCCGAAGGAGCCAACGCCCGCGAATACCTGGCAGGCCGCGGACTCGACGAAGAAACCATCAAATCGTTCCGCATCGGGTACGCGCCAGACTCAGGCTTCTTACTACGCGACCGACTGAAAGGCGAGTTCGACGAAGAAGTACTGCGGGAAAGCGGATTGTTCTCGTGGAAGCAGCAGGAGAGCACTCAGGCAAACGGCAGGTCCCTCGACTCCGCTCGGGATGACAGTGCAGAGAAGCTGACAGCCAACGATGAGCAGCCAACGACCAATGACCAACGACCAACAACTGCTTCCATGTACTCGAAATTCCGCAACCGCGTCATGTTCCCCATCGCCAACGAAACCGGACGCATCATCGCCTTCACCGGCCGCACTCTTGCGACCGACGAAAAAGCCGGCCCAAAATATCTGAACTCGCCCGAGACGGCCATCTATTCAAAGTCGCGAGTGCTGTTCAATCTGGACCACGCCAAGGAAGCCATCCGCAAGCTCGACTACGCCATCCTGGTCGAAGGCCAGATGGATTGCATTTCCGTTTATGCGGCTGGATTCCAAAATGTAATCGCCAGCTCCGGCACAGCCTTCACCGAACTGCAAGCCAAGCTGCTAGGCCGCTTCAGCAAAAACGTAGTAGTAAACTTCGATCCCGACACCGCCGGAGCCAAAGCCACCGAACGCACTTTAGGTTTGTTGGTCGAAGA
>CAZETZ010000138.1:8046-9080 GCA_964514735.1 uncultured Acidobacteriaceae bacterium | reverse complement strand
TCCCGCCCGCCAGATTGTGGACCTTCTTAAATCCAGCTTGCTTCAGGAAATCGACCGCCTTAGCGCTACGAACACCGGAGCGGCAATGGGCCACGATCTCCTTGCTGGAATCCAGCTCGCTCACACGCTTCGGCAGGTCGCCCAGCGGAATCAGATGTCCACCGATGTTGCAGATCTGATATTCGTGCGGCTCGCGCACGTCGAGGATGAACAGATCGTCGCCTTTGTCCAACCGCTGTTTGAGTTCTTCCACCTGAATGTCGCCCGATGTCGGTTGCACCTCGACCTCCTCGCCGCGGATGCCGCAGAACTCATTGTAGTCGATGAGTTCCTTGATAGTCGGGTTCTTGCCGCAAGCGTGGCAGTCAGGATTTTTGCGCAGCTTGAGCTCGCGAAACTTCATGCCGAGCGCGTCAACGAGAAGCAGACGGCCCACAAGAGGATCGCCTGACTTCAAGATCAACTTGATAACTTCGGTCGCCTGGATTACGCCCAGCAGTCCGGGCAGAATTCCCAGCACGCCGCCTTCGGCGCAAGAAGGAACCAGTCCCGGCGGTGGCGGCTCAGGATACAAGCAGCGATAGCAAGGGCCTTCCGGCAGGGCGAAGATGCTGGCCTGGCCCTCGAAGCGAAAAATCGAAGCGTAGACATTCGGCTTGCCGGTGAGCACGCAGGCGTCATTAACGAGATAGCGTGTTGGAAAATTGTCCGTGCCGTCGGCGATGATGTCGAACTCTTTGAAAATTTCGAGAGCGTTGTCGCTGCTCAAGCGGGTATCGAACTTCTTGATGTTGAGAAATGGATTGATCGCCTTGAGCTTTTCCGCGGCCGAGTCCAGCTTCTTTTTCCCCACGTCAGCGGTGGTGTGAATGATCTGCCGTTGCAGGTTGGTGTAGTCCACCACATCGATATTCGTCACGCCGATGGTCCCCGCGCCCGCCGCTCCCAAATACCAGCCCAGAGGCAAAGCGATGCCTCCAGCGTCCATGCACAAACAATTCGGCGCCCTCGCCTTCCACTCACACGCCATGCCC
>CAZETZ010000138.1:1227-8036 GCA_964514735.1 uncultured Acidobacteriaceae bacterium | reverse complement strand
CCTCGGGCATGATCAGGTGGCGCGAGTAACGCAGGACTTCCTCGTTGCTCAGGGTGACGGCTTCGAGTTTGACTTCGGTGAGTGTAGCCATAAGTGCCTCAATCTTAATTTTAAATTTTGCACGGCAAGACTAGCGGCAACAGGACGGACAACAACAGCAGGCGCTGAGGCGGGCGGTTCGGGATGGTGTCCGTTGCAGCATGGCGTTTACCGGCCTCCGGCAATGGAAGGCACGATGGAAATAGTATCACTGTCCTTCACAGAAGTGGCTTCCTTCTGCAGGTAGCGGACGTCCTCGTCGTTCACATACACATTGACGAAGGCGCGGAGTTTACCGTCATCGGTGTACAGATGGCGGCGCAAGTCAGGATGCTGCGAGACCAGGTCGGAAAGGGCATCAGCCACGGTTCCGGCCTTGACGTCCACCGCAGGTTGCTTGCCAGCGTATTGGCGCAGGGGCGTTGGGATATGGATTTTGGGCATATCTAGCTCTATACATGATGCCATAAGAGGGGCGGGGGATTCAGGGGTGGAAGTAGCGCGGGCACTCCCTTCGGCTTCGCTCAGGGCAGGCTCTGCCCGCGTTGCCGGCTGCGAATCAACCCGGCCCTTTTTTGTTTCTATCTCCGACGCTGCCAACTCGGCGTACATTTATCATGGGTGTTTGTTTGACCCTGGAGGACTACTGGAATGAAGTCACGCGCCCGTTTCATCGTTGTGGTATTCGCACTCTGTATGTCCGCTGGTTTCTTGTTGGCTCAAAGTGGGAAACCTGCGGTACTCACTTCCGCCGAGCTTAGACAATTTGTCCCCTCCACTTATTTCTTCCGTGGCCAGTCAGCCACCGTGCAGGTCCGTAACTCGGGCGGACTGCGTGTGGGAAAAGACCAGTTGGTGCTTGCCTCGTTGGTGGATACCTCCGGTTATGCCGCGGATGTGGCCCAGAAATATCAGGGCTTGTTCATCAGCGAAGTGAAGCTCAACGTCGGTGGGACCGATCTCGCGCCCGGAGAATATGGCTTTGGCTTTAACGCGGACGGCAAGTTCCGCATTCTGGACGTTGCCGCGAACGAAGTGCTGGCCACGGACATTAAGAGCGATGACAACCTGCGGCGCCCGGTCCCGTTGAAGCTGGCGGAAGAAAATGGGGAATATCGCCTGTATGCCGGAAAAAAATATGTTGTGATTAAAGTCGATTAGACGGTATGCGGGGTCAGTGCGGCAATGGCTGCAGGGGCCCCAGCACCAACTTCACGCCGGCCCGTTTGCGCAATTCCAGAAGCAAGGCCTGGGCCGCATTCTGGTAAGTCTTATTGGGATCGGAAGGATCGGTCCACACCGCGTCGTAGATGATCTGCGACGCGTCTTTCAAATCCATGTGCAGGGCCGCTTCCATGAGATCGACGCGCTCCTGCAAGTGCTCGTAGCAGCCCTGGCAAATTACCGCAGGGACGGACTGGTTCTGATGGTTTTCCGCCAGGGTGCAGTTGTGGGCCGTTGCGTCGGACTCGACCTCGGAAGCCGCGATCTGCGATTTGAACTCACGCAGAAAACGCTCCCGCTCTTCTTCCAGGGCCACCGGATCCGGTAATTCCTCCGCGGTCGCCGGGGCAACTGGCAAAGCCGCTACCACCGGAGAAACCCGTTCTTTGGTCTGGCACACCGGGCATTCCGCCAAATCCGCCGCGTAGTAAGTCTTGCACTTGGCACAGGGCAAGCCATAGCCCATCCGGCGCGGGCCAAACTGTGCGGGGACGCCCGCTACCGCGTGGGCATCGAGCATGCCCGGGGAAACCTTGTGTCCATTGCCTTGGCGTGGTTCGTTGGCGACCATAGTGGGGCTCACGGGACTGGCGCCTGTCCGGAGAACCGGAGGCATTTCCGTCACTAGCGCAATTCTAGGTGTACTCATGCTTAATCCGGATAACACGTAGGTACAGGGATGGCCATAGGCCATTGGTACATGTCCCGAAAAAGGAAGCCCAATCTAGGGAGATGGGTGACCGGACAGTGGAGACCCGGAAGTATATTCTCACTCGACAGCGACAAATCGGATACACACCGGCGCAGGCACTTTCAGCTCCGTCGAGGTTGGCGTCAACTTGCCGGTAGCCGGATCAATGGCAAACTCCACGATGTTGCCGGATTCCTGATTGGCCACCAACAGCCGCTGGCCTGCCGGGTCAATCTCAAAGTTGCGCGGAGTTTTCCCTTGCGTAGAGACATGCTCCACCAAGGTAAGAATTCCCTTGCCGGGATCGATGGTAAACACTGCGAGACTATCGTCCCCCCGGTTGGAGGCATAGAGAAATTTTCCGCTGGGGTGGACCACCACTTCCGCATCCGTATTCTGACCTTTGTACTCTTTCGGCAGCGTGCTGACGGTTTGCAGATTGTGTAACGTTCCGGCTTTGGCGTTGTAGGAATAAGTTGTCACCGAGGAGGCAAGCTCATTGACCACATACACAAACTTGCCGTCGGGACGGAATGCAACGTGGCGCGGGCCGGCGCCGGGCGCTGCCTTGGCATAGGGTGGATGGGCCAGAATCAGTTCGCCTTTACGCGCGTCAAAGCGGTAGACGAAAATGCGGTCCATGCCCAGGTCCGCGTTCAGGGCGAAACGGTTGTCGGGGGAGAGATCGATCCAATGCGCGTGGGCCGCCTCTTGGCGGTCGTGGTTGGGGCCCGATCCCTTGTGCTGAATAAAATCCGAAGCTTCGCCTAAACGTCCATCTTCGAGCACCGGGAAAACCGCCAGATTCCCGCCGGTGTAATTTGCCACCAGCACAAACTTGCCGGTGTGATCGAGCGCGATGTGGCATGGGTCCGCGCCGCGGGACGCCACCTGATTCAACAGAGTGAGCTTTCCTGTATTCGCTTCAATCGAGAATGCGCTCACGCCGCCGCTCGACTTACCCTGGTAATCGCGGGTTTCATTGACCACATATAAAAACTTGTGATTGGGAGACACCGCGACGAATGAGGGGTTGGGCGCTTCGGCGGCCAGGCCAAGATCTTCAAGCTGGCCGCTGGCGGAATCGTAGCGATAGGCGTAAACGCCTTTGCTGCCACGGTCCGTGTAGGTACCGACATAGACCAAATAGTTTTCTACTTTCGCAGTGGCGGCAAGAGCGCCGGAAAAACCTGAAATCAACAGCAGCAGATATGTGATGATGCGCCGGGCCAGTTTCATGCCATCCATGAAAACCCATTCTGCGGCGAAGCGCAACCTGCTGGCAGCGGACCGCGAAAGGCCCGACTCACTGCAAATGCGCATTCACGGTTTGATTTGCGGCAGCTTCCACCAATTTTTGTACTGAAGGTGCGACCCTTAACAACAATTGTGCCTGCGGCTTTTTGGCCTGCTCGATCAACGCCAGTTGCTGCGTTTTCCAATCTTGCGGCGCGCCGTTGCCGCGGTCCAGAAAATCCAGCGCCTCCAGACCTGCCGTTCCGAGTACCGAGAGACTTTGTGAGAGGGGCACGACTTCCTTCATCAGGAACGACCTCCCTGCCGCGGCCTCAATGTCCGTTTGATTGTTGCGCCAACGAGTGAGCAAGGCCCGTATCTCAGGTTCCGTACCCGGCGCCAAATTGCCGCTTGCGAAGGCGCTGACCAGGTTGTCGAAGTCCCGCGCGGTCATACTCTCAGGGCGTACCGCATCCACCAGACGATTGAGCGGCGTCAGGCTGGTCGCGGGTCCCGGCGCGAGTTCGGAACGGGCATAGTCTTTGACGGGCTCCGCCACATCGGCCAGGGTGCGCAGAGCGGCAATGTCGTCACTGCCCGCGATCCGCCTGAGCATATCGTCATAGCTGGAATGATGCGTGAGCCCCAGGCCATCCAGCCGCCGGCTGGTGGCTTCCATGCGAGCATACATGGAGTTCACATCCGTCACCTCCTGTGGCGACCAGAGGCGCTCGGCAATGGCTGCGGCCCGCGGCCAGATGCGCGAGTCGATGTTTTCCGGCGAGACAAACTCCGACCACATGCAGGCCTCGCCGCCTAGTACCAATTTTCTTTCTTCGCCCGTAAGGTCCGCGGCAGGCCCGGTCATGGGATCGACCGCATAGTGACTGGCCGCGGACCAGGCCAAATCGAGATAATAGCCGGAAGACAGCAGGCCGCTGTAGCCGCCCTGCGCAGCCTTCGCCAGAGAAGTCTGCCCGCGCCAGGATTGAATCACGATGTTTTTCGGCACATCCGGTTGCAGGATTTCATCCCAGCCAACCGTGATCTTTCCATGCTTGCTTACGAGTTTCTGGATGTGGCCGCTGAAGTAGGCCTGGAGTTCTTCATTTGTCTTCAAGTGGTGTTCGCGCTTGAATTCCTGAACTTTCTTGTTCGCGTCCCACTCTTTCCCGTTGACCTCATCGCCGCCGATGTGAAAGTAGTGGTCGGGAAATAACTCAGCCATCTCCTCGATGAAGCTATCGATAAATTTGTAAGTGCTTTCGCGCGTGGGGTCCATGGCAGGATCGAATACACCCCATTGGCGCTCGATCTGGTAAGGCCCAGGACCGCTGGCCAGTTCCGGATACCCCAGAAACCATGCGGTGCTGTGGCCCGGCATGTCAAACTCCGGGACCACGCGAATGCCGCGCTCCGCGGCGTAGGCAATCAGGTCTCTGGCTTCGGCCTGGGTGTAATAAAAACCGTCCGATCCCATCTCATGCAGCTTGGAAAATTTTTGGCTTTCCATGCGGAAGCCCTGGTTCTCGGAGAGGTGCCAGTGGAAAACATTCAGCTTTACCGCCGCCATGCCATCGATGTTTCTCTTGAGCACATCCAGCGGAATGAAGTGGCGGCCCACGTCAATCATCAATCCGCGCCAGGGGAAACGGGGTTTGTCTTGCATGGAGACCGCTGGAACCGCAAAACCGGATGGAGTGCTCTCCACCAGTTGAAGAAAAGTTTGCAACCCGTGCATCGCGCCCAGAGTTGTCGGCGCGGTGAGTTTCGCGCCGGACGGAGTGATTTCCAGGGTATAGGACTCGTCCTCGCCCAACTCTGGAATTTCTTTGCTGGCCCGGTCGGCGTGGACCACCAGATTCGCGGACTCGGTGCCCACCATTTTGATGTTGATCGGCAGCATGCCCGTTTCTGCCCGTAACTGGCCGGCGAACCGCTCGAGGGCCCGTTCTAGCCGGCCATCGCCTTTGCCGCTCATGGCAATTGTGAATGAAGGATCAATGATCAACTGTCCGCTGCCCGACTGCATTTGCGCCGGCGCCGGCATGAGCGCGAGTGGTCTTTGGGTTTGCGAGGAGCACACGATGGCTGCGCCCAGGATGAACACCAATGAAAAAGTTCGCAAGCGGATTCTCCGGACCTAGGTGAAGCAACGGATGGCCCTGTCGCAGGATAGAGGAAGCGGCGCTGTGCCGCCAACCCCGTCAGTTAACTGGGAAGAGACTCTACGTAGGATAAAACTATCCGTTGCCGGCGCAAGCGGCAACCATCGAAGACTGGAACTCCAACAACTGTGGCTCGGCCGTCAGCTTGGCCAGGCCAACCTCGCCCTGACGCCGTGTCCCGGCTTGTCCTACCCAAACCACGCGGAACTGCGCCTTCTCCTGTTCGAGCTTGACCTCCAGGATCGATCCCACTCCTAGGGTATATCTCATGCCGCACACCACCATGCCGCTGCTGCTGATATTTCTGACGTGGGCTGGCTGAGCAAAGGGCTGTGAGAAAGAATCAATCCCCCACAGTTGCACTGAAAGCTGCGTATCAATCCGCGGATGCCGGCGGCGGTCCATGGTTTGGAAACCCCTTGCTGAAATACTAGTGCGCGAACCTGGTCAGCAAAACTTACCCCGGTTACCCGCATTGAGTTCCCAAAGTTACCACAAGGTTGGAGTGTGGGAAATTAATCGATCGAGCACGAGCCCGGGCCGCGGGGATCGCCGCAACTGCCGCATGGGCCAGCCGAGGCGCGAGGAGCGGAAGGACCCTTGGTGGAGACGGCAAATACCGATAACTGCGGGGCCAACTGCCTGCCGTGGCATTTTGGGCACTCGGCTTTCTGGCTGCCGTAAACGATGGCTTCAAATTCGTGGTCGCAGTCTTTGCAGATGTATTCGTAAATGGGCATGATGACACTCCGCCAATCTCATATATTGTAAGACCAAGCCGTGGATTCTTTGCAAAACAAAATCAGTGAATTTGTTCCACGCCGCGGCCTGAGCGGCGGGCACATGCAGACCCTGGCAAGTTTCCTGATGCGCCGCCGGGTGGTTTTGCCTCCGCCGGAGGAAAGGCTGGTTGAGGTGGAAGCGGGCGTGCGCGTGCTCTGCCGCTGCAACTGGCAGCAGGATCGCAAGGACAAACTTACCGTCATCGTCGTTCATGGACTCGAAGGGTCCAGTGAATCCGGATACGCGCTGGGAATTGCGGAAAAAGGGCTGGCGTGGGGAATGAACGTCGTCCGCATGAACCAGCGCAACTGTGGCGGAACCGACGGCTTATCGCCGACGCTGTACCACTCGGGACGGTCCGGCGATGTGGCCGCAGTCGCCAGCCACTTGATCGAGCAGGACAAAATTCAACACCTGGCTTTGGCCGGGTATTCGATGGGCGGGAATCTGGTGCTCAAGCTGGCGGGGGAGTGGGGCACGCAAGCCCCACCGCAGTTTCGCGCTGTCGCGGCGGTTTGCCCTGCGATGGATCTGGCGCCCTCCGCCGATGCCCTCCATCGGGCCAGTAATCGGTTGTACGAGATTTACTTCCTGATGAAGCTGCGCGAGCGGCTGCGCGCCAAAGCCCGGCATTTTCCGGAAGTTTTCGAGGTTGCGCGGTTGCAGGG
>CAZETZ010000138.1:0-1127 GCA_964514735.1 uncultured Acidobacteriaceae bacterium | reverse complement strand
TGACGCAAAATGGAGAGACGTCCGTACACGAACTCGATGTGTACCCAATAGACCAGCAACGAAGTTTGCCCCAACTGAATCAGCGGACTGAATCCCCACTGGCCCGCGCCCCAACGGCACCAAACGTAAGCGGCCAGCAAAATTACCAGTAGCAGGCCCACGCGCAGCATGAAGAAGTTCGGGCTGGTATGCCAGTAGTCGTATACAGGGTAAAGCTGTATAGAACGCGCATCCAGCCAGCGGGAAAGGCAGATGAGTCCGGCCCCGCTGGCGCCGAGAACAATAAAGAGCCGCGCCCCGGTTTTTTTGCCCCAGCCGCTAAATAACAAAAATCCGATAGCCAGCCCGGCGAAGGCAAATGCGCTCCACGGGAAAATGGGGAACAACCACGGCTGTGGTTCCCCAAGATTGTGGACCCCATTGATGTACGACTCAATCGGCCAGGGGAGCCAGCGCATCCGCCATGTGGTCCAGAGCAGTGGAGTGAGCAACGATATGCCGGCGGCCACAACCACCGCGCTTAAACTTAAGATGAGTCGTGGATTGTTTTGCTTGGTTACAGTCAACACCATCCAGCACATGACTCCCATCAGCATCATGGAAAGACCGATGGTGTTCAGCACATCCACGCGCAGCAGATCGCTCCATGGCGCCCAGCCCCAGGCAATGAGAAATTCCTGGAGGCGGAATAAAAATCCCAAGCCAAGAATTTCTGCGCCGCGAAGAATCGTCGTGCGCGCAACTTGGCTGGCAGAGGCCCCTTTTTGCAGCAATTTGCCGGTCACCAGCGCGAAGGAAATCCCCGCCAAAAACAAAAATAGCGGCGCGGGCAGCGTCCCTCCAATTTGCGACCACATGAAGAATTTGGTCTTTCGCGCTTCGGGATTGAGCCACGCATCGTAGCAATGGGTCTGGAACATCACTAGGCAGGCGAGGCCGCGCATCCAGTCAATGTAGGCGAGGCGAGACTGCGATGGGCCGCTGGACGGTAGAGCCACGGCGGGAGTATACGGCACGCCCGTTTTGGCGGGCAGGCTGCTATGGTAGATTTTTGAATGAGGGCCCGTAGCTCAATTGGATAGAGCATCGGATTTCTAATCCGGCGGTTGCAGGTTCAATCCCTGCCG
>CAZETZ010000137.1:0-9085 GCA_964514735.1 uncultured Acidobacteriaceae bacterium | reverse complement strand
AAAGCAGATTCCTCGCGCAAAGAGCGCGCTTCGGAATGACAATGCTATTTACTGCTCGGTTCCGTTGGCTTTCGTTTCAATCCGCTCGCCGCGATCGCCTTGTCGCGGTCGCGCAGTTTTTCAAGGACCTTGATCTTCTCGTCGAAACTGAGCGCTCTCATCCGCGTCTGAAGTTTTGGTTTGCTCATGACTGCCCCGTTAGATATTTATCCTCAAACTTTTTCCACGTCTCTGTCAGATCATGCCGTTCGAGAATGCTTTGTAGCTTCTCTCGATCCACCGCATTCTGTTCCACAAATTGCAGGATACGATTATGATCTTTCGCTCGTCCGGTGCGCAGCGCAATGGCAGCCAGGTGCTCAGCCGTCATAATCCACGTGCCAACCCCCTCGACGGTAGCCGCGACGGATTTTTCCACTGCTTCTTCCTCTAGCTTATTGGCCGGAGGCAAGAACTGCACCGGCCAGCCATCGAGCACGATGTATTCGTCCTGCTCAACCCCTCCGTGCGCCTTCAAGTATGCGTATATCGGAGTCAGGGTAAGCAATCCACCCGAAGCCGGCAGCGTTGCAAACACATCCAAGTCCACCGTGGCCGCCGGCTCAAGGTAGAAAGTCGCCCTCACCGCTCCGCCGATTCGCGTACTTGCCGATGACTCCGTCGGCCTGCATCTGGTTGATGACTTCCAGCGTAGCCTTCACAGCTTCATTGTGAACTAACCATGCCGCTAGCTCAAACAAAACGGGAGGCGGTCACATCTGCCACCTCCCGTCCTTCGCGGACAAGAGTGTCCGCTCTACACGAACCTCTTACGCGGCTTTGCCGGCGCTCTTGACTTCGAGAGTCGCGCTGCCGACGTTTCGCTTGATCTGCTTCGGCTTCGCTTCGGCCTTTTTGGGCAAGCTGATCTTCAGCACGCCCTTGTCGTAGCTAGCGGAGACGTTTTCCGCATCCACCGTTTGCGGCAAGGTGAAGCTGCGAGTAAAGCTGCCGTACTGGCGCTCCACGCGGCGGAAGTTCTCTTCTTTCTCTTCCTTCTCGAACTTGCGCTCGCCGTGCACGGTAAGGGTGTTGTTCTCGACGCGGATGTCGAGGTCCTTCTCCTCGATTCCCGGGACTTCCAGCTTCAGGTTCACGGCGTGTTCGTCTTCATATACGTCTACGGCCGGGCTAAAGCTAGAGGTGGTCAGGGCATCCTGGTGGTCGCCAAAGGAACTCTGGCACAGCCGGTTCAGGCGATCCTGCAGGGTGGTGAATTCGCGATAGGGTTAAAAACGGGTTAATGCGGTCATGAATAACACCTCCAAAGAGTTTAAAGAATTTGGGATTAAATTCGCCTACATCACCTTTGGATGATACTTTAGTATAATGCGATGCTAAAATATGAGTGCGTTATTGTCAATATTATATATTTCAATTATTTTCAATAATTTATATATATAATTTATGTAGTTTCTGTGGCATTTCCTCCGTGGAACTCTGTGCTCTCTGTGGTTAAAGGTTTTAAAAACTAACCACAGAGAACACAGAGTCTCACAGAGCAAAATCCACAGAGGAATTCTGAGGATGTCGAATGCTCAGGGGCTAAGTGCTGAGTATCAGGCACTTCAAATAGGCCGTTTCAGGGACTTGCAGCAGGATTGGGTGGTCTTTGGATTGGGTACGGCTTTCCAGTAAACGCACCTGTTTATGGGCGTCTCTGGCCGAAGAAGCCACCATTTCGAGGAAGTCCGCCGTTCCTACATGGTAGGAACAGGAACAGGTCACTAGCGTCCCGCCGGGACGCAACATCTTCAGCGCCCGCAGATTCAGCTCTTTATACCCACGCATAGCGGTGTCAAGGGTCTTCTTACTCTTGGCGAAGGCTGGTGGGTCGAGGACGATGGTGTCGTACTGCTTGCCGGATGCCGCGTAGTCGCGCAGCAGATCGAAGGCATTGGCCTCGATCCACTCGATCTCGCGGCCGTTGAGAGCGGCATTCTTATCGGCGATTTCGAGCGCGGGGCGGGAGCTGTCTACTCCGGTGACGCTCGAACAATGCGGCGCGAGATGCAAGGCAAACCCACCGTGATAGCAGAATACGTCTAGCGCTTCCCCACGCGCATACTGTGCGGCAGCCGCGTAGTTTTCGCGCTGGTCCAGGAAGGCCCCGGTTTTCTGCCCTTCCATGGCCTCGTAGTGAAACTTCACGCCGTTCATAATGACAACCGTGGAGCTTTTCTCTCCCTGCGCCAAGGCGGAATTTCGCGGGGACAACTGCTCCAACTCGCGCACGCGCGGGTCCACTCTCTCCGCAATTGCCGATGGTTTGAGGCGTTCGGTGAGCTCGGCCAGCACGGTTTGTCGAACAGGTTCCGTGTCCATGGCCTGGGTGACGACCTGAAAAGAAAGCAGGTCGTTGTAGCGATCGACGATCAGCCCGGGCAAAAAATCTGCTTCACTAAACACGACGCGATAGGCATCGCTGTCCCGCACGATGCGCTCGCGATAGGCGACTGCGTCTGCGATTCGCTGGCGCAGGAGTGCAATGAAATCATGCACGGCATCGCGCGAAATCATGCGCACGGCGATTTGCGAAGCGGTGCTGTAGAGCGCGGTGCCCATGGGTTTGCCGCGTTCGTCATGGACGCTGACCAGCGCTCCCGGCCCGACTCCATCGGCAGAAACAACGTCGGAGCGATAGACCCAAAAGTGGCCACCCTTAAGGCGTTCTGCGCCCCGGCGGGAGATTTTGACGATTGAAGTTGAACCCGGCGGGGACTTGCGGGACATACGGTGATGTTAAACCTGGCAAGTTCAATCCGTGTGCATAATCGTGTGCATAAATGTGCAGCGATGCCCAACGGCAACGGTTGAACATTAATATTTCATAAACTCCGCCCAGATACTTTTTATCTCCGCCATTAAGAATTGCGATTGGACAGCCCTTCGGTTACCCGCTACCGTTGAGATCATGGACATCATATCTGCGAATCATTCCCCGGTGGATTTCCTGCATGAGATCGGCAGCCGTATGGCTTTGGCCGATCCCCTGCACGAGGTGTTAGACCAGGTGGTCGAGTTTGCCGCCAATTTGGTGGAGTGCGACTCTTGCTTTGTATACGTGCTGGAGGACGACGAACTGGTATTGCGCGCGTCCAAGAACCCCCATCAGGAAGTGATCGACCGCTTGAAATTGCACATGGGCCAGGGCATCACCGGTTGGGTGGCGGAACACCGCGAGCCGGTAGCTATTTCTCAAGGCGCCGCACAAGATCCACGGTTCCAGTTTTTCAACGAACTGCCGGAAGATACATTCGAAGCCTTCCTGTCGGTACCGATCATGTCGCGCGGCCGGCTGGTGGGCGTCATCAATCTGCAACGCCGCCAGTCGCACGTATACAGCCAGCGCCAGATTCGCTTGATTTCCACCATCGGCTTTCTGGTCGGCGCGGAAATTGAAATGGCCCGCCTGGCCAGCGAGAACTCCGATTTGGTGGAGAAGCTGGAAACCCGTAAGCTGGTCGAACGCGCCAAGGGGATCCTGCAGCGCGACCTGGGCCTGAATGAAGAGCAGGCGTACCTGGCCCTACAGCGGCAGAGCCGGCAAAAACGTAAGCCCATGAAAGATGTCGCCGAGGCCATCGTTTTGAGTGAAGAAATCAAGCGCGGGTCGAACGCGAACTAGCGCCGGTCACGCCAAAAAAAATGGCCCGCCCAAAACTGCGGCGGGCCTCCTCGGAACAAACTCTACTGCGCGGAAGCGGTCATGGTTGCTGCCTTCATGGTTGCCTGCGTCATGACGTCTTCCTTCCCTTCGGGCACGGCGAAGTGCAGTTCCGTGTCCACATCGGCAAGGTACACCGCGCTCACAAACACCTTGCTGCCGCGAGTCTCCAGCTTCAAGCTGTTCGTCTTCACTGGATAGGCTTCCGAACTCGACATGGAAACCAGCAGCGCCGCTACTTTTCCGTCTGCCGATCGCACCACCAGTTTGGTGGGAGCGCTGATCGAGTCCAGCACGAATTCGTAGCCGCCGGGGCCCAGTACAGCGGTCCCCCAATGGGTTTCGGACGTCAGCGTGAATTTACCTTTGAAGCCTTCGGCATGGGCCAACGCCGGCAACAAAACCGCCAGGCCCATCGCCAATACCAAAACTTTCGGACGCGCGAAATTGCTCAATGAATTTTTCATTTCCTCATCTCCTTTTCAAAGTTGGGAGAGACACCACAGGCCAATGCCAGCAGGGCCGCTCGGTAATTTGTTGGGACGACGAGGTCAGGACTGAACTGAAAAAACTCGGATGGCACCCCGAACTACGCAGTTCGCGTCACTTTACCATGTACAACAAAGCGACTTGAATAATCTGACAGAGATTGCTTCCTGCGTCCAATTGAAAATTATTATGGCGGGAATTGCTGCCGAGATGTGTCGTGACTTAAGTAAGTTCTAATGCATTCCCTGGCGCCGACTAGAAATATCCGGGTGGATTGCCCATGAGATTCCTCCCATTTTTTTTCGGCAGCAACTGCAACTTGTCTAGTTTGCACGGCTATGGAAAAAACCGCGTACTTCCCGCGATTCAAAGGGGTGGCGAGTGGTCTTATAGGCCGGAGTCCATCAGAGTACGAAATCGCTCGCTGAATCCACAGCCAACTAAGTTATACTGCGCAGAAGTCCGGTAATTTTGTGGGGGTGCAATCATGTCTGGGACAACCATGGAAGAGGTATCAGGGCAGGTTCCGGCTGACGATTTTCAAGCGCTGGAAGAGAAGGTTTATCGCACCATTGAATTGTACAAGTCGGCCCGCGAGGCCAGGGCGACGGCAGAGCGCGACGCCAAACGGCTGCGCGAGCAGTTGGAAGAACGCGAAGAAGAAACCGAGAGTATGCGCCGCGAGATGGTGCGCTTGCGCAAGGAGCGCGAAGAAATAAAATCGCGGGTGGAGAAGATGTTGCAGCGCATCGATACTCTGGCCGAGGAAGCCGCGGCGAGCTAGGCGCAAGGCCTGGCAAATTTACATCGCGGAGGAGCGAGTATGGCAACAGCGGTCAAGCATCCGCCGGTGAAAGACGCGGCCAACAACAGTGTACGGGTAGAAATTTTTGACCAGCCTTATAACCTGCGCGGCTCTGACGCGGAGTACATTCTCCGCCTCGCGGATTATGTTGACGGCAAAATGCGGGCGGTCGCGGAACAAACCAACACTGTGGACACTGCCAGGCTGGCGGTATTAGCGGCGCTCAACATTGCCGACGAATATCATCTGTTAAAGAAAAACCAGGACCACGGAACAGTGGATTATCTGAAGCGGGCCAATCGCTTGTCCGGCGCGCTGGATGAGGTTTTGCACGATAAACCCAAAGCCGGCTAGGTTCAAGTTAAACTACGTTAAATAAATAATCGTCCGCGCATTACTTTAGTTGCAAGCTGCCTGCCATCTTTTTGCGCCTTTCCTCTTGCCATTCCCCCGCTCTCGCCTTAGCATCCAACCTGAAAGCCGGCCTGCCAGGTTGGTGATGGCGGGTAACCGATTTTTGAACCAATGCTGAATGAACGGGAGCTTGACTCGAACTAGGATCCGGTGTGCGATGCTGCGCCATGCGCAGATGCCTAAAGGGTCTCGGCAGGCACCCAACGTCTACCGACGGGTTCATTCTCGGCCCCGTTACACGGCACAGTGGGTCGGCTTGCTTTCCTTTCGAGTACCGCGAACTGGCATCCCGTCAACCTGCTGTAACCACCGACACATCCTGCTAAAATGAAACTAGCAGTTCCAGGTTTTTTGCATCCAACGTTCCAGTGTATCCACAGCTATTTCATATCGGCAATTTTGCCCTGCCCACCTACGGGCTGCTGGTGGCATCCGGCGTACTGATCGGTCTTTGGATCAGCGTGCGCAATTCCGCCACACAGGGGATCGACCCCGAGCACGCGTGGAACCTGGGAATCTATGTTGTGCTCGCCGGCATCATTGGCGCCAAGGTGCTGTATATCATCAACGAGTGGAGTTCTTACTCCGGCCATATCCGCGACATTTTCAGTTTGAGCACTTTGCAGGCCGGGGGCGTATTTTCCGGCGGCCTGATTGCCGGCCTGGCCGTTGCCGTCTGGTACATACGCAGGCACAGTATTCCCGCGCTGGCCGCGTGCGATGCCTTCGCGCCTGGACTGGCGCTAGGCCACGCGATTGGGCGGTTGGGGTGCTTTGCCGCGGGTTGCTGCTTCGGGAAGGAGACGCATCATTTCTGGGGCGTGACGTTTAGCAACGAACTGGCAAAGTCAATTTCCGGCACGCCGCTTGGTGTCCCTTTGCAACCCACCCAGCTTTTTGAAGCCGCAGTCGAGCTGGCCAATTTCTTTGTCTTGACCTGGATGTTCAAACGCAAAAAATTCGACGGCCAGGTCTTCGGCGCGTTTCTGATTCTGTACGGTACGGCCCGTTTCTTCCTGGAATTCCTGCGCGGCGATCCGGGGCGGGGAGAAGTTTTCGGCGGGCTGATGAGTGGGACCCAGCTCATCTCCATCCTCCTGGTGGCGGGCGGGGGACTGATCTGGTGGCTAAAATCATCGCAGCGAGTAGTCCCGGCGCACGCTACACGCTAAACTTCCCTGGTGCCCGATTTCCAACCACCTAGCACTGGCTTTGCGGCATCGCCGGAGGATTCCGGCAAGCGTCTCGACCAGTATCTGGCCGCGCAAATTGCGGGCGCCAGCCGGACCCGGGTGCAGCAGTTGATTTCCGAAGGAAAAGCGCTGGTCAATGGCGCCGTGGAAAGGGCCTCGTACCGGCTGCGCGGCGATGAGCGCATTTCCGTCACAGGACAAATTGCTTTGCCTCCACTTCGGGCCAAAGCCGAAGATATCCCCCTCGACATCGTTTATGAAGACGACGATCTGGTTGTCATCGACAAGCCGGCGGGAATGATGGTGCATGCCGGCGCCGGCGCGACCGACGATGCCCGCAACCGGGGAACGTTAGTCAACGCGCTTCTGCATCGCTTCCAGCAGCTTTCGGCGGTGGGGGGCGAGTTGCGGCCGGGGATCGTGCATCGGCTCGATAAAGAAACCAGCGGCCTCATCATCGTAGCCAAGCGGGATGAAATCCACCGCATCCTCGCCAGCCAGTTCGCAAAACGGCAAGTCAAAAAAACTTATTTAGCTCTGGTCCACGGCTTCGTCAAACAAGACAAAGGGACCATCCACAGCAGTATCAGCCGGGATGCGGTGCGACGTAAGCGCATGACTACCCGCCGCTCCGGCGGACGCGAAGCGATTACCCACTACCAAGTGCGGCGGCGCATTGCGTCGAAGTACGCCAAGTTCACCCTGCTGGAAGTACACATTGACACCGGACGGACCCATCAGATCCGCGTCCACCTGTCTTCCCTGGGCCATCCTGTGGTCGGAGATGTGCTCTACGGCGCGCCCCGTGACATCAAAGGAAAAACCACAAAGGCCATTGCTTTATCCAGAAATTTTCTCCACGCCACAGCGTTGGAATTTCAACACCCCAGAACAGGGGATTTGGTTCGGCTGCAACGAGGGCTTCCCGCGGAGCTGGGTGAGTTTGTTACCTGCTTGGATGAACTCTAGACACTGGCGGTTGTAAACGACACCGGCATCTAAAACACTAGCGGCGCCTTAAATTGCCGGATGCCCGATTCTGAAGCGAGTCTTTTTCTCGTCTTCCGGGTTTATTCGAGGGTGCGGCTTTGATCGGCTTGCGTCGTGTCCATGATTTCTGCGTTTCCCTGGAGGAAAGCATGTTGAGAACGCTGAGTAAAGTTTTCGCCGCGGCAGTATTGATCGCCGGAACGTTGATACTGGCAGGATGTCCACAGCGCACTACCATCGGCAGAATCGACGGCGATCCCTACCGCTTCGCCGGCAAAGAAGTCACCATCGCCGGCCGGGTCACCAACTCGTTCGGGGGCCTGGGCACGGGGGTTTTTGAATTGCAGGACGAAACCGGACGCATGTGGGTCTTCAGCGAGAAATATGGCGTGCCGGGGCGTGATGCCCGGATCGCCGTCACCGGACGCGTCCAACAAGGATTCACCTTCGGCGGAAGAAACTTCGCGGTAATCCTGCGCGAGTCGCAACGTAGACACTGAGAAAAACTTGACGAGCC
Source organism: uncultured Acidobacteriaceae bacterium (assembly GCA_964514735.1). Lineage (GTDB taxonomy): Bacteria > Acidobacteriota > Terriglobia > Terriglobales > Acidobacteriaceae > CAWBXL01. Next base: position 971 of record CAZETZ010000137.1, on the reverse strand, counting down.
GGGCTACTGCCTGCTGTCCGTGGTGGAAGCCGAGCTCACGTTAAACGTGAGTTTCGACCGGGCCGGCACGATCACCAGCATTCCCCGGCTGCTGGGCCCGCCGGACCCGACGCTGACATCGGTGCCGGGAATCGTAGTTGCGACTCCGCCGCGGTCCATACCGGGAATCGTATCCATGGTAGCGCGCGCGACATCTCCTTTGCGAGAACCCGTGTCCACAGGCCGCCCAGTACGCGGATCCGTGGCGGTCACTTTGCCTTGTAGCACGATCATGTTCGTCGTGAGCAGATACAGCTTACCCTTGGAACGAATGGATAGAAGTTCAAGATTCAGCTCGCCCGGCTGGCGATCGTTGAAAGTCGGCTCCGCCAATTTGACCACGCCTTCCACCATCGCGCCTTTTTCAAATACAACCGCCTCCCCGGCAGAAACGCCTTTGTTGAGGGTGGCGCTAAATCTTTGTCCGGTCTGAGCGCTGTCCGACGTGAGCGTCTCCTCCATCCGGATTTCCAGCTTGATATTCTTAGGCAAATCGCCAGCCGCCAAGGGCAAAACTGCGGCCACCGACAGAAAAAGCACCCGCACCAGTCCAGACCTCATACCCACCTCGCCAGAAAAGCCAAAGAAATTATGCGCCTATCTCACCCCCGCAGCAAATGCTCTCCGCGCCTGGAAGCATGGGTCTAGGTAGTAATGTGCCCACGTGGACGCTGATCTACACTGAGCAAGCCGAAGGGGTGGGAGTTTTTACGTTGACTAGATTTTCGCGACTTTGCCTGACCGTTCCCCACCCCAAACAAAACCCGACACACCCCAGACTCCACCGACGCACCACGCATCAATCTCATCTCATAACTCCTCTATAAAAGGATGCAGAAACAAAAACCCCCTCGGACGATCCCGTCCGAAGGGGCTTCCCAACCGCAAGCGTCACGAGAAACGATTCCGCGAAACAATGGATGTGATTGGGG
>CAZETZ010000136.1:0-9119 GCA_964514735.1 uncultured Acidobacteriaceae bacterium | reverse complement strand
GCATGATCGCCCGTGTCGGGTTTGCGATTGCCAACCAGGAGTCACGCTACACGTTGAACGCCGCGCGGATGGTGCTGAAGCCGGAGTCCATCACTATGGTCGCCACCGGCGGCCACCGCCTGGCGCACGTCGAGCGTGCCGGACAGAAGTTCGAAGGCGTTTCCGGCGAAATGAAGACGCTGGTCCCCAAAAAAGCCATGGACGAGCTGAAGGTCCTGCTCGATTCCACGGACAGCGACAGCATCGAGTTCGCCAAGGACGACTCCACCCTGTTTTTCCGCATTGGTCCGCGCCTGCTGACCTCGCGTCAGCTCACCGGGCAGTTCCCCAACTTTGAAGCCGTTCTGCCCAAGGACAACAACAAGAGCATCGCGCTGCACGGCGATGAACTCAGCTCGGCCATCTCTCGCGTGGCCCAGTTTGCCGATGAGCGCTCCCGCGCGGTGCGCCTGAAGCTGGAAAAGGGCGAGCTGAAATTGTCCGCCTCTTCTACCGAGACCGGCGAATCGGAAGACTCGCTGGAAATCGAATACAACGGCGATACGCTCACCATTGGTTTCAACGCGCAATATATTCTGGATTTCCTGAAGGCCAGCGGCTCCGGCGAGGTAAAACTGGAGCTAAAAGACGCGCAGTCCGCCGGGCAGTTGCGGCCCGGTGACGGCGAGGATTACAAGTACCGCTACATCGTGATGCCAATGAGAATCTGAAGGAGCCTTCTTCCCCTTGCGGTTCTCTGCAAGAATTTTTTCAGTCGCTCTGTTTCTCGCGGTTGCGTGCCTCGGCCAGAGCCATTCTCCCGACGACTCTGCCATCGAGGACAACGTCTATACCAATTTCTTCTTCCGCTTTCGCTATTCGTTTTCGTCCTCCTGGGTACCGCAGCCTGCCGACGTGGCTGAACAGCTACAAAAGGCGGGAGAGGCCCGGCTGGGCGACGATAGCCAGGAAAATGGGCCCCGCAAGGCGGGGAGGTCCTACTACCTGTTGACTCTTTTCAGAAATCTTCCCGGCCAGGGCATTGCCGGGCACAGCCGCGCGACCATCTTGCTGGTGGCGGAAGACGTGTCCTCGAACCCGCAGATTACCGGCGGCAAGGATTGCGTGCTCAAGCTGGCTGAGCGCATGAAAAAGGCCCGCTATACGACGGTAGGTGGGCCTCAGGAAATAAAGATCGGCGCACGCACCTTCTTCCGCCAGGACATGAAAGGAACTTCCTCCGCCGGCGCGCCGGTTTATCAATCGGCGATATTCACCCTGACCGGCGGCTATGCCGTGGGATTTCTGATGATCTCCCCGGACCCGTCGCTGCTCGCCCACATGGTGGTCACGGCGAAGAGCGTGCAGTTTTATTGAGTCCATCCCCAAAGGCCGGTCCCGCTTGACCTCCAAGCGATAGTCGCCTTACAGTTACCCGTGCTTTCCAGGAGGCTTTATGCTGAGCGGATTCAAGCAGTTTATTCTTCGCGGCAATGTTGTGGACCTGGCGGTCGGTGTGGTCATCGGCGCGGCCTTTGGCGCGGTGGTGACATCGTTTACCACCAACCTGCTCACGCCGTTGATTGCGGCGGTTGGAGGCAAGCCGGATTTCTCCTCGATCGTGTTTACGCTGCATAACGGGGTGTTTAAGGTCGGGGACTTCCTGAACGCCGTGCTGTCGTTCCTGATCATCGCGGCCACGGTGTATTTCCTGGTGGTGACTCCACTCAATGCCCTGATGGCGAAGATGGCCAAAGCTCCGGCCCCGGCCGGTCCCACGAGCAAAAAGTGCAAAGAATGCCTGAGCGAGATCCCGCTCGATGCCAAGCGCTGCGCATTCTGCACCCAGCCGGTTTAGGTTGACTTGGAAAAGGCTTTTCTACCACAGAGGCACAGAGACTCAGAGAAGAACTAAAAATTCTTGGTTGGATTTTCTCTGTGACTCGGTGTCTCTGTGGCGATTAGATACTATGTCGCTGCGAGACTTTTTATCGCGAAGCCATTATTCTTAAAAGCCGAAAGCATGACATCCTCCGAACAACCCACAACCCAGGCCCGCCGCTTTCTGGTGCGCGGGCGGGTGCAGGGCGTGGGCTTTCGCTGGTTCGTGGAGCGGGAGGCCCATCTCCTCGGCATCGCCGGCTGGGTGCGCAACAACCCCGATGGCACGGTGGAAGTGCTGGCCATGGGCACGCGCGACCAGCTTTCCGGCTTGCGTTCCCGCTTGCACCAGGGACCGCGCGCCTCGCGAGTGGACGAAGTCGAAGAATCTGAAGCCAAGCCGGTCACCGGCTTGAGCGCATTCCGCATTGAAGGAGCCTGGTAAATGCCGAGCAAGCTGGCCCAAGACTGTGAACAGCTGAAAAACTTGATCCGCGAAGTTCCTGATTTCCCCAAGAAGGGCATCCTGTTCTACGACATCACCACACTGCTCAAAGATAAGCTGGGTTTTGCCACCCTGATCGACGCGCTGGCGGAGTACTACCTCCCCAAGAAGATCGACTTGGTGCTGGGCATGGAGGCGCGTGGTTTCATCTTCGGGCCGGCACTGGCTTACCGGCTGAACGCAGGATTTGTTCCCGTGCGCAAGCCCGGCAAACTCCCCGCCGCCACAACCCGTGTGGAATACGATCTGGAATACGGCAGCAACGCCCTCGAAATCCACAAAGACGCCATCGAGAAAGGCCAACGCGTGGTCATCCTCGACGATCTGCTGGCCACCGGCGGGACGGCGGAAGCCACCGCCAAACTGGCCAAGTCCCTCGGGGCCGAAATCGCCGGTCTGGGTTTTGTGGTGGAACTCGACTTCCTGAACGGGAGAGACAAACTGAAACCCTACGACGTCTTTTCCCTGCTCCACTACGACAAATAAGCGTAGGGCGGACACTCCCTTCGACTTCGCTCAGGGCAGGCTCTGTCCGCCCCGCTTCCAGCTTATATAGCTTGAAAGACTGAAGTCCTGACTGCGAAGGAGCGGACAAGTGTCCACTCCACCCGCGGCGGCGAACTAGCGTAGTAAGCGGCTGATCAGGATGGCCAGAGTTGCCCATCCGATGGCGCTGATTCCAAGGGCGGCGAACAAGCCTTCCCAATTGGTGTGAGTAGTATCGGTTTCACATGAATCTGGATCGACAAACGCATTGCTGTCAAGCATGTACCTTCTGGCGGGGGAGTCCATTGGGTGCTAAACCTCGACTTTGAAATTTCTTCGAATGCAGTACTACTCTCGCAAACGGAGCAGAGAGTAACACAAAAAAGTCATTTTTTTTCCAAAATCCGTACAAAAAGTGCAAATTTTTTTCTCAGGGTTTTCCTGTATCCGGTTAGGACGGGTGGATCCATTGCGTGTAGAGCATGTACACCGTGAGGGCGGTAATCAGGACGGTGATCGTCCAGGTCAGAATGCTATATGACCGGGAGTTTTTGTGCTCCCCCATGATCTCCGAGTTGCCGACCAGGAGCAGAATGATCACCAGGACAATCGGGAGCATGACTCCATTCAGCACCTGCGAGAACACCGCGACTTTAATAAGCGGGACGTTGGGAAGCAGGACGGTGGCGGCGCCGATCACAATCAACCCGGTGTAGAGCCAATAAAAGGCGGGGGCCTGGCGGAAGCGCTTGTTCAGGCCCGATTCAAATCCCAGCGCCTCGCAAACCGTGTAGGCGGTGGACAACGGCAAAATAGACGCGGCGAACAAGGACGCGTTCAGCAGTCCCACGGAGAACAGAATAAACGCGTACTCACCGCCCAGCGGTTTCAGCGATTGGGCGGCGTCGGCAGCATCCTTGATGTGATAAAACCCGTGCGCAAACAGCGTGGCCGCGCAAGCAATGACGATGAAGCCCGCGACCAGCACGGAAAACAGAGATCCCACAATTGCATCCGCCTGGCTATATTTCAGTTCCTTGGGGCCGGCCCCGCGCTCCACCACCGAGGCTTGCAAATAAAACTGCTGCCAAGGAGCAATGGTGGCGCCGATAATTCCCACCGACAGGTACAGGTAATCGGAATTCTTGAGTTCGCCCAAACTGGGCACGCGCACCACTTGCCGCGCCGCCTCAAACCAGTCAGGTTTGGCCAGCACGGCGGTAATGATGTAGGCAATATAGAGAAACGACAGGAAGACGAAGACCTTTTCCAGTTTTTTGTAGTCACCGAGCACCACCAACGACCACACTACCGCCGCCGCAATGGGCACGGAAATATATTTGCTGATCCCAAACAACTGCATGCCGCTGGCCACCCCGGCGAACTCCGAAGTCACGTCGCAGAAATTGCACAACACCAGCCCGCACATGAGAAGGAAAGTGAACCGGAACCCGTAGTTCTCCCGCACCAGTTCGCTGAGCCCTTTGCCGGTGATGGCCCCCATGCGCGCGGCGATCTCCTGGGCGAAACTCAGGGTGATGGCCACGGGAATCATGGTCCAAAGCAGAGAGTATCCGAACTGCGCTCCCCCGGAGATGTAGGTATAAATGCCGCCGGCGTCGTTATCGACGTTGGCGGTGATGAACCCCGGCCCGAGGATGGACAGGATAAACAGCAGCCGCAGCAGGACGTAACGAAAGCGCCTTCGCATAACTGCCTCCGCCGTCCGAGTTGGAAGAATTCTGCATGGTCCGCCTGTTGTTGGTCAGAGTAAACAATGTATGCCATTGCTACAACCAAAAACCGGAAAAATTCCCATGACTTTAGAAGAATTCTGGTCATTGCGGGACAGATGAACTTCGTTGGACCGCTCTCCGGGGACCTGCGGGTTGCGCTTGGGCCCCATCATCATGCGGCCCCAACCCGCCGCCCCCACAGCGCTTGAAGTAAATTACGAAAACCGGACACATCCATCATGCGATTTCGCTCAGCTTTAACGCGGTGTTCGCGGCCAAATAACCCTTGCGCCGAAACCAGTCTTCCATCGCTTCGTGCAATCTCTTGAGCGGGACTTTGGCCCCGATTTCCATCCTTCCATCCGCCACCGGCAAGGTATCGTCGAACAGGGATGCATTGGTAAAGTTGCGCATGGAAAAGTCATCCAGCCACTTCAATGGACAAGCCAATAATTGACCATGGTCTTCGTACTCGACGCGGATTTTGCGGGCAAACACAGAAGGATTTAAACACAAAAAACAACCCGCATTGCTTGACACCGGCAGCTTGCGCACATACCCTGCCTGAAATCGCTTGCATCGCAATGGACATGCGATGGCGGCGGATTCCCAGGAGGGCAAATGTTCTTCTTTTTCTATCTGGCATTGGTCGGCTTGGTGGCAGGCTGGTCGGCCGGCAAGATTATGAAGGGTTCCGGCTACGGCCTGGTGATCGACCTGGTGCTCGGCATGGTGGGCGCGATCGTGGGCGCCTGGATCATGAGGATTCTGGGTTTTTACACCAGAGGAGGCTTGGTCCCGAATATTTTGGTCGCGATCTTGGGGGCAGTCGTTGTAATCGTGCTCATTCGCCTGGTGCGGAAAGCCTGATTTTTCCGGTTGGCCGTTCGCAACCCCGCGGAAAGGGACAGCCGGATTCCTCGCGCACGTGCTAGCATGTTGTATCGGCGATAGTTAGCGGCGTATGAATCCTGTAAATCCCCCAACTGGGGACGACAAGCCGTCCCCGGAGGCGCTACTTGCGCCTTCCAACTTTATCCGCGATATCATCCTCGACGACCTGAAAACCAACAAATATCAGGGGAAGGTACAAACCCGCTTTCCTCCCGAACCCAATGGTTATCTTCACATTGGCCATGCCAAAGCCATTTGCCTGGATTTCGGCCTAGCGGACGAGTTCGGTGGCCAAACCAATCTCCGCTTCGACGACACCAACCCCGAGAAAGAAGAACTCGAATACGTCGAGTCCATCCAGGAAGACGTAAAGTGGCTGGGCTTCGAGTGGGACAACCTGTTTTATGCCTCCGACTACTTTCCTCAGTTATATGAATGGGCAGTGAAGCTGATCAAGGCGGGGAAAGCCTACGTAGATGACCTGACCGCCGAACAGATCCGCGAGTACCGCGGAACCCTCACCCAGCCGGGCAAAGACAGCCCCTACCGCAATCGGTCCATCGAAGAAAACCTGGGTTTGTTCGGGCGCATGAAAGCGGGAGAGTTTCCCGACGGCTCGCGCGTGTTGCGGGCAAAGATTGACATGTCTTCGCCCAACCTGAACATGCGCGACCCCGTCATGTACCGCATTCTGCATGCGGAGCATCATCGGACCGGAAACAAGTGGTGCATTTATCCCATGTACGATTATGCCCACGGCCAGTCGGATTCGCTGGAGCAGGTCACGCACTCCATGTGTTCGCTGGAGTTCGCCGATCATCAGCCGATCTACCGCTGGTTCATTGAACAGCTGGGAATTTTCCCCTCGCAGCAGATTGAATTCGACCGCCTCAGCTTGACCTACACCATGATGAGCAAACGCAAACTGCGCCAGCTTGTCGAGGAGGGCCACGTGCGCGGCTGGGACGATCCGCGCATGCCCACGCTCTCCGGCCTGCGCCGCCGCGGTTACACGCCGGAAGCCATCCGCAACTTTGTGGCTGCGGTAGGAGTGTCGCGGACCAATGGCTCAATTGAGTTGGCGATGCTCGAGCACTTCCTCCGCGAAGATTTGAACAAGCACGCGTTGCGGGTGATGGCGGTGCTGCGGCCGTTGAAAGTCGTGATCGATAACTATCCTGAAGGCCAGGTCGAGCAGATGGACGCGGTCAACAACCCTGAAGACCCGGCTGCCGGTTCACGCAAGGTGCCGTTCTCCAAGGTGCTCTACATCGAGCAGGACGACTTCCGCGAAGACCCGCCGAAAAAATACTACCGACTGTCGCCCGGACAGGAAGTCCGCCTGCGCTACGGATACTTTGTCACCTGCAAGAGCGTAGTGAAGAATGACAAGGGTGAGGTGGTCGAAGTCCATTGCACCTACGATCCGGCCACGCGCGGCGGTGACAACCCTCCTGACGGACGCAAGGTGAAGGCGACGATCCATTGGGTCTCAGCCGCGCACGCGGTGGACGCCGAGGTGCGCGTTTACGAAACTTTGTTCACGAAAGAGAATCCGGATGAAACGGAGGACGGCAAGGATTTCACCGCCAACCTCAATCCCAATTCGTTGGAGATCATTAAAGACGCGAAGCTGGAGCCGTCTCTTGCCAATGCTGCGGTGGGAGCTCGCTATCAGTTTGAGCGGCTCGGGTATTTCTACGTAGACTCGGATTCACAACCGGGCAAGCCTATCTTCAACCGCACCGTGGCCCTGAAAGACACCTGGGCGAAAATCGAGAAGAAAGACGGCAAAAAGTGATTCTCTACGGAGCGGCTGGTTCGTCGGCCGGTGCATCCCAGGTGTGGCCGCAGTGGTGGCAGGCCCAGCCGGTATTGAATTCCTCGAAGCTGATGTCCAAGTCGTTGCACTGCGGGCAACGCGGTTGCTGATATTCTCCGACGCCATCCACCTCAAAGTTTTCAGGAATGGGCTGGTCGAGCACGGCGGTTGCTTCCTCAACGTCCTCGGGCCGGACCAGCAACTTCACGCCGCCGATCAAATTAGAAATGAACCAATCCAGCCGCACCATGTTGTCATCCGCCAGAAAAGCCTCAATCGCCGCGCTGTCCAGACTGCCCTTTGCAAGCAGGGCCTCAGGCAGGTCGCGGAAGCGGCGGACCATTACCAGTTTTAGGTCGGGAGAATTGTCAGGCGCAACTTGCGGAGTTTCCCGCGCGGGAGAATCGTCAATCGACAGCCCGCGGCGCCCAATTTCAAAATCAAGCGCCGCGCGAGCGGCATCGGTTAGCTCGGATGATTCGGAGGCAATCTGCCGGAGTTGGGCGGACGGCATGCTCGCGTACAGCGCAGCAAGCCGTTGTCGTTCTTTCTCCGCATCAGCCGACATTGGCGAACATCATACGCCTTTAAGAGGGAGGCCATTGGCAACGCAAGCTTAGGATGCTGCTACGCCGATTTCTCCGGTCCGTATCCGCACTACTTCTTCGAGGTTGCTGACAAAGATCTTCCCATCGCCGATCTGGCCGGTGCGCGCGCCGGCGATAACCGCCTCAAGAACCGATTCAACCTGTTCGTCGCGCACAATGATGGTGAGAAGATACTTGCGGTGGAAGTCAATCTTGTATTCCTGTCCCCGATAAAATTCAGTATGTCCCTTTTGCCGGCCGAAACCCAGAACTTCGGTTACGGTTAGCCCTTCCACTCCCGCTTCCCAAAGCTTGTCTTTGACATCATCCAATAGAGGTTGCCGGATGACCGCGTCCACACGTTTCATAAAAGCTCCTCCAGCATAAGATGCCATGAAGCGCGTAAATTGTCCGCGAAATATTTGCACAACTTTGCCAAGGGTATCGCCGCTTCAGCCCCTGTTAAAGATGGAAGGTAGCGGTATAGTTTTACCGCCCTATTGTCATTCCGACGCTTCGCGGAGCGAAAAGGAGGAATCTGCTACTGGTCGGCAGCTTTGTTGGCGCCGTCCAGAAAAGCAGATTCCCTTCGCTCAGGGGAGGCTCCTCCGCGTCGCTCCGCGACTTGTCGGATGACAAAAGGGGCGGGACACTCCGCGTTGACCGTCCAACCATCCTCCGTTAATCTCAATGGGTTAAATAAAAACATTTTCTTATGCCGGATAGCATTCATGTGAAGCTCCCTGACGGGAGTGTAAAGGAAGTTCCCAAAGGCACGACCCCGCTTGAAGTTGCCAAGTCTATCGGCCCGCGGTTGGCCGATGCGGCCCTGGTCGCAAAGACCAATGGCGATCTGATCGATCTGACAAAACCGCTCGAAAAAGATACGGACTTGCGTTTCCTCACCGAGCGAGACCCCGAGTCATTGCAGGTTTACCGGCATTCGTCGGCCCACCTGCTGGCGGCCGCGGTCCTGGAGCTGTTCCCGGAGACCAAGCTCGGCCACGGTCCGCCGACCGACACGGGTTTTTTCTACGATTTCTACCGCCCAACGCCATTCACCAACCAGGACTTAGAAAAGCTCGAGAAGAAAATGCAGGAGCTCGCACAGCAGGACATCCCCTACGCGCGTGAATTTTATCCCCGCGCCGAGGGCCTGGAGAAGTTCAAGAACGAAGGCGACTTCATGAAGTGCCACTTCATCGAGCAGTTCACCAAGCCCGATGAAA
>CAZETZ010000135.1:4918-9176 GCA_964514735.1 uncultured Acidobacteriaceae bacterium | reverse complement strand
CATAGTCGGCCACCTGATCTTCCTTGAAACCTCCGGTGTTGCCGATGCGCCCGCGGCCATGCCCGAGGTACAACTCCGGGCTCGCGGGATAGCAAACGGCTCCGGGCATGTCTTCCGCGCGGACCGGTGCCAGAAGTTCCGGCAGCAACAGCCCCGGATCGATTTCGCGCAACAATTCCTGTATGACCTCCTCGCATTCCCGATACTCGCCTTCGCCGGGATGGGCGAAACGGAGGTAGCTGTCTTTATCGAACAGATATTTGCTGGGCCAGCAGCGATTGGCGAAGGCCTTCCAAATTTCGTAATTGTTGTCGATGACGATGGGATGGGTCAGGCCAAATTCGCGCACTCCACGCTCCACGTTCGATTCATACTGCGCGAAGGTGAACTCGGGGGTGTGCACTCCAATCACGGTAAGGCCGGCATCCTTGTAGCGCTCATGCCACGCTTTCACATAAGGAAGCGTGCGAATGCAGTTCACGCAGGTATAGTCCCAGAAATCCACCAGCACCACGCGTCCGCGCAATTGCCGGAAACTGAAGGCGGCGAATTAAGCCAGACGCGGCCGATTTCCGGGGCCCGGACTTGCCCTTTCGCCACTCTCATGCCGAGGGCGCGTCCAGATATCGGCCAACCAGGTGCGCGCAGAATTCGACCAGCTCGCGGTCTTCCGTTTTGAAAGCGGCTGCGAAGTGGCTGTCAATGTCGAGTTCGCCTACCACTTTGCCTCGGGCGAAGATGGGGACCACGATTTCGGATTTGGTCTCAACCGAACAGGCAAGATAGCGCGCGTCCTGGCTTACGTCGTCCACCACCACGGTTTTTCCCGTCGAAGCGGCAGCCCCGCAAATCCCCTGGTGCAATGGGATCCGGGTGTGCGGAGTCATTGCCCCCTGAAAGGGGCCCAGGACCAGAATCGGTTCCCCGGAGGGCTGCTGCTCAATCATGTAAAAGCCGACCCAATTGTATTTGCTCATGCGGGTGTGCAAAAGTCTTACTACTTCCTTCATGAAAATGGTGGGCGCAGCCACTGCGGAGGCCAGATTCGAGAGTTCTTGCTTGACTTCGTCCAGAGTGGGGGCAGTGGACATGCCGGCTCCTGTACAGGGATTTGGAGATTCAGTAGCGGACTATTCTTGCATATCGCGAACGCATCTGAGACCGTAAACTTGTGGAAAACATTCCGGATGTATCGCCGCTGCCAATGCCCTCAACCCCTTGACCAGCGTGGGCGCCGGGGTGTTCAGGTATTCGTCGTTGATGCAGAAAACTCGGCCGGTCTCATACGCCTGCATCCGCGACCACCCCCGGTCCCGGCAAATTTTCTCCAAAGGGACCCGATTACCGGCGCCACACCAGCTGGCGATGAAGACTTCGGGATTGGAGGCGAGCACGGTCTCGGCTGTCGTGGTTGCGCCGGGGACGAAAATGAACTCTCCACCCGCGGCTTCGATCAATTCAGCCACCCAGCCCTGGGATGTCATGATGGGCTTGCCCCACTCCTCGCAGAACACCCGTGGCCGGGAAAGATGCTGGGTTTGCCCGCGAATGCTCTCGATTTCGGATTGCATCTGTGCGATGACAGTTGCCCCGCGCTCCGGGGCACCCATTATGCCTGCGATGGCCGCGATGTCTTTATTAATATCTGTCAAATTATGTGGAGCAAAACCGAGAAATGACGTTCCTGATCTCAGGATTTCAATCACGGCCTTTTCCTGGTAGGGAACTGAGGCAATCACCAAATCGGGGCGGGCGGCGGTGATCTCGGCAGTATTTGCGGTCCACGAGTCGGAAATGACCGAACATCCTTGTTGAATGACCTCAGGACATATGTCGACGCAGTATTTGGTGCAGGCCACGAGGCGATCCAGCTTCCCAATCGAGGCCAGAATTGCGGTCGCGCTAGGCTGTAGGGAGACGACACGTTGTGGAGTGTGGTCGGAGGACATGGGCACCTTTATTGTTACCAGAATTCGCCAGCCGTGGCCTTGCTCAGCGTTCTCTGCGCAGGTTTTCTCCGCGCGCTCTGCGGTTAAGATTTTGTTGTTGGGCTGCTAAAAAACAAAAATCTTAAACCGCCGGGAACGCAGAGGATTCGCGGAGTCCTCCGAGAAAACCGCCAAGGTTGGTTTTAGCGGCGAATCGAGTCAGGCAAATACATCTGCCACCCACGTTCACTCGCGATCTTCCTCAGTTCGGGACTAGGATTTACGGCAACAGGGGTCTTCGCGAGCGCGAGCATTTCCACGTCCCAGCGAGAGTTGCCAAAGGCAGCGTCGGGCTGGCGGCGGACAACTTCACGGATGGCCACGGCTTTGCCTTCGCCCGAGGGCACGCGCACCAGGCGGTCGGTGATCCGTCCGTTTTTGATTTCCACTTCGCAGGCCAGGATGCGGTTGGCGGGAATGTCAAAATCCTTCATGGCCTCCCGGATCACCCACTCGCTGGTCGAGGAGACCGCCCAAATTTCACATCCGCCATCATGCAAACGCCGCACCAACTGCCGCATTTCCGGGAATATCTGCCCCGCCATATTTTCCTCAAAATACCGCCGCGAAGCCCGGCGGACCTCTTGTTCGTCCAAGCCTGCGTTCATGGTCGTCATGTCGGAGACCATTTCGTCCTCCGTGACTTTTCCGGCAAGGTAGCCGGCATAGCGTGAGCGGGCCCAGCCAATCACTTCATCGGACACCATGCCGCGCTTCATTTCCCAAGTGAAGAAACCCTCGCCGGCGTCGCCCGGCCAAAGTGTGCCGTCGCAATCGAAGGCGGCGAGCCGCGGTTGGAGGCGGAGCACGGACTCCACAAATTCGGTTGCAGTGAGAGAGACTGAAGGCGTATTGGATGAGGGCATCGTTTGACTCGTGTAACTGGAAATACTACTTCGCTCCTTCGAGGGAAGCTTTCCAGTAAGCCTGGTGGCCGATGTAGTCATCATCCGAGAGATTGGCCAGAATCAAGCGCCGGAGTTTGACCGCGTCCACTGTCCCTTGGCTCTTGTAAATGATTTCACCGTCGGGCCGAATCAGCAGAGTGTAGGGAACGGCCGCGTTCCACTGCGGATCGAAAGCAGCCAGATTGGCGTAAATATCGGTCGAGCCCATGATCAGGTTGGTGCTGGTGGCGTGTTCGCCGTTCAAAACCTTGAGCACTCCCGATTGCTCATCCGGGTAGTTGATGCTGACCGTAACTAGGTCGAAATTGCGCCTGCCATACATCCGATACATGGTTTCAAACTCGGGAAACTCTTCCCGGCAGGGCGCGCACCACGTGGCCCAGAAATCCACCAGCAACACTTTCCCCATGGAATTCTTGCGCAAGGCCCGGAGATCGTCCGGGCTTGCCGGTTTTAGGTTCACCGGCATCCGCTCGATCCTTTCCAGCTCTTTTTGCCGGCCTGCCTCTTTGTACATCCATTTAGTAGAGCAGCCGACCGAAGGAGTGTTCTCCACGGGCACGGCCTTTCCCGCGAGAAGCGCATCGATCGCATTCCGGGCATCCTTCGTCGTAACCAGCGGTTCCCGCGGGTTGTTGTCCACCCGCCCCTGGTAACGCAGTTTTCGCTCGCCATCAAAGATGAATAAATGTGGAGTTGCGGAGGGCCCATACGCGGTCGCAGTTTTCTGGGTCTCGCCGTCGTACAGGTAAGGGAAGTTATAGTGCCGGTACGCGGCGCGCGCCTTCATGTCTTGAGGGGAATCTCCTACATCGGTGTATCCCATTTCGTCGAGGCGGACGGCATTGGGATTGTTGGGCTCGATCGCGACCAGCGCGACCTCTTTGTCTTTGTAGTCGTCGACCAGCTTTATGATCCGTTGTTCATAGAGCTGCGCGGTTGGACAGTGATTGCAGGTAAAGGCGATGACCAGGACCTTGGCGGAAGCGTAGTCCTTCAAGCAATGAGTTTTGTCATCGATGCCGGACAAGCAGAAGTCCGGAGCGGGGGAGCCGATGGCCAAAATCGGATGCGCCGGCACTTCCTCGGCATGAGCGCTAGCAGATGTTCCGGCCAGCGTGACTAGCAGAGACAAAAGAAACAGCGCGACAAATCGAGAAGGTCTCATATCGATTCTCCCCAGGCTGGTCCCAGAGCCGCCAAGCGTGAGTTTCATCTGGCCATAAAGCTTGTACAAATGCCAACTCTGTGGCCTTTCCTCCGTGTAACTCTGCGCCCTCGGTGGTAAATGCTCTTATCCGGCAAACCAGTGATAGAGCATAAAGTAAATCACCACGCCTGTCACCGAAACGTACATCCACA
>CAZETZ010000135.1:0-4818 GCA_964514735.1 uncultured Acidobacteriaceae bacterium | reverse complement strand
GTCATGCGGCGGGTTTGGTTGTCCTGCGGTTGGCCATCAGAAAGGCCAGTCCGAACATGAACAGAGAAAACAGCAGCAGAGTCGCCAGGGAAGCTGTAAGGGAAGCCACGCCCGGCACTCCGGGATATAACAGTTGGCGTAGCGCTTCCAACCCATAAGTCAGCGGGTTCGCCAGCATCAGCCAACGAATCCAACTCGACGCATTCCCCACCGGAAACAATGCGCCTGAAAGCAACCACAGGGGAATTAGGAATAGATTGATGATGGCGTGAAAAGCCTGGTTTGAATCCATGGGCCACGCAATCGCAAAACCCAAAGCGGTGAGCGCGAACGACACCAGGAACACCGTCAGCACCACCAAAAGAAACTGCACAATCCCCAAGCGCACGCCGACAAACGGAGCGAACGCCAGAAAGATCAGTCCCTGGATCGTAGAGAGCGTTGTTCCTCCCATCACCTTGCCTAACACAATGGCAGCGCGCGGTACAGGCGCAACCAGCACCGAAAGTAGAAATCCCTCCTTGCGGTCTTCGATCACCGACATCATGGTGAAGATGGAAGTAAACAGCACAATCATAATCAGCGCGCCGGGATAGAAGTAGTCGAGATAGCGCTGCTGACCGGCGGCGTCACCGGAGCGAAACGAAGACCCAAAGCCTGAGCCAATCACCAGCCAAAACACCAGCGGCGAGGCAATCACTCCGACCACCCGGCTGCGCTGCCGGTAAAAGCGGACGCATTCGCGCCACCATAAAGTGAAGGCCGGCAGCAGGACGCCGCTTGAGGGCGGAACTGCTTGCGTCGGAAAAGTTGTTGCTTGGGTTGCCATTTTTAGTTGGTAACGCCGGGCGCTACTTACCCTCCTCCGTCCAGAATTTGTGTCCGGTGCGCCGGATGAACACGTCTTCCAGCGACGGCTTGCTCACCGAAACCGCCTCGATTTCTCCGGGGAACGCTTCGACCACGTCGGCGATAAAACGGTGCCCGTTTTCCCGCTCAATCCGCACTTGCCCGCCTAATACCTTGGCATCCACATGAAAACGAAGGCCAATCTGCTCTGCCAACGGTTCCGCCTGATGTGCATCCAACAGAATCACATCGCCGCCGATTTCCTGCTTCAATTCCGCCGGCGTTCCCAGCGCAACTCGCTTTCCTTCGTTCAGGATAGCCAACCGATCACAGCGTTCGGCTTCTTCCATGAGGTGAGTGGTGACGATGACCGTGACCTGTTCTTCATCGCGCAGCATTCGCAGATATTGCCAGACATCGCGGCGAGCGCCGGGGTCGAGCCCGGTAGTCGGCTCGTCCAACAATAAGACCTGCGGGTGGTGCAACAAGCCCTTGGCCAGCTCCAGTCGCCGCTGCATTCCGCCGGAAAAGGTTTCCGCGTTCTCTTTGGCGCGGTCGCTCAGGCCCACGCGTCCGAGCATTTCCTCGATGCGCCGCTTCAATGCCGCCCCGCGCAGGCCGTAGAGATGCCCCTGATGCATCAGATTTTCCGCCGCGGTGAGCTTCACATCGATGCTCTGCGCCTGAAAAACCACCCCGATTTTGTGCCGCAGGCCGGTTGGGTCCAAAGCCACATCATGCCCCAGAATCAACGCGCGGCCGCTCACCGGCCTCATCAACGTGGAAAGAATGCGAAACAACGTAGTCTTGCCGCTGCCATTCGGGCCTAGCAGGCCAAATAACTCCGCCGGCCGCACCTCAAATGAAACTCCATTCAATGCTGTGCGCTGGTCGTAACGATGGACAAGGTTCTGAACGGAAATGACCGCCGAAGAATCGGCTTCAGGCGCGGCGATCTGGGGAACGTAAACCGGAGCGTTGAGGGCCACAAACTATTCTACGCCGATACCGCGTTCCACATCATGAGGATGAACAACAAAGGCAGGTAAAACACTGTCGCTTGCAGCAACTGGCGGGCCCGTTGTTTCGATTGGGCGGTATTGGGCGCCAACTTAGAATTCGCTAACCTCAGGCCAAAGTAGAACAAGGCTACAGTTAGAACCAGCGCGCCGATGGAATAGACTTTTCCGGACATGCCCAGGACCGTGGGTAACACGCTGACCGGGATGAGCAGGACCGAATAGATGACAATTTGCCGCGCCGTGGACCGTCCATCCGCCTCCACCACCGGCAACATGCGGATTCCGCCGCTGGCATAGTCCTCGCGATACAGCCAGGCAATCGAAAAGAAATGGGGAAACTGCCAGAAGAACACGATAGCGAACATCACCCCCGCGCCCCACTCCAGTTGCCCGCGGGCCGCGGTCCAGCCCAGAACTCCCGGCATCGCTCCTGGGATCGCGCCCACAAACGTGCAAATGGGGTGGATTCTCTTTAGCGGAGTATAGGCAGCCAGGTAAACCACGGACGTCGCCAGACCCAGCCATCCTGTCAGAGCATTCAGAACCAATCCCAAGTAGATCGCCCCGCCCAGAGTCATTATCAGCCCGGCAATGGCGCCGTGCAGCACGCTCATGCGCCCGGAAGGCATGGGCCGGTTCGCGGTGCGCCGCATCCGGCCATCGATCTCGTGCTCCAGGACTTCATTCAAGGCGGCGGTGCCGGCGGCAACCAGTCCAATCCCAACCAGCGCGTGAAACAGTCCCCATGACAGGGAAGAAACACCCGACTTCGCCGCGCCAAAGTAATATCCGCACCACGCGGTCATGATGATGAGCGAGGTCACTCGCAGCTTGATCAGTTCAGCGTAATCGCGCGCCAGGGTGAGCGCGCTCGAACGCGGCACGGCCAGCGATTGGGTGGCGGTACTCATGCGGCTACCGGTTTCCGTTCTCCCTGTGGAACTCGTTCTCTCAGCGCCATCGGGACGTGGCGCCAAACCTGTATGGCGAGCACAACCGCGGTCGCCAGCAGCAAGGCACCCACGGCAACGTGTGCGACCGTTGAGACTACCATAGGAAGCTCCGGCTGCACAGCATCATGTCCCCAGGCCACGCGGGTCAGAAAGGCCAAAAAACCGAGACAAAGCTGTGCGATCAGCAAGGACAGCATGGTAATGGCTGGGACCCGTACTGCGTCGATCTTAGAATAAAAAGAGAGCGCACGAATGGAGGTCCACGCCAGCACGACCGCGACGAACACCGCATTCAGCACGTGCGGCCACCAGCTCATTCCGTGATGGCGGAACATCCCACCTAATACAAGCTGGACATACAAAACGAAGATGGAAAGCCAGGTGAGGGCTTGCAGGCTGGGACGGCGCGAATCGAATTCGACCCGTGGAACTTCTTCCACCCACTGCCGCCCGGTGAAGAGCGCAATGCAGACCGCGATGCAGAAAAATGTCTGTCCCACCGTGGCGTGAGCTGTGGATACCGCTGGCGGAAGAAACTTCAGCACCGTGATGCCGCCCAGGATGCCCTGCACCACCACCGTCGCCAGCGCGGCGATTCCCAGGTTCTTCATCCAGCGCCGCCGGTCGGACCGCCAGGTCCAAATCGCAATCACCACGGTCAGCAGCCCGATGAACTCGGCCACCATGCGGTGGGTATGCTCAAACCGCACGCCACCTACCATGCGTGGAATCTTGTAGAGAGAGCCAAACGAAGTTGGCCAATCCGGGACGGAAAGCCCGGCATCATTGCTGGTGACCAGCGCCCCGGCGATGATCAACAAAAACGTGGCCCATGCCGTGAACACCGCAAAGGTATGGTGGGCGCGGTTATACGGTGTAGTCGTAATCTTCAGGGGGGACTCCAGTAGCGCCGGCGTTTCCCACATAGCAAAACGCCAGCGCTACAATTTTATCAAAGCTTACGGCTTAAAGCTGGCGTCCACCGTTTTACTGTCTTTGGCAGCAAGCGTGACCTTCTGCGTCTGCTCGCCCAGTTTTTCCTGCACGAAGGCCAGTGTGTAATCTCCCGGCGGCAGGCCCTTGATTTCGTACTTGCCATCGGCTCCGGTCACGGCATAGAAGGGGCTCTTGACCACGTTGATATACATCTTCATCCAGGGATGCTGGTTGCACTTTACCGGCAGCATGATTTCTTCGCGGGCAAAGTCCTTCTCCAGCGCCGCGGCCTTGGGCGGCTGAGACTCATTCCACTCGCGGTTGTTGGCCGGGGTGGGGTGGATGTTGTGAGTGGTCGGGTCATCGTTCTTGATTTCGACCTTCTGCCCCACCATCACGCCCAACACATGCGGATGATAACGGCAACCCTGCTGATCCAGCGAAGCTGCCTCGGCCGGCGCCGCAAAGGCGCGGTCTCCCAGGCCTTCTTTCACGTAAACGAAAACGTTGGCCAAATTGCCGTTGTCCACCGCCATCGTCTCGGATTGATTGGCCCCCTTGCAGGCGGGGTCCTGGCTCATATCGATTTTGGCCGGCTTCGGCGCGGCGCCATCGAACTTGACTGTGCCGCTGACCGAAGCCACGGTTGCAGGATCGATCGGCGTTGCCGCAGGCGCCCCCGCCGGGGCCGCTGACTCCGAGGTGGGTGTTTCTTCCTTCTTGCTGCAGCCCGCCAGGAGCAACAAACCCAGCAGGCAGATGCTTAACAGTGCCAACCACATTTTCCGGTCCATGATTTCGCCCTTTCTGAATTTGTAGCGCCGGCTTCCTGCGGCGCTACTTTCTAAACCCGCCACATTCTACTGCGAACCGCCTCTTGACGCTTGCCCGGCGGCTGCCTTCGCCTGCTTGGTCTTCCCAGCCGGCTGTCGCGCCGCGCGGCTTTTCCCCATCATGCTGGAGACCCGCCGCTGTTCTTCCGGCGTGAGCTGGAAAATATAGTCCACCAGCAGCTTGGTGTGGTCCTTCTCGTAGCCATGGAATGAAGCCGGCGTTGG
>CAZETZ010000134.1:5291-9338 GCA_964514735.1 uncultured Acidobacteriaceae bacterium | reverse complement strand
AATCCTCGCCATCCAGCTTGATCTCGGTGCCGGAATACTTGCCGAACAGGATGCGGTCGCCTTCTTTCACATCGAGGGGACGGACCTTGCCCTCTTCGCTGATCTTGCCTTTGCCGGCGGAGATGACTTCTCCCTCCTGCGGCTTGTCTTTAGCGGAATCCGGAATGATGATGCCGCCACGGGTTACATCTGCTTCCTCCGTGCGACGGACCAGAATGCGGTCATGCAGGGGAGTAAACTTCGTAGCCATACTTGCGACTCCTTTCAAATCGAGTTGTTAGGTTGGGTAAGACGATCTGCGTTTGTTAGCACTAACAGCTAACGAGTGCTAATTTTAGAAGCGGGAGAGCACGATGTCAAGCCATCGACGCCATGATCCTTGTTTAAACTATTGTAATTAAACAAGTTAGTTATGCTATTCAATTGGTGAAACTATCGGCAAAACCGATTTCCGGAATCGAAACCGCTAGGTAGTGGTGCAGCTGGATAAATGGCCCGTGTCAGGGCAGCGGCTTCGCCCCTCCCACACCAAAGGCCATGCCCTGACACCAACCCGATTCTTAAATTCTGAATCAAATTGCACCACTATCACCCTCCAACTCTGCGTGACATGCTGCTTACTTCTGCTTAGAATTGACGGCATGACGAAGTACTCACTCATCGCATGTCTGCTGGTCCTGGCAGGCGTTGCCTTTACGCAAGATCAAGATGAGGAGCTTGCCAAACTGAAGTTCGTGGTGATCAAAGATTACAACGGCAAGCCCATCCGCAATGCCAGCGTAGTGCTGCACCCGGTAGCGAAAAATGGCAAGCAGGAGCGGGGCGGCATCGAGCTGAAATGTGACACTAACGGCATGGCAAGCTATGACGCCGTACCTTATGGCAAATTGCGGATACAGGTGCTGATGCCTGGCTTCCAGACCTTTGGCGATGACTACGAAGTGGACAAGCCGGAGATGGAAATCGTGATCAAGTTGAAGCGTCCCGTGGGGCAGTACTCGATTTATACCGACAACAAGAATGATGTAAAAGGTCAGCCGGCTGCTTCGGAGACCAAGAAAGATGACACTAAGCCAAGTCAGGACAAGCAGCAGTAAGGTTCCATCCTCATGGACTATCTTCTCAAGACCGAACCGTCTGAGTATTCATTCGCCGACCTTCAGCGCGACAAGAACACGATCTGGGATGGAGTTTCCAATCCGGTTGCGCTCAAGCATCTGCGCAGCATGAAGCCGGGCGAGCGGTTGGTGATTTATGAAACCGGCGGCCACAAGAGCGCGGTGGGCACGGCAACTGTGGTTTCCGTCGACGCCTCCGACGCTAAGAATCCGAAGGTGACGCTCAAGGCTGGCAAGCCCTTGGTCAAGCCGGTAACGTTGGCGGAAATTAAGGCCCACAAGCTTTTCGCGGATTCACCCCTGGTGCGCCAGGGCCGGCTCAGCGTGGTGCCGCTTAGCCAAGCGCAATTTACTTTTCTGGCGGGATCCTAGCCTTCTCGCGCCCGCTTGGCCGGGCGGTGGATTGCCTGCTTTCCTTCTGGGAAGCACAACCGGTAATCAATAGGGAACTTGGAGCGGAGGTTACGGGTCGTAGACGGTGCTGCCGAAGCCAGCCTTGCGGGCGGCTTCCTGCATCGCTTGCAGATGTTTTACTTCCAGGTTCAATTGCTCCTGCATGCGGTCGGCTGCCTGCTGTTTTTGCTGCATGTTTTGGTTCAAAGGTACTCCAGTTTCCACGTATCGGATGGAGGCCCGCATGGTGTCGATTTGCGTCTGCATGCCTTTAATCCTGGTTTCCTGAGCGAGGATCGCTGCCTTGGTATTTTCCGCATTACGGCTAAACGCAGCGGTTTCCTGGTCAGCCTTGGAGTCCTTGTTGGACGAGGTTTTGGCACGTGGAGCGGTTTGAGGGGGCGCGGACCCGGTCAGATCGTCATTGGTAATGACCTTGGGTGACGCCGCCGAATCCTTGGATGGTTCTTTTTTGCGCTCCTGGCGGGCGGCATCGGCGACCGACTGTCCATGGCCGGAAACTACGCAAAAAACCAGCGCAATAAGCACCGCAGTGACATGTTTCCGCATGGCTCCTCCCGTTTTCCCGGTATGATCAACCGCCTTTATGCTATCCGCAGAAAACGGAAGTTTGCAGATTACCGTAGTGCTGAGATGGAAACGGAAGAAGTACTACTGGCGGTCCGGATGTTATTGAAACGAAGGTCCAACAACTTGGATTGGAAACACGTGACTCAGTAGCCGGAGCATTGCGGCAATGCGCGGCATGGGTTGAGCCGGTTGCGCTCCGGGGCGGGATACGATGGATATCATCTTTCATGTGATGCGAAGTGAGGCTGCGCCGTGACGCTGGATTTGTTTGAACGAGTGAACTTGGAATCACGAAAAGAAACCATTGCTCCGGGCGCGTTCCTATTGCGTGGATTCGCCTTGACGAATGAAGCGGTGCTGGTGGACGCGTTAAAAAAGGTGACTGCGGAAGCTCCGTTCCGGCACATGGTGACTCCGGGCGGGTTTCGCATGTCGGTGGCGATGACCAACTGCGGAGCGCTGGGCTGGATTACAGACAGGACTGGGTACCGCTATGACGCGGTTGATCCGGAAAGTGGCAGGAAATGGCCCGCGATGCCGATTTCGTTTGCTGAGTTGGCGAAAGATGCGGCTGGCGAAGCGGGATTCGAGAACTTTGTGGCCGATGCCTGCCTGATGAATCGCTATGAACTTGGGGCCCGGCTCTCCCTGCATCAAGACAAAAATGAAGTCGACTACAGCGCGCCGATTGTGTCGGTGTCCCTGGGAGTTCCCGCAACGTTTCTCTTTGGCGGGTTGAAACGCGCGGACAAAACTAAGCGCGTGGCAGTGGTCCATGGTGACGTGATTGTTTGGGGTGGATCGGCGCGGCTTCGCTACCATGGAGTGCTGGCACTCAAGGAAGGGAGCCATCCCCGGTTGGGTGGGTACCGGGTGAACCTTACTTTCCGCAAAGCGGGGTAGGATGTCAATTGCGATCGTCGAGTAGTACTTTGGCGAAAGTTTCGTGGTCTACATTTCCCCCGCTGGCGACTAAGCCCACGCATTTTCCCTTCAGCGACCATTTCTCCTTCAACGCGGCGGCCAGGGCGGCGGCCCCAGCGCCCTCGACCACATTGTGCGTGTCAGTGAAATAGATCTTCATCGCTTGACGGACTTCGCCGTCGCTGACGCGGACCATGTGGTCTACGTTGCTGAGCATGATTTCCAGCGGCTCATCGTCAGGGACACGGCAGGCCATGCCGTCGGCGATTTGCGTGGTAACTGGGGCTTCGATTTTCTTTCCCGCTTCGAACGAGAGGGCGTAGCCCGGCGCGCCTTCGGAGACTACGCCGACAATCTTGGTTTTGAGGTTCATGCCATTGCGGACGGCGACGGCTGAACTGATGCCAGAGCCTTGTCCGACCGGGACGTAGACGACGTCGAGATTCGGAACGGCGGAAAAAAACTCGATCCAGTAGGTGGCGACGCCGGTCACGATGTTGTAGTGATACGCCGGAACGATATGCAAGCCGTGTTGTGCGGAAAGCTTGGCGGCATGTTCGCGGGACTCCTGGAAGTCATGGCCATACTCAATCAGAGTCGCGCCCTGGGCCCGCATGGCGGCGTTTTTGGCTTTGCTGTTGCCATGGGGGACGACGATGGAGCAGGGGACATTAAATCGCCGGGCGGCCAGCGCGACGGATTGGCCGTGATTGCCGCGAGTGGCGGCAATGAATCCCTTAATGCGGCCTCCATTCTTGAATAACTCAGCCGCGTAGACGATGGCGGTGCGGGCTTTGAAGGCGCCGATGGGAGTGTGGTTTTCGTGTTTCACCCACACCTCGGTTTCCAGGCGGTTGCATAGCAATGGCCAGGAAAATTGCGGGGTCGGGGGCATGACGGAGTACACCAGTTGCTGGGCATGCCGGATTTCGTCGATTGAGGGTAAGGCGGCGGCCGCTGTGGGCATGCCTGTATCCTAAATCAGATTCAAAGACTTGGACCGCGGAACGCGCGGAGAAAC
>CAZETZ010000134.1:0-5191 GCA_964514735.1 uncultured Acidobacteriaceae bacterium | reverse complement strand
AAACGAAACCGGGGCGCTACTGGGAATTTAGCTGTTCACGCAGCTCTCTACGCAACAGTTTGCCCGAGGCGGTTTTGGGAATGGATTCGATGAAATGGACCTCGCGCGGTTGTTTGTAGCGGGCCAAGCGTTCGCCTACGAAGGCGCATAGCTCGTCTTTCATCTTTTGTGTGCTAGGAAAGCTCGCGCGCAAAGTTACGAATGCTACTGGAACTTCTCCGGCGGCTGCCTCGGGCCTGCCGACGACCGCGCATTCGTTTACGGCTGGGTGCTCCAGCAGGACTGCTTCGATCTCGGCGGGCGCGACCGGGAAGCCTTTGTACTTGATCATTTCTTTCAGCCGGTCGCGCACGAAGTAGAAACCGTCCGTGTCTCTGGTTACCAGATCGCCGGACCAGTACCAGCCATCGCGTAGCGCGGCCGCGGTGGCTTGCGGCTCATTCCAGTATCCGAGCATGAATTGCGGGCCGCGCATTACGAGTTGGCCGGGCTCACCTGCAGGCATGTCTGCGTCGTTCTCGCCTAACACGCGGCATTCGGTCTGGGCTAAGGGCTGGCCGATGGAGGCCGGGAGATAAAGAGCCGGATCCAAATAGCCAAGATGGGTCACGGGAGAGGCTTCGGTCATGCCGTAGCCTTGGCAGACCAGGATTCCGGTGAGCGCGGTGAACTTCTTGGCCAGTTCCGGAGCCAGCGGGGCGGCCCCGGATTTTGTCCAACGGACTTTGTGGTCGCGGGGAAATTCCCCGGCCTCGGCTGCCTGACATAGGGCGTTCAGCGCGGGCGGGACGGTGGGCATCATGGTGACTTGCTCTTCCATGAGCAGGTGGAACACCTCCGCGGGCTGAAAGCGGGGCAACAGAACCAGCGTTGCGCCCAGTGCAAGCGCAGGGTTCAGCATCACATTCAGGCCATAGATGTGATACAGAGGCAGGAAGCAGAGGATCACATCGTGGCCGCAGAGTTCAGTGGCATTGGGACCCACGATCTGGAAAACGTTCGATACCAGATTGTAGTGCGAGAGCATGACGCCTTTGGGAAGTCCCGTGGTCCCGCTGGAGTAAGGGAGCGCGGCGATTGTCTGGTTGGCGGGTTGGCTGGGCGTCGGGTATGAGGCTGTACGGGGCTTCAACAGGCTGGAGAATGCTTCGGCTCCGCTCACGGATTGGCGGGTTGTGTAGACCCGACGAAGTTTGGGGAGACCGTTTAAGTTGATCCCTTCCAGGTGGGCTCTGTCGCTAACTAGAAATGAGGCGCCGGAATTTTCCAATTGGTAGCGGACTTCGTACTCGCGATAGCTGGGATTGAGCGGAGTAGGGATGGCTCCGGCCAGCGTGGCCGCGTGGTAGGCTGCGGCGAATTCCCAGGAATTGGCCAGATAGACGGCGATGACTTCGCCAGGTTTTAAGCCGGCCGAGATGAATCCCCGGGCGAGCGATTCCACGATTTCTCCATATTCGGAATAGGTGATGCGACGGTTGCAGGAGGAATCAATGATGGCCGTTTTATTAGGAAAACGGCGGCAGCTTTGCAGAATTACATCGTGGACAAAAAGGCCTTGAGGGTCAGCGAAGAGGCGGGTGCGCTGCATGCGGCTGTGATTGTAGCTGAACCGTACCTCAGGGAATCACAAACAGAGCCCATTTTGTCATTCCGACAAGGAGCGCAGCTCCGAGGAGGAATCCGCTATTTTGCTTGGCAGTGTTTACGGTGATGTACGGGAGTAGCGGATTCCTCCTCGTCGCAGCGCGAATCGTCGGAATGACAAACTAACTGGCCAGTTTACGCAGAAATTCGTGCTCATCCATGCGATATTTGAAGGCTTTGCGACCGTTGATGAAGACGACGGGAACTTCGTCGGTGTACTGGCGGCGGAGTTGTTCGTTGGAATCCACGTCCACTTCCTGCCAATCGAAACCGGCGTGGCGCTGGAGTTTGGTCAGGCTTTCTTTGACGATTTCACACAGGTGGCAACCCTTGCGCGAGTAAACCACGACTTGTCCGGGCTGCTCCATTGAGGCGAATTGTAACCTCAGAAATCACCGGTTTCCAGTAAATAACTGTCAAGAATTCGAGGCAAGTTGAGCCGGTTTCAGAATGAGATTCGCTGCCGGGCAACCCGGTTTTCACTCCCAAGATACAATCAAAATCATGGCAAAACTGCTCCAGGGGAAGACCGCGCTCGTCACCGGAGGCGCCCGCCGTTTGGGAAGGGCCATCGCCCTAAAGTTAGCTGAGGCTGGGGCGGACGTGGCCATTACTTTCCGCAATTCGGCGCGTGAGGCCCAGGCCACAGTCGTCGATTTGAGCGGTTTGGGGGTACGGGCGGTGGCGCTGCGCTGCGATATCACCGATGAAAAGAGTGTGCGGGCGACGATGAAAGAGGTCGCTCGCGAATTGGGCGGGTTGGACATCCTAATCAACAATGCCGCGAATTATGAAACTGTGGAGTTTGAGAAACTCACGGTCAAGCAATGGGATGCGATTTTCGCTTCCAACGCTCGGGGACCGTTCCTGGTTTCGCGGGAGGCGCTGAAGCTTCTGCGGCAGCGGAAAGGCAAGATCATCAACCTGGGGTCGCTGGGCGGATTGCAGGCTTGGGCCACTCATGCCCATTACTGCTCGTCCAAAGCGGCGGTGCACATGCTGACCAAGGTGATGGCCAAGGCGCTGGCCCCGGAGATTTCCGTGAATTGCGTGGCGCCCGGCATGATTGATCTTGGAGAAAAAGCGGCAGCTGCATTTATGAGGAGGATGGCGAAGCAGACTCCCATGCGGCGCAATGGGACTGGCGATGAGATCGCCGAGGCGGTGTTTTTCTTCGCCACTGCGCCGCAGTTTATTACCGGACAGATTCTTGCCGTGGACGGCGGGATTAGTTTGTAGATATCGAACTGGGTTGCTGGCGCTTTGCCGAATGATGAAGTGGCCCCGACGATTCATTACACTCGGTTTTCGGCTGTGGTCGGATCGATGATGGTTTTGACCTCAGAAATCTTATTGGCCGGAAAGCCGCCTTGCCGGGCATGTTCTCGTACCGTTTCTTCGTTGGGAGCGATATAGATGCAATAGATTTTGTTGTCCGTGACATAACTGTGTACCCATTGGATCTGCGGCCCCAGATTGCTGAGGACTCCACAGGACTTTTGCGAGATGGCTTGCAATTGGTCTGGCGGAATCTGTCCGGCGCCTGGGATATCGCGCTCAATCACATATTTGGGCATGGTTCGTGTCTCCGAAATGGCGTCAACTACTTTTATTCTAAAATATTTTACACGCCAGGTTGCCGCGATTTGTCACAGCGCATCAATTTCTTGTATCGTGCCACCTTCGGTGCTTACGGAAGTCTGTCCATGAAACTCACGCTACTGGCCGTCGTCTTTCTGACCGCGCCGTTTGCTCTCGCGCAAGAACGGCCGGGGGATGGTACGCACGAGGTCCAGGTTTGGACCGGCGGCGGCCGCTCGGTCCCCGGCGGGACCAGGGATACGAGCGTCTGGAACCTGGGCGTACGGTATGGTTGGATTTTGACGCGTCCACACGGACCCGGTTTTCTGAAAGGGCGATTTGAATACGCGGTGGATGCGGTCCCGGCGTTCGTGGTGTTTCAGCCCGCCAACACGGCTTTTGGCGCCGGCATCAATCCCATCAATCTCAAGTGGGACTTTGCCACTCGCGGCAGTGTGGTTCCTTATTTCGAACTCGGCGGCGGAACTTTATTTACCAACCAAGAAGTGCCGAATTTCACTTCGCGGGTGAATTTTACTTCCGGCGCGGCATTGGGCTTTCATTTCCTGGGAGAAAATCACGCCCTCAGCCTGGAAGCGCGCTATATGCACATCTCGAACGCGGGGCTGGGGGACCTGAATCCCGGGATTAACACGGTCCAATTCCGGCTGGGAATCGGGAAGTTCTTCGGCAAGCGGTAACTCATGGTGTCTTTTTCCCGGCGGCTTGCGTTCCTTCGCGCGCGCCAACTATTTCTTTTTCCCGGTTGGGTGTTCTTGCGCTTCCTCGGCGTGCAGGGGAAGCGGAACTACGCATAATACCAGCCAGATGTATCGCATTGCGCTCTCCGCATTCAATGAGAACTTCTACTACTTGCACGCCTCGCGCTCTGCCGGTTCGAAATGGTCCTCTAACGCATCCTGTTGCCGTTCGAACTTGCCCTTCGGAGTTTTGCCATACAGCGAGGCCCCGGGGCAGTAGTAGAGCGCAGTGTGCAGATCGATCCAGACCTTCGTGGCCGGATTGCCTCCAGGATAGACCGGAGGCGGGACCGATTTCAGCCCGGTTTGCACCAGGAACTGGCGCAGAAAAGGTACGTTCTCCTCGATGATTTCGCTGTAGTTCATCCAGATTATCGCGCCCGCGGTTATCGCTATTAATGCGGTGATTAAGGTTTTGACGGAGCGCGGCATGCCTCCGGGCTGGCGCAGCTTTGCCGTCCCCATGGCGGTGGCTGCTTCGCGCGCCAATAACTTTACCGCAATGCGGTCGCGTTCGCTGCGGAGGGTGGGCGGTATCTCCAGCTTCGGGCCGATCTGGAAGTAGCTGTGGAGAATGTTCTCCGCAATCCGGGGGGTGAAGAAAGTTTGGCCGTTCATCAAGGACCGGACCGCAGTGGCCAGATCCCGCGTGGCGTTGGCTTTCAGAACGTAACCTAACGCACCGGCCTCAAAAGCTTTTCTCGCGGTGGCCTCGTCGTCAGACGTGCCCAACATCACGATGGGTTGGGCTGGATCACTTTGTATGATTTGACGCGTCGTGTCCAATCCCGAGGGATTGGTGAGGGCGATATCCAGCAGGACCAGGTCCGGTTTCAGATTGGCGATTTTGGCTACGGTTTCGCTGCCGGCCGAGGCTTCGCCGCAGATCTGCCAGCCATCGCGTGTCAGGACGGCAGTCATGAGGTTGCGGATGACTTCGTCATGATCGGCTACAAAGATGCGGAGTGGTGGCATACCAAACTTAGGGAATGGCATTATAACTTGGACGGGGCTGCCACTGAATGCAAAAGCCAGTCGCGGATTACACGGATTCATGACGGCCAAACCCCGCCTTAGCCGCGTTCATCCGCGAAGTCTGCGACTTTAGTTTCACATCAGGTTGCAGCTACCTTACGCAGACCTATATCCTTTCCCTGAATGTCAACTCTGATTGAATGCGTTCCTAATTTTTCTGAAGGCCG
>CAZETZ010000133.1:0-9832 GCA_964514735.1 uncultured Acidobacteriaceae bacterium | reverse complement strand
ACGGTTGAAAGTTGGGAAAATGGCCGCAGTCTGGCGAGTGGATATTGCTTTTCTGGAAAAACCGGATTGGAAATATGAAGGTAGCACTGCGGCTGAAGGACGCGGGGGGAGGACCCACACATTCAGCGTCAGAAATCCGGCAAAACGATTTAGAAGCGCAATCGTGTATCAAAGTCCAAGAATTATGATCCGTCAAGGCGGCCCGATGCTAAGAAGTTAAGTACGCGCTTTTTTACCAGCCCATCTTTTGTCCCTTGTTCTGTTCATCCAGCCACTTTTTCAGCGGCGCAAAGTACTCCAGCAGAGCGTTCCCATCGATCTGGCGCTCGCCGGTCATGGTTTGCAAGGCGTCGGGCCAGGGCATGCTCTGGCCCATCTCCAACATCTTGTTGAACTTGGCCCCGGCTTCTTTGGATCCGTAGAAAGTGCAGCGGTTCAGAGGGCCCTTGTATCCCGATTCACGGCAAAGCGCGCGGTAGAACTGGAATTGCAGGATGCGGGCCAGAAAGTAGCGGGTGTAGGGGACGTTGGCAGGAATGTGATACTTCGCGCCAGGATCGAAGTCTGCTTCTGAGCGCGCGGCCGGCGGCGCGACCCCCTGATACTTCAACCGCAGGTCCCACCAGGCTTTGTTGTAGTCTTCCGGTTTGATCTCACCGGAGAAAACTTTCCAGCGCCACTGGTCAATCAGCAGGCCAAAAGGAAGAAACCCGACTTTGTCGAGCGCCTGCTTCAGCAAGTCCGGAATGTCATTGTCCCCCTCGGGGACTTTTTCCAGCAGTCCAACCTTGTTCAAATAGGCAGGCGTAATCGCTAATGCGATGGAGTCTCCGATGGCTTCGTGGAATCCATCATTGGCCCCGTTTTGAAACAAGTAAGGCTGATTTTTGTAAGCCCGCTGATAGAAGTTGTGGCCCAGCTCGTGATGGACAGTCACGAAATCGACGTCGCCAATTTGCAAACAAGTCTTGATGCGCACATCATCTTTATTGTCGATGTCCCAGGCGCTGGCGTGGCAGACCACGTCGCGGTCCCGCGGCTTGGTGAATAAAGACCGCTCCCAGAAAGTCTGCGGCAGCGGGGCGAAACCCAGCGAGGTAAAGAAACCTTCGCCGTACTTCACCATGCCCTTCGCATCCAGGTCCTTTGCCTTGAGCAGTTCGGTGGTGTCGTAGCTTTTGCTGGATTCCGGCAGCCCCATCAGCGGAAAAATATTTCCCCACTCCTGCGCCCAGGGATTCCCCAGGAGGTGCGCGGGGATCGGACCATCCGGCGGCGCCACGCTGGCGCCATACTGCTTGACCAGCCGCGCGCGGACGTAAGTATGGAGCGACAGATAGAGCGGGCGCACCTGCTGCCAAAGTCTCTCCAACTCCGCGCTGAACTGCTCGGGAGTCATGTCATAGCCGCCCCGCCACATCGCCCCGACATCCTTGAAACCAATTTCCCGCGCGCCCTGATTGGAGAGACCCACGAAGCGCGCATAGCGCTGCCGCATGGGCGCGCCGACTTTATGCCAACCCAGCCACACGTCTTTGAGTTCCTGCGGATCGCGGCTGCTCGCCATGATGCGCTCAATGGCAGTGATGTCCAGGCAATCTTCAGGCTTGGGGCAATACTTGCCCTTGCCGTACTCCTGGTCGAGATCCACCGCGATGTGGGTCATCTCCTTCCGCAAGGCCGGATCTTTCGGAGCGGGCGCAGTCAGAGACAACCGCAGCAGCAAAAATTTGCGCCGAAGGTCCGGAGGCAGATTGAGCCCATCGAACCGCTTGGCCTGCTCCACCAGCTCGGTGGTCACGGCGGTGATTTGGTCCTGGGCATCGCCGGCGAGCGCGGCTGTGTCATCGGTAATGAAATTTTCCGATACCCACTGCGCGGTGTTCACTTTCACGCTGAGTTCCGCCAGGCGCGCCTCTGCCTGGTCCATAAATTGCTGCGCATCTTGCGCCGTAGGAGTAGAAACCTGAGCGGTCGTAGTGAGGACGAATAAGAAGAGCGCGGGCAATACAAGGTAGGGCTTCATAGAGAGCTTTCTCCGGTCCCCTATTATGCGGGAAATTCCACTTGGTGGAAACTCTCCGCTAAATTGTCACCCGTCAAAGCACGATGCAACTCAACGGTAGCTCGATGACACCGCCTTTCTTTTTTCGAGGTTGTTACAATCGCGTCAGCATGTATGAATTTGTTCTATCTGCGGCGGTGGTTGCGTCCGCGTCGGCCGCCGCCTATCAGTCCATGGCCCCGTCGGGCCAATGGTATGGGAAGACTTTCACGCACTTGCCGCGCCCTTCGAAAAAACTAGCGCTGACCTACGATGACGGCCCCAACGATCCGTACACATTGCGTTTGCTGGAAGTGCTGGCCAGACACGATGTCCGTGCCACGTTCTTTACCATCGGCCGTTACGTGCAGCAGAAGCCGCAGATCGTGCGCGACCTGGTCAAAGCCGGACATGTGGTGGGTAATCACACCTACACCCATCCCAATCTCGCATGTCAAAGCCAGATGCAAACCCGTATTCAGCTGACCATGTGCCAAAACATTCTGGCGGAAACTACCGGCGCGTTGCCAAAACTATTTCGCCCCCCGTTCGGCGGACGCCGTCCGTCCGTATTGCGGACCGCGCGGGAACTGGAACTCGAACCCGTGATGTGGAGCATCACTTGCTACGACTGGAAGGCAACCAGCCCGGAACAAATCGAGCAGCACGTGAAACGCCAGTTGCGGGGAGGAGATGTCATCCTCCTGCACGATGGCCGGCATAACGAGATGGGGGTAGACCGCTCGCACACGGTGGCAGCCACGGACCACGTGATCACCCGATACAAAGCCGAAGGCTACGAGTTCGTAACCATTCCAGAGATGATGTAGGGCGGACACTCCTGTCCGCCCCTGCCGGCAGCGCAGGTGACGCTGGGTTCAGTGATGGGTTAGACCGAACATTACGTGGCCAGAGAGCGGACAAGAGTGTCCGCTCTACGCCAACGCTTGCTTGGCTGCGGCAATGGTCTTTTGTATGTCTTCGTCTGTGTGCGCAGCGCTCATAAACGCAGCTTCGTATTGCGAAGGCGGCAGATAGACTCCGCTCTCCAGCATCCCCCGGAAAAATTTTCCAAACGCTTCCGGATTCGACTTCGACGCCGATCCCCAATCCGTTACCGGCCCCGGGTTGAAGAACCAGGTAAACATCGAACCCACGCGATTGCCGCAAACCGGTACTCCGGCATCTTTCGCGGCGGCAATGATTCCGTCTGCCAGTTGCGCGCTCGATTTCTCCAATTGGGAGTAAATTTCGCCCTTGTGATCTTTCAAATAACGCAGGGTCGCAATTCCAGCCGCCATGGCCAGCGGATTGCCCGACAGCGTTCCTGCCTGATACACCGGACCCAACGGCGCGACCAGATTCATAATCTCCGCCGGTCCTCCGTATCCTCCGACCGGCAGGCCGCCGCCGATGATCTTTCCCATCGTCGTCAGGTCTGGCTTGATGCCGTAAATCTCCTGCGCGCCGCCGAAGGCTAGGCGGAACCCGGTCATCACTTCATCAAAAATCAGCAGTGCTTTTTCCCGCTGCGTGATGGTGCGTAGGGCCGCGAGGAACGAGCCCGACCCCGGCACGCATCCCATATTGCCCACCACCGGTTCTACGATCACGCACGCGATCTGATGTTTGAATTTCAGGAACGCCTGTTCCAGAGCGTGAATATCGTTGAAGGGAAGCGCCAGGGTAAATTGCGAATACTCTTCCAGGACCCCAGCGGATCCAGGTATTCCCAATGTCGCAACACCCGAACCGGCTTTCACCAGAAGCGCGTCCGCATGCCCGTGATAACAGCCTTCAAATTTCACGATGTACTTGCGCTTGGTGTAAGCGCGCGCCAGCCGGATCGCCGACATGGTGGCTTCCGTCCCGGAGCTGACAAAGCGGACTTTCTGAATGTGTGGGAATGCGGAAATTACCAGCTCGGCCAAGTCCGCTTCCGCCGCGATGGAAGCCCCGAAGCTAGTGCCGCTCTTGGCCGCCTCAATCACCGCCTCGGTCACAGCAGGATGCGCGTGGCCCAGAATCAGCGGGCCCCACGAGCCCACGTAATCAATGTACTCATTGCCGTCCGCATCCATGATGCGGGAACCCTGGCCGAGGGCGATGAAAGGAGGATCACCGCCCACCGCGCGAAAGGCGCGGACAGGAGAGTCCACTCCTCCGGGGATGAGCTGTTCGGCGCGCTGCTGAAGTTTGCGGGACTGCTCCGTCTTGCGGGGCATGGTTTCGACGCGGAAATACTATACCAAGCTCTACAAGTGTAGCGCCGGTCTCGGCCCCGCACAGCGGTGCGGTTCTCTTACAGATGATTTCATTGGACTTTCATGCAACTGCAACATTTTTGCAACACATTGAAAGTAGTGTTGATTGAGTACGCGCCCTTCTAACCGGGAGGGTTTATGGACAGCTTCGGGGGGCTCCGGGCTGTCCTGATTTTTTTTAGCGCGTTTCAGTGTTCCTTCATTCTGCGGACCAAATCTTCCATCTGCACCAAATACTCATCGAAGGCCTTCTTGCCTGCGGCTGTCAGCCGGTATTCAGTACGCGGCATGCGTCCCTCGAAAAATTTGCTGCATACGATGTATTGCGCCTCTTCCAGCTTGCGCGCATGGACGCTCAAGTTGCCGTCCGTCGTCTTCAGCAGACGCTTGAGGTCGTTAAAACCCAGCGATTGATTCACCGCCAGCGCGCTGACAATTCCCAGCCTCATGCGCTCATGGATCAGGCGGTCGAGTTCGGGGAAATCATCCACGTCAGAATTCGTTCCGCGCGAGTGGGCAGCCTGCCGCACCACCACGTTTCTTTTTGCTTCGATCTTGGTTCTACCCACCGTGTTTCCTCGCGATCAGAATTCCAAAGAGGATATGCAACCCGCCAAACCCCGCAGCCATGAATGCGCTTCCCCAAGTAAGAGGAGCGGCGAAAGCTGCCGCGCCTGCCAGTATGAAGCTGCAACCCATGACGGGAACAATCGCCACCGAGAAAGCGCCTCCGGTCACGACCCCTGCGCCGTAGAGAAGCAGCCATGTCCCGGGAAGAAACTGCGGAAGCCCCGCCTTCACCAGAACGATAGTCAGCACAAGCCCAGCCAACGCAGGGGGCAAGAAGCTGATGCCAAATTTGCGTCCGGGCCCACTGGTCAGCGGCAGCCCTTTGCTGCTTGCCTTGCGGTAGATGCTGGTGAGGGCAATCGCACATGCCAATACGGCTTCGGCAATCCAGACCACCAACCATCTTTGCGTGATTTGCCGTCCGGCGATTGCTGCCGCCAGCAGCGCGCTGACTCCAACCAAAACCTGGCCCCAACCCGATACCGCCGTAAACGAAGACGACCGCTCCATGGTCTGGCGGATGAATCGCAAGTCCTCCATCGCGCGCGCCGGCAAAGGGCCGGAAGCGCGACGGCGGAAGCGGCGTGGACGATGCTCCAGCATGAAAGCAATTTTAGGCGGCAGCCCCCAAATTATCAAGTTCTTTGTGATACAGAGTAAAGCGAGGCGGCCCTTTGATCTAAACTTGCTCCATGGCCGATTTCGGGAAGTTGCTGATTTTCCTCGGAGCGCTGTTTGTAGTTGCGGGGCTTGTCTTCGTATTCCTGGGAAAAACCAATCTGCCCATCGGCAAGCTGCCCGGCGACATCGTTTACCGCGGCAAAAACACAACCGTATATGTTCCGCTGGCCACATCCATCTTGCTCAGCGTAGTGCTGACTGCCGTGATGTACCTCATCGGGCGCTTCCGGCGCTAAGGTCCTTCGACTGCGGTAAACTCCACCACATGGCATCGGCGGACCAGCTCGGTTTCAGCTTCCAGACTCCGGGGCGGCGCATTTGGACGGTGCGCGAGCTGGTTGCGGCCGCGCGCACCCATCTGGAGCGCGAGTACACCGATACCTGGGTGGAAGGAGAGATTTCCAACTTCCGCGCCCACGACTCCGGCCATCTCTACTTCACCCTGAAGGATGCCAACTCTCAAATCCGCATCGTGATGTTTCGCTCGCAGGCACGGCTGCTGCGATTTCGACCGGAGAACGGCATGCATGTGGTGGTCCGTGGCCGCGTCACCATCTACGAAGACCGTGGCGAGTTGCAAATCTCCGCCGAGTATCTCGATCCCAAAGGCGCGGGGGCTTTGCAGATCGCTTTCGAACAACTCAAAACCCGGCTGGAAGCGGAAGGACTGTTCGATTCTTCGCGTAAGAAACCAGTTCCATCTCTGCCGCGGCGGATTGGGGTGGTGACTTCGCCCCAGGCAGCGGCGCTGAGCGATATTTTGAAGGTCCTGGGCCGCCGTCATCATAGCGCGAATGTCCTGATTTTTCCCGCGCAGGTACAGGGGGACGCAGCCCCTCTGGAAGTAGCTGCGGGAGTCCGCTATTTCAATAAAGCAGCCAGCGTGGATGTCATCATCGTGGCCCGGGGCGGAGGCTCAGCCGAAGATTTGGCCGCATTCAATGAAGAAACTTTGGCGCGGACTGTGGCCGTATCGAAAATTCCCGTGATTTCCGCGGTGGGCCACGAAACCGATTTCACCATCATTGATTTTGTCGCCGATTTGCGCGCGCCCACGCCTTCGGCAGCGGCCGAGCTGGTGATCCGCTCGCGACAAGAGATCGAAGAACAGGCTGGATCTCTCCACCGTCGCCTGGAAAAAGCGGTCCGCTATCGGCTGTTGATAGCGCGCCAGGGCCTGACGGAACTGGCCCAGCATGGGGCCTTCGCACGCATCGCCGATCTGCTTCACCGGCGGCAGCAGCGGCTGGATGAGCTGATGTACCGCTTCGCCCACGCGCAGCGTGACGTTCTCGAACACCACCGACGGCGTTTTGAAACTTTGTCGGCGTCAGTTCGCCACTACGACGCGCGACGTGTGCTAGGTAGCATCCGCCAACAGCTCGATGCACGGATTGCCTCTCTAAGCACGACAGTGCGGACCCTGCTGCTTCACCGCCGGGGGCAACTGGAGCAACTTTCCGGGCAGTTGCATGCGCTGTCTCCGCTGGCCATTCTGGACCGCGGGTATGCGCTGGTGTTTGATGGGTCGGGCCAGTTGTTGAAAGATGCTTCGCGGGTAAAATCAGGAGATGAGATCTCTGCCCGGCTGCAAAAGGGCGCCATCGCAGCCACCGTAAAGAAGAAATCGTAGCCACCGATTTTCACCGCCAACCCAGGGATTGAAGTCTTTGTCTCCGGTGCGGACCCGTGGCCAGTTGTTCTTCTTAAGCCATAAATTACAATGGAGTTTGCCGTAGCCTTTGAGTTCCAGGAAAGGGCGTTGTTCATGAGGTTCGCCGCGCCGTGGTCTCATTTGTCGCTGATTTCGGTCATCGACATTTTTCTGGTCGCGGCGATCATTTACGAGCTCCTGGCCCTGATCCAGGGCACACGCGCCGCCTACATGCTTGTGGGTGTCGGGGCTGTGGTCCTGGCTTTTTATTTCACCCGCCTGGGCGAACTCACGACCCTCAACTGGTTAATCAGCACCCTCCTGCCTTATGGCGTGTTTGCCATCATCGTGGTTTTCCAGTCGGAAATCCGGCAAGCCTTGGCCCGCCTTGGCCGCAAGCTGACCTTCAGCCGGACCACGGCCGGGGAAATGGACGCTTATGATGACATTGTCTTGGCGGCGAACCTCTTCTCCGAGCACCAGACCGGCGCGCTGATTGTGATTGAGCGCGAGATCGGCCTGCGTACTTACATTGAAAGCGGAGTCGCTCTCGACGCCCATCTTTCGTACGATCTGCTGGCATCTGTATTCCGGCCGAGCGCGCCCCTGCATGACGGCGCGGTGATCGTGCAAAAGGACCGAATTGCCGCCGCGGCTTGTTTCCTGCCGCTCTCTATGAATCCGGTCCTCTCGACCCAACTGGGGACGCGCCATCGCGCCGGGATTGGCATTACCGAAGAAACCGACGCCATTGCGGTCATTGTGTCGGAGGAGACGGGGGCCATCAGCCTGGCTGTGGCGGGAAGCATCGAGCGCAACCTGACCGTGGAGCAGCTCCGTAAACGCCTGGGAGAGTTGGTGCAGCGCTATTTGCCGCCATCCGCCTTACCCACGCCAATTGTGAATGAAGCGGAGGTTTTGCAGCGGGAACCCAACCACCTGCAAAGTACGAGTACAGATTCTGTTTCCAAGCAGAGAGGCGGACACTAACCTATGTTTGACTTCCTCCGCCGCACGGTCATGCACAATTTCGGCCTGAAACTTCTCTCGCTGGTGTTGGCGGCGGGATTGTGGTTGGCGCTGGCACAGGACCCGGTGGCCGAGGTGGCGATTGAAGTGCCCATCATCTTTCGCAATGTCCCAGCCCATCTGGGCATGAGTTATGAACGGATTCCGCGCGCGCAAATCTTGCTGCGCGGACCTCAACGGGCAGTGCGCAGGCTGCAACCAACCGACGTGCAGGCGGAAATTGACCTGACTGCCGGGCAGCCGGGAGAGCGTACTTTTAGTTCCAGCGCGGTCGAAGTTCATCACCCCCATGATTTGCAGGTTTTAAGCGTGGGCCCCGATAAGTTTCAGGTTTCATTTACGGAATTGCGAACATCGTTCGAAGCACAGACTCCTGCGACTCACTAAACGAATGGCATCCCCAACTCGA
Organism: uncultured Acidobacteriaceae bacterium; assembly: GCA_964514735.1. Classification (GTDB taxonomy): domain Bacteria; phylum Acidobacteriota; class Terriglobia; order Terriglobales; family Acidobacteriaceae; genus CAWBXL01. Next base: position 1,181 of record CAZETZ010000133.1, on the reverse strand, counting down.
CAACTGTTTGGCACCGATGGAATTCGCGGCGTCGCCGGCGAATTTCCGCTCACCCGGGAAAGCACCTATCTGATCGGCCGCGCGCTGGGCCATGACCTGATTCGCTCCACCGTCAAAGCCAGGGTCGTAATCGGCCAGGACACGCGTGAATCCAGCGGCTGGATTGCGGACCGGGTCGTTTTGGGGCTGGCATCGGTTGGGGTGGAAGCGCACAGCGCGGGCATAATTACCACGCCCGGCGTCGCGTATCTGGCGCGTTCCCGCAAATATTCCGCCGGAATCGTGATCTCGGCTTCGCATAATCCATGGACGGACAACGGGATCAAAGTCTTCTCCGGCGATGGCTTTAAGCTGCCCGATGCCCGCGAGCTGGCCATCGAGCGGGAAATTTTCAGCCTGTTGCAAAACTCCGAAGCTCATCCTGGGCCGCCCCAAAAGGCGGCAAGTAGTCTGCCCGGAAGGGCTGAGCTCAGGCAGGCCTACATTGACTGGCTGGCATCGAATGCAAAGGTCGATCTAAGCGGGTTGCGGGTCTTGGTCGATTGCGCCAATGGGGCGGCGGCGGCGGAAGCTCCGGAGCTTTTCCGCGCCCTGCGGATTAGGGCCACCGTCCTGAGCGCGTCTCCCGACGGAAAAAACATCAACCAAGGCTGTGGCGCTCTGCACCCGGCTGTCGCCGCTAAAATAATCGCGGAGAAGCGCGGACAGTTTGATTTAGGCGTGACCTTCGACGGTGATGCCGACCGGGCATTGTTTAGCGATGGCGACGGCCAGGTGGTGAACGGGGACGCGGTTTTGCTACTGGCGGCGCGCGATATGCAGGCGCGCGGCGTCCTTCCCGGAAATACGATCGTCGCCACCACGATGTCCAACATGGGCCTGGAAATCGCGTTGCGTGACTCCGGTATTCGCATGTTACGCGCGAATGTGGGAGACAAATATGTTCTCGAAGAAATGTTGAAAACCGGCGCCACGCTGGGAGGCGAGCAGTCGGGACACATTATCTTTCGCGATGGCGAGGCGACGACAGGCGACGGGCTCCTGACCGCTCTGCGCGTGATGGAAGTTGTATCGCGGACCAAGCGCACCTTGAAAGATTTGGCCGGCGATTTAAAAGTGTTTCCCCAGACCATTCAGAACGTCCACGTGCGGGAGAAGGTGCCGTTCGCGGAAGTGCCAGC
>CAZETZ010000132.1:0-9836 GCA_964514735.1 uncultured Acidobacteriaceae bacterium | reverse complement strand
ATTGCACCGCTGGGTCCGGGAATGAACGTAGAAGCAGCGCATCTGGCACGCGAGTTGCGCCAGCAAGAAAAGCTTGTGGCTGCTGGCCCAATCGAGTTGGGAGACGAAACCTTCCGATTAAAGAAATCTTTCGAGACGGCGGACAAATTAGGCGCACGCTATATTCTGATCGTCGGCGAGAACGAGGCAAAATCAGGCGTATTCGCGCTCAAGAATCTCGCAACTGGGGAGCAGGTTTCCGTGCCGCGTGCGGAACTGGCGCGGAAAATTTTGGGAGGCGCGTAGGTGGATCCAAAAAAGACCAACCACAGAGTTACACAGAGTTTGGCACAGAGAGCACAGAACTCTGTGGATTTGCTCTGTGGAACTCTGTGCTCTCTGTGGTTTGTAGTTTCTTAATTGTCATGAAGAACCTTGGCATCCTGCTTTCCGGACGCGGCTCGAACTTCGAGGCCATCGCGAAAAATGTGGCTTCGGGAAAAATTCCGGATGCGCGGATCGCGGTAGTTATTTCCAACAAACCAGAAGCTGGCGGACTCGAAACCGCCCGGCGCATGGGGCTTACCGCGTTAGCGATTCCCTCCAAAGGCAAAAACCGCGAAGAGCATGACCGGGCTGTTGTCGCCGCATTAACAGAGCACAAAGTTGATCTGGTCTGTCTCGCGGGATACATGCGGCTGCTCTCACCGTGGTTTGTGCAGCAATTTCCACAAAAGATTTTGAATATCCATCCTTCGCTGCTGCCGGCGTTTCCGGGATTGGAAGCGCAAGAGCAGGCTTTTGCGTACGGAGTCAAAGTCTCCGGCTGCACCGTGCATTTTGTGGATGAAGAGCTCGATCATGGGGCCATCATTCTGCAAAAAACCGTCCTGGTGCTCGACACTGATGACGAGCACGCCCTGGCCGCTCGAATTATCGAGCAAGAACATCTTGCCTACAGCGAGGCCATTAATTTGGTGCTGGCAGGAAAGTACAAAGTTGTTGGACGAAAATTCCTGGCCTCCGTCTAGACCGTGTGGGGCGGGCACTCCTGCCCGCCTGCCTACAGCGCGACTAAACTTTCGGGTCATTTCTTCCGCTGACCGCGACGCATTCTTGACGCTGCCGGCAGGCAGACAGGAGTGTCTGCCCTACGCAATCTCATCACGTCTCCCGCTATAATCATTCCCTTATGCCTACGTTTGCTCCGGTTGACGAACAGCTCACTTACATCAAGAAAGGCTCCGCGGAAATCGTTAAGGAGTCGGAACTGCGCTTGAAACTCGAGAAATCAAAGAGCTCGGGCAAGCCATTGCGCGTCAAAGCTGGGTTTGATCCTACCGCACCGGACCTTCATCTCGGACACACTGTCCTGCTGCGCAAGCTGAAGCATTTTCAGGATCTTGGGCATACCGTCATCTTTCTAATCGGCGATTTCACCGGCATGATCGGCGATCCCACTGGGCGCTCGGCCACGCGGCCTCCGCTGAGCGCCGACGACATTATGCGCAACGCCAAGACTTACCTGGGGCAGGTGCACAAGATTCTCGACAAGACCAAGACCGAAGTTCGCTTTAACAGCGAGTGGTTCGACAAGCTGAAGTCGGCGGACTGGATCAAGCTGACTTCGTGGTTCACTGTTTCGCAAATGCTGGAACGAGAGGAATTCCACAAACGCTTTCAGGAAGAGAAGCCGATTGCGATGCACGAAATGCTTTACCCGATGGTACAAGGTTACGATTCGGTCATGCTCCATGCGGATGTGGAACTCGGCGGTACTGACCAGAAATTTAACCTTCAGATAGGACGCGAATTGCAACGCATCAATGGTCAGGAGTCGCAGGTGGTGCTGACCATGCCGATTCTCGAAGGACTCGACGGCGTACAGAAGATGTCGAAGTCGCTGGGGAACGCGATTGGGATTAAAGACGCGCCGCTCGATATGTACGGCAAGGTGATGTCGGTCTCCGATGAGCTTATGTGGCGCTACTATGAGCTGCTGACCGATGTGCAAGTGGCGGACATTGAGAAGATGAAGCGAGAGTCGCATCCCATGGAGGCGAAGAAAGATTTGGCACGGCGGATTGTGACGGACTTTCATGGGGTGGATGCTGCGGGCAAGGCCGGCGAGGATTGGGCGAAGCAGTTTCAAAAGTCCGAGGTTCCAGAGGACCTTGAGGAAGTGTCTGTTGAAATAGCGGAGGACCGAGTCAGGCTGGACAAGATATTGGCCCGCGTCGGGCTTGCGGAATCTGTTACGGATGCAGTGCGTAAGATCAAGCAAAAAGCTGTCAAGGTGAATGGTGAAGTGCACACTGATCCTCTCGCACCGTTGGAAATTCGAGACCCCCTTATTCTTCAGGTCGGAAGAAAAATCAAAAAAATCCGGGTTAGTTTGCAATTGGGGTCAGGCTAATAAGCTAGACATTGAAGGTCTACGTCAAGGCGCCTCCTCCCAAGTGTACTATATATGGTACAATAAGTCATGGCCAGAGAGTTGCCAGGGCCATTGCGCCAAGCCAAACGCATTCCTGCCATTTTCTTCCGCACAGAAGCAGGCGGGGAAGCGGTACGAGAATGGCTGAAATCGCTGCCCAAGCAGGACTGCCGGCAGATCGGCGCGGACATCAAAACCGTAGAGTTTGGATGGCCGGTGGGCATGCCGGTTTGCCGTCCTCTGGGCGGTGGTCTTTATGAAGTACGGACAACATTGAGGCAGAACCGTATCGCGCGGGTTTTGTTCTACATTGATAAGCGCAGCCGCATGGTTCTTTTGCATGGTTTCATCAAGAAAACACGCAAGACCCCGGTGGAGGATTTGGAGTTCGCGCGCCGGAATATGAGCAAGCATCAGCGAGGGCTGGAATGAAGAAACGAACAAACGGAAAGTTCGACCATAGTGGATCAAGCTTCGACAGCTTTCTGGAGGAACAGGATATTCGGGGAGAAGTTGAAGCGGTCGCTGTAAAGAGAGTCCTGGCCTGGCAACTGACCCAAGCCATGAAAAAACAGCAGAAGACCAAGCAGGCCATGGCACGGGAACTTCACACCAGCCGCTCGCAGCTTGATCGTTTGCTCGATCCACAAAACACAGCGGTCACTCTGGATACCGTCACTCGGGCCGCTCAGGTTTTGGGGAAAAGGTTGGTGGTGAAAGTCGTGGAACCTGTTAAGCGTAAAGCTGCTCGCGCTGTCTGACCGCCTGGAAGAAGGCGGGCGAGTCGCCCGCCCCACACATTCTCAAAGTTACGGCAGCAGCCCAAACACCGCGACGCTGTTGGTGGTTCCCACAAACACCTTCCCATTCACAATCGTGGGCGTGATGAACTTGTTTCCGCCGCCGAAGTGGTCGCGGTTGCCGCTGGCTTGGTTGCTGTTGTACAGCTGGGTTAACGTCGTGGCGTCGTAGGCGTACAGGGTGGCGCCGCCGTTATCTACGGCCCAGACGATTCCATTATTCGCGCCGTTCGCCGATACGCTGGGGCTTGTACCTGGATAAGAGAAAGTGTTATTTGATTGCGCGGTTGGCGACGTGGACAGCTTGGCGTTGCTGATCGTGAATGACATCAAAGCATTGCCAACCGGGCCGTAGTAGACATGGTTGTTGAAATAGGCTGGGACCGACCAAATGCCTCCGCCTAAAACGCCGGAAAGCTGCTGGTAAATATTGTTGCTGCCGGAGTTGAACTTGCCCATGTTGGTGCGGTCGAGCAGATAGATGTTGGTGTCTTTCCCTGCGCCCACGACCAGGTGGCGCACTGTGCCGCCACCGTCGGTGAAGTCCGGCAGCACCATGGCGCCACCGGAGCCGAGGTCCACGTCTCCGTTGTTCTCCGACTGCTGATTGGACATTTCGAAGTAGTCGGCGACCGCCAACTGCCCGCCGGTGGTCGAAAGCTTAATAAATCCGTTGCCGAAATTCCCGTTGGCGGGGAAGCCGTTGCCGTTCAAAGTCGTGCCGAAGTCGCCGTTGCCCACCAGGAGATAAATGTTGTTGGAAGAGTCAGCGGCAATGCCGGCGCCAGCTCCCCAGAACGCGCCCAGCCCGCCATTCGGAGTTACGTTCAACACCGTGGTTTGCGCCAGAGTGTCCGCGTTGTTTCCCATCACCCAGCCGGTGTAGGGAGTGAAGTCACAGTGCGAGGCCCAGGCGGTGTACACAATGCCGTTCATCAGCAGCAGGCCCATGCGCTCTTTGTACTGTCCGGGATCAAAGATCACATTGCCACCGCTGCTGTTTTCGCCGGTGCCGGGATAAGTCGCTGTGATTTCTTTCGGACCGCTAAATAGCTCTGCGCCAGTGGCGAGATCGAGGGCATGCAGGCGCTGGTGATAGGTCGAGCCGTTTTTCGACATGGCCACCACGTAGATTGCTCCATTGGGGCCGCGCGTGCGGTCAATCACTGGGGTAGATGTGATACCGATCTCTGGGCTTACCTGGTTGCATCCGTGCGTATCGGATGTGGTTTCGCCGGATTGCAACATGGATTTCTGCCAGAGGATGGTCCCGCTATCGGCGTCAAAGGCGTACACCGAGTCGTGTTCGGTCACCGTGATCAGCAGATTGTGCGTGCCGTTGCTGGGTACGGCCACGCTCGAAGCGTAGAGCGGCTGCGCGTCCACATGGCCGTCTACCGCATAGTTGCCTTTCTTGCCGAAGGTGGCGGAGGCCACGTTGGCTGGGGTCAATATGCTTTCACTTAAGTTGGCTCCGGTGCGGGCGATGTCATTGTGATAGGTGAGCACATCCGCCAAGGAAGCCGCGTTCACCGTGAGTGTGGCCGGGTTGCTGGTGATATTGCCCGCGGTGTTTGTGACCACCACGCGGAACTGCGAGCCACTATCCGCGGTCGTGGTGGCCGGGGTTGTGTAACTCGACGAAGTTGCACCGCCGATATTGGTGGTCCCTTTTTGCCACTGATAAGTTAACGGTGCGCTTCCCGTGGCCACTACGGTGAAGGTCGCGGTCTGGCCTGCGGTCACGGTTTTATCCGCCGGCTGCTGCGTGATCGAGGGCGCTACTGGAGCGTTGACCGTGAGGGTCGCGGCAAAACTGGTCACATTTCCTACTGAGTTGCTCACCACCACGCGGAACGTGGATCCGCTGTCAGCTCCAGTGGTTGCGGGAGTGGTATAGCTCGATGCGGTTGCTCCCGCGATGTTCGTCGTGCCCTTCTGCCATTGGTAGCTCAGCGGCGCTGTGCCCGTTGCCACGACAGAGAAAGTTGCGGTCTGGCCCGCGGTGACGGTTTGGTTCCCCGGTTGTTGGGTAATGGTCGGTGCAACCGGCGTGCTGTTGACGGTCAGTGTGGCTGCGTTGCTGGTCGCGTTTCCGGCGGAATTCGTCACGACTACCCGATATTGCGTGTTGTTGTCGGCGGAGGTTGTTGCCGGAGTCGTGTAGCTGGATGAGGTCGCACCGGCGATATTGGCGGTCCCCTTCTGCCATTGATAAGTCAGGGGCGCGGTCCCGGTGGCAGTCACGGAAAATGTGGCCGTCTGTCCAGCATCGACTGTCAGATTTGCCGGTTGTTGCGTAATCGAAGGCGCGGTTGTAACCCCATTCACTGTAAGAGAAACCGCGTTACTGGTCACGCTCCCGACCGCATTGCTGATAATGACCTTAAACTGTGCCCCATTGTCCAGTGCGGTAGCTGCGGGAGTGGTGTAGCTGGTAGTGGTTGCGCCGGAAATCCAATTCGTGCCCTTGACCCATTGATAACTCAGTGGAGCAGTGCCACTCGCGGCAACCGAAAAAGTCGCGGTTTGGCCGACGGTGACAGTTTGGTTTCCCGGCTGAGCAGAAATGGTCGGAGCGTTTCCTGGCGGCGGGGTGTGAGGGCCTCCTCCGCAAGCTGCCAGAGTCAGAACAAGCATGAAAAAAAGCGCGATAACCAGCAAAGCACGCAGTGACATGGGGGAAACTCCCAATAACGGCAACTTTGCATTAATAGTTTCTTATTTTGAATATTCGCGAAAGTTACTGTAGGACACACGCACCAAGGAAGCTAGTCTCCCGATGCTGCGGCTGTAAGAACCTAATGTTGCATTGGCCTATCTTTGACCAGATTAATAATAGGTATTTTTTTCAACAACTTAGAGTTCATTGTGAAGATGGCTTTCTAGGTGTTTTTTGCCTCTGATGGCAGGATGAACGATGTACTTCTGAGGTTTTCCGCTCAATTTTTGATACGCTCGTGCGGCGAAATGCGTGCGTCCGTCATCTTCGGGCCGGGCTGTTCCGAGCGGGAATTACAGGCCTTTCAAGGAGCGCCAGGCATTTTCTGGCTGAGTGGCCCACCGGCTTCGAAAGATGAACCAGACGTGGTCCTGCTGCTGGGCGGTGACGGGACCATTCATCGCCATTTGCAGGCATTATTGGAACTGCAACGTCCTGTGCTGGTGGTCCCGCGAGGCAGCGGTAACGACTTCGCTCGGGCCTTGGGTCTGCGTAGTGTAAAGCATGCTGTATCCGCGTGGCGGAAGTTTGTCACGCAAACGCGGAACGTGAACGTGAGGCCCATTGATGTGGGCGTGATCAAGGCTTTGGGGCCGGAAGGCCCGCCGCGCGAACACTACTTCGGTACCGTGGCCGGAGTGGGGTTAGATGGAGAGGTAGCTCGCCGCGCCAATCGTTTGCCTCGCTGGCTACGGAGAAACGGGGGATACGCGCTTACATTGCTTCCGAGTCTGCTTCAATTTGCTCCATTGCCCATGAAAATTTTACTGGAGAAGACTTCCGCCGTTCAGTCTGGCCAAGGCTTTCAACCCACGGTGCTCGCCGCATTCGCCAATGTGCCCGCCTATGGCGGCGGAATGCGAATCGCGCCGCAGGCCCGTATGGATGATGGCCAATTGGATATCTGCGCCATCCGCAAGATCAATAAATTCAAGCTCTTCTGTTTGTTTCCCATGGTTTATTTCGGGCGGCATTTGAGCATGGCGGAAGTCGAATATTCTCAGGCCGCGAGCGTACGCCTGGAAACCGAGTGCCCGCTCGATGTGTACGCCGATGGCGAATATGTCTGCCGAACGCCGGTGGAAATCTCGGTGAAGCGGAACGCGCTGCGAGTCATTGTCCCGCCGGGCCGATGATTCATGTCCCGGTCGACGATTTTGATTTTCTCCGCGAACTCTGCGCTTCGCAAAGAACGGACGCGGAAAAATCCCGATTACTAAAACCTGCGTCTTTGCGCTTCCGGTGCTAAACTAAGCCCCAATATGGCTGACGAAAAGCGTTCCCGCACCTGGCTCTGGATCCTGATTGGAGGAGGCGCGTTTTTCCTCTTTGTGCTGGCGGTTTTCACCCTGGTTTATCTCACGCTGCACTCCGGCTCGCAATCGGCGTCCTCGTCATTCAGTGGCTTTGGCGACAAAATCGGCGTGGTGGACCTGGACGGGGTGATCATCGACCCCACGCAGGTGGTCAGCCAGCTTAAAAAATTCGCGGACGACAGTTCCATTAAGGCGATTATCATTCACGTCAATTCGCCCGGCGGGGGAGTGGCGGCGTCGGAGGAGATTTACCGCGAAGTCAAACGCATCCGCGACGAGAAAAAGAAGCGGATTACGGCGTCCATTCAGACCGTGGGGGCCAGCGGCGCATATTACGTTTCTTCGGCCACCGACAAGATTTATGCCGATAAGGGCAGCATCGTCGGCTCCATCGGCGTGATTGCGCAGTGGACCAACTATGGAGAGCTGCTGCACTGGGCCAAGCTGAAAGACATCACCATGAAGGCCGGTGAATTCAAGGATACCGGATCGCCCACGCGCGACATGACCCCGGCGGAGCAACAATACATGCAGGCGCTGATTGATAACATGCACACCCAGTTCATTCAGGCGGTGGCCGATGGGCGCAATTCCGATGGCCGCAAAGTGAAGGCGGAAGACATCCGTGCCATTGCCAATGGCAAAGTGTGGACCGGTGAACAAGCTTTGGACATGAAGCTGATCGATCAGCTTGGCGACTTCCAGGCGGCGGTGGACGATACCGCCAAGTCAGTGGGAATCTCCGGCGAGCCTACGCTGGTGCGGCCTGACCGGGACCGGAAAACCCTCCTCGATCTGCTTTTTGGGGACGTTTCCCAGTGGCTCCCCACGCGGGAAAAGCTGCTGGAGCAGCATGTCGGCTTCTATTATCTGTGGCAGTAGGCCCATGGCCTGGAAACCGGTTCGCCAACAAGCCACTTGCGCAAAACCCCTGAAATTTGAGAAGTTTATGAATGCTTCCGGCCTGGCCCCAGGGCGCCGGGAGCGGCCACGCATGTCGGAACCAATTTCATAGAAGATGGAGCGATCAGGCGTATGACAAAAGCGGATCTCATCGAAGAAGTCTCCCGGTTGGCGGAAGTGACGCGGAAAGACAGCGAGGTCATTGTCGAAACCATCTTTGACAGCATCGTGCGTTCGCTGCGCGTTGGGGACAAGATCGAAATACGCGGCTTCGGCAGCTTCCGCACACGGCAGCGCAAACCGCGCGTGGGACGCAATCCCAAGACCGGAGACCGCGTGGAAGTGCCGGCCAAAAAGATCCCTTTCTTCAAGCCCAGCAAGGAATTAAAGGACCTGGTGAATACCGGGGACTCTGCGCCGGCCCCGACGCCTGCGCCTCCGGCCCAGTAATTTGCCAGTCGTCTGAAGGAACTAAGGAACTTAGGACAGTGCCACTCCGTATTAAACCTGCAAGGAGAAAAACGCTATGAAACGTGCTTCTAAAATTCTGTTGTTATCCACCCTTGTTTTCGCAGCGGCAGCGGTTTTCGCCCAAGGCCCTCCCTCTCCCTCGCCGGAAGTCAAGAAACTGGATTATTTCGTGGGTACCTGGGCCATTGAAGGCGATTTCAAACCTGGCCCCATGGGGCCAGGCGGCAAGTTCACCGGCACCGACCACATTGAGTGGATGGACGGCGGGTTCTTCATCGTCCTGCACTCTGACATTAACATGCCGGACCCCATGGGCAAGATGAAGACCCTGGCGGTCATGGGATACGACAGCGACGCAAAGAAATACACTTACAACGAATTCAACAGCATGGGCGAAACCGACAAATCGCTGGGTATGGTCAACGGCGATGAGTGGAGTTGGACCAGCGACATCAAGATGGGTGATATGACCATGAAAGGCCACTTCACCGAGAAAGTTCTCTCCCCTACTTCTTACACATTCAAATTTGAAATGTCCCCCGACGGGGCCAGCTGGACCACCGTCATGGAAGGCAAAGCCACCAAGAAGTAAAGAGTTCAAAAACCACGCAGTTTGAGAGAAACGTTACGTATCACGTCAGTGGCTTTAAGCCCTGCCGTTTTCCGGTTGGTTTCGACCAACGCGCCGGTGGGGCGCAACTGCCAATAGCCTTGGCTTTCTTGATGATTGCGCCATATCCGGCGCGAACCTCAATTCTTCTCTCTGGAGGCGGCACGGCCAAGGGCCATGCCCTGATACGAACCGTTTCTCAAACTGCACTACTAAAAAAAACAACCACAGAGGCCACAGAGTTTACACGGAGGAAGCTTCGATTTTCTCCGCGTTACGCTGTGGCCTCTGTGGTTCGCGCTTTTCCCCAGTTATAATGATAAATTCGGCTTCCTGCCGTATTTTCCACTGAAAGGTACAACTTGCTCGACTTCCTGGGAGATCTTCAACGTACGCATAAGTGTGGCGTGCTCCGCGCCTCTGATGCCGGCAAAAAAGCTGTTTTGATGGGTTGGGTGAACCGCCGCCGCGACTTGGGCAACTTGATTTTCATAGACCTGCGCGACCGTACCGGCGTAACTCAGGTGGTCTTTAACAAGGAACTGAGTGCAGCCTCGCACGCCAAGGCTGAGACGTTGCGGAACGAGTACGTGATTGC
>CAZETZ010000131.1:0-9920 GCA_964514735.1 uncultured Acidobacteriaceae bacterium | reverse complement strand
GATCCAGCAAAGGTCCGATTGCTTGTACAGGCCGGAGCCGATGTGAACGCCCACGCGCTCGGCATTTTCGGAAACGATTTTCAGGCCTGACATGTGCAAGGCTTCATCCGCTGCCGCAACGGCGAAGTGAATGAAGCGGCCCATCTTCTTGACTTCTTTTTTCTCGATGAATTTGAGCGGGTCGAAGTCTTTTACTTCGGCCGCGATCTGGCAGGAAAACTGGGTGACATCGAACGGTGTGCCGTCGAGTCGTTCGAATTGCTCGAACTGGGTGATTCGACCTACGCCGCTTCTACCTGCAAGCAGGTTCTTCCACACCTCTTCTGTGGTGTGCCCTACCGCGCAGATCAAGCCAATTCCAGTGACTACGACCCGTCGACCCAACTACTTCCCGCCTTTCCCATGCTTTCCGATGTAGTCGATTGCGTCTTGCACGGTGCGGATCTTTTCTGCGTCTTCGTCCGGGATCTCGATTTCGAACGCCTCTTCGAAGGCCATGACCAACTCGACGGTGTCGAGCGAATCGGCGCCGAGGTCGTCTACGAACGAGGCGCTGGAAGTCACTTCGCCTTCGTCTACTCCGAGTTGTTCTACGATGATTTGCTTTACCTTTTCCTCTGTACCTGCCATGTGTCTCCTTGTGCGGTGGAACCGTCCGGCTTGAGAAAGTATGCTCCGCTACTTCGGTTGTCTGCTGAGAGAGGGCGAGCTATTTGGCAACTTTGGCGCGCTTATCGATGTAGTCGATGGCGTCCTGGACGGTGCGGATTTTCTCCGCATCCTCGTCCGGGATCTCTACATCGAACGCCTCTTCGAGCGCCATGACCAGTTCGACTGTGTCCAGCGAATCGGCGCCCAAGTCATCGACGAATGAGGCGCTGGGGGTCACTTCTCCTTCGTCCACGCCCAACTGCTCCGAGATGATCTGCTTTACCTTCTCCACAGCTTTTGCATCGGCCATATATCTACTCCTTCTGAGATGTCGCAGAGAACAATTAGTGTACTGGTAGGGGCGAATTGCTGTAAAGATTTAAGGAAACTCGGTAAGCTGCCATACGAGTGGGTCGCAAAGACTCAATGCCCGCTTGAGGTCGCAATTCGAAACGCCCAAGCGTACTTTCCCGAAGCCTGAGTGGGTACTTTCACTTCCAGGGCGTCGTCTGTCTGACGATACTCGGGCTTCGTATTGGAGCCCACTATTTCCACGTTCACGATGTGGAGACCTTTTGCCTGCTGTGCCGCTCCTAGAGCGTGAATTACCGCCTTGCCATCCGCCGGCCAGGCCATCTCGATGGCGTAGATGTTGCTGCCTTTCTGGGTGAACCGGAAGTCCGACGCGGTATAAGGCTGGGTGTCTTTATCGTGCCCGAAACCGGGCGTAACCCGGGTCGGACCCTCTCCATAAATTTTCCAGGGAGTGGTGTCATAAATAGCTTCGCCGTTCTGCCTCAACCAGCCGCCGATTTCCAGTAGCACATCGCGTTCTTCCTGGGGAATGGTCCCGTCAGATCGCGGGCCAATGTTCAGCAGCAGATTGCCATTCTTACTGACGATGTCAATCAGCTGATGAACGATAAAGTCCGGCGTCTTGAATTCGTCATGCTCAAGGTAGGCCCAGGAAATATTGCTGATCGAAGTGTCGGTCTGCCAGTGCTGCGGCTCGATGTCCGCCTTTAACCCGCGCTCGAAATCTCGCGCGCCTGCATGCCAGTCCATGGCGTAGTCTTTGATGTTGATTACGCTGGGCGTGCCCTGCTTGGCGTTGTAGTTGTAGTAGTAAGCCGCGAAGCGCGTCACGTGGCGCCGGTAATTGGCTTGTCCGGCCCACCAGTCGAGATACATCACCTCCGGGTGATACTTGGTGACAATCTCCGCCGCGCGCGCCAGCCAGTCATTGGCGAACTCCGGACTCACGTAGGTCCAGTCATTCATCAATACCTGGCCTGGATCGGGTAGCCAGGCATGGGCCGGGCCGTAGAGCGAAGCGTATTTGGGATCATTTACGTCCGAGCGGAAGGTGCGCCCGCCATCGAAGAACCAGTCGTGTTCCGCCCGATGAAATGAGGCGCCGAAGTGCAGGCCCTCGGCCCGCACGGCTTTGGCCAGGTCGCCGATGAGATCGCGCTTTGGTCCCACTTTGACGGCGGTCCAGTCGGAGAGCTCAGAGTTGTAGAGCGCGAAACCATCATGGTGCTCGGCCACCGGAATTACATAGCGCGCGCCGGCATCCTTGAAGAGCCGCGCCCAATCCGCCGGGTCCCACTTTTCCGCCTTGAATTGCGCGATCAGGTCCTTGTAACCGGTTTTATCCTGCGGCCCGTACTTCTTGATGTGTTCCTGGAACGCCGGGTCTTTCTGCTGGTACATATTGCGTGGGTACCATTCGTTCACGGTCCCGGAAACAGACAGCGCTCCCCAGTGAATGAAGATCCCGAATTTCGCGTCCTTGTACCACTGCGGAATCTCAAACTTGCGCAGCGTCTCCCAATCCGGCCGGTAGGGGCCATCGTTGGCTTGGCGGTCCACTTCTTTCAGGACTTCCGCACGGTGGGCATCATACTTGGTGACTGAGGCCTGCCATTCACGATCAATCTCCGCAGCGGACTTGGTGTCGTGGGTGGGAGCGAGGGGATCGATAGGCGCGGTTTGCGAACGCGCAGCCATGGCAGCACAAACCAGCGCCGCGCAAAGTATTTGCGAAGGCAAGAGTCTCATGTCGCAAATGATAACGTTTTCATTGGACTTCAAGAAATTAATTTAGGGTGAAGTACAAGTACAATGTGCCCCCCTTTGTCATTCCGAGGCACGGTTTTTGTGCGAGGAATCTGCTTTTCCCTGGACCGCGCGGCGCGAACGCCGTTGGCAAAAGCAGATTCCTCCGCTTCCCCTTCGCTGCGCTCAGGGTCATCGTTCGGAATGACAAAAAAGATTTTTATTAGAACTGCAATACTTAACCAAAATGTTATTGATGTTCGTTTCTGATAAGGTGAGCGTCCATGCGAGCTGTGGTGCAACGCGTAAGCCGTGCCCGGGTGACGGTCGGTGGTGGAGTCACCGGAGAAATCGGATGCGGATTGCTGGTGCTGCTTGGGGTCGGTAAGGAAGACACAGAATCCGACGCTGACTGTCTGGCAAAAAAGATTGCCGCGTTGCGCGTCTTCGATGACCCAGAGGGCAAGATCAACCTTTCGCTGGCCGACGTCGGCGGGGCGGTGCTGGCGGTTTCGCAATTTACTTTATACGGAGATACGCTGAAAGGGAACCGGCCTTCGTTCCATCTGGCGGCGCCTCCGGAACGGGCGAGGCAGTTGTATGAATATTTTGTGGAGAAAGTCCGCGCCGCGGGACTGCGGTGCGAGACCGGGAAATTTCAGGAAACGATGCAGGTGGAACTGGTAAATGAGGGGCCGGTGACTCTATGGATGGATTCCGCAAAACTGTTTTGATCCCCACCCGTCAGCTAACGATGTCGGCAATTCTGACCGCATCGGCGCAAGCCCTGACATCGTGCGTGCGCACAACGTGAGCACCCTTGAGGACGGCAACCACTTCCGCGGCAACAGTCCCGAAGATGCGGGCGTCAGTCGCCGCGTCTTTGCCATCGCGCGCTAAAGCTCGCCCGATGAAAGATTTTCTGGAAACTCCCACCAGCAGCGGATAGCGTAGTTGATGGAATTCTTCAAAGCGTTTCAGCAGAGGGTAGTTTTCCTGAAAGTTCTTTCCGAAGCCGAACCCGGGGTCGAGTATGATTCTTTCCCGTTTGATTCCGGCCATCATCGCGGCGTCAACCCGCTCTCCGAGTTCACGTCTTACCAAGGTGACGATATCGGGCGCCGGAGGCAGAGTGCGCCACTCCTCGGGGCGTCCGCGCATGTGCATGAGCACGACGCCGCACTTGAGCTCCGCCAGCGTCTTGCACATTTTGGGGTCCCAGAGGAAGCCGCTGATGTCGTTCACAATCTCCGCCCCGGCTTCCACCGCGGCGCGGGCCACGCTCGCTTTGTAGGTATCCACTGAGATGAGCAGGTCTGGGTGCTGCCGCTTGAGCCGTGTGATGACCGGCAGCACCCGGTCCAACTCTTCTTTTTCGCTCACGGCCCCTGGTTTTATGGAGTTTTCCGCGGAGGTCCTGGCTCCCGGGCGAGTGGACTCTCCCCCCACATCAATAATATCGGCGCCATCCTGAAGCAGTTGGAGTGCGTGTTCGACGGCCTGCTCTTTGTCCAGAAACTGGCCGCCATCTGAAAAGGAATCCGGGGTGACGTTCAGCACGCCCATGATCAGCGTGCGCTTGCCCAGCAAAAGCGCGCGCGACCCGATGTTCCAGTCGAAAACCGAACGCATGGGGGGATTCTAAATCAAGGGTCGATGGAAGCCGGAAAACCACGGAGCAAGTGGAGAAAAATTGGCCCAACGACTTCGGGGCCTAGAAACCCGCGCTCGCCTTATCCGTATTTTGCTCAGCCGAAGGTCCGCTTCACCCGAAACCTCTTGCGATGCTAGGCCAGCAGAACTGAAATCTTCTTGGATTCCGGGCCTGCTGCGGGATACCTGCGAACTCTTATCAAGAAGGATGTGGGTCGAGAGAAAAGCGCCGGTTCCATTCGGAACAAGCCAGATTCGTAACTGAGCCGGAAAATCTTCCCATTGAATGGTTGTGGAAAACCGATATTTTCCCGCGATCCACAACACAAATACAGCGACAGCAAATCGAAGAATTGCAACACATCGACCAGCCCGCGGATTTTCTCGGCAGCATGCGATTGCCGCGCGCGGAGCTCCTCTTGCTGGGCGATTTCTCGTTCCACGAATGTGGTAAGGACCTGCGCAATCTCCGGCGGAGTGGCCGGGGCGCGGGAGAAGTCCCGGGCAATACGGCAGAAGTGTTCGCTGACCAGGATTCCGGCAATAGGGGCCACTTGGGTTGCGCTGGCGATCGAGCCTTGCCAGGCGCGGAAAACGTCCGCAGGGGATTCTTCAAAGAAAGAAAGCGGACGCTTTTGTGCATTCGTCTTAGGCACGCCCTTGTCAACTTCCTTCCAGCCATCATCGTGTACGAAGATTGCCTGAATCACTTCTGGGTCTAACGCAGGGAAATCCGGACTGCTCATACCGCCAGCTATTTCCCCGGCCAGCGCGGCATGATCGGCTTGCGCAATCAACAGCCATTCATCCGCCGCTTGCTTCTGGGCGCGGAGAATCGCATCCCATGCGGGCACGTAGTCTGTTGTTTTGCGCAGAACCGGCGGACTGAGAGGGTAAAGAATCACGGGCCGAACCAGAAACTGTTACCTTGCCCGCCGCTTCGCTTGGCGCTCGCGCATGGCGCGGACCGCGCCAGGGCCGGTCCCGTTGGGTGGTTTACGCATTCCATCCAGCAGGTCCTTAAGGACCACAGCATTATTCTGCTCGCCGTTCCTGGATGCAAACAGCAGAGTCAGGCGTTGGCGTTTAGCGGCGAAGTCATAGAGCCTCTGTAAATGGCTGGAGGCCTCCGGCCGCGCCAGTTCTTTAAGATAGCGCTTGCGAAAAGTAAGCCAGGCGTCGGGCCGGGCGTGAAACCAGTGGCGCAGCTCGTCGGAAGGGGCGAGTTCGCGCAGCCAGGCGTCGAGCGCGGCCTCCGCTTTGCTCAAGCCCCGCGGCCATAAGCGGTCCACCAGGACGCGGTTTCCGTCGGCGCGGGCCGCTTTTTCATAAACTCGCTTTACGGCAACCGGCATGATTGTGCTCTATGATTTAATTTTACGGCCAACCGGAGGCTTCGTGGAGCTACCCGAAAGTGGGGTCAAGAGGAAAAATGTCCGCCCAGGATTTTCTCTGTGTCTCTGCGCCTCGGTGCTAAGCCTGTTCTTCCTGGGATGCGATGCGGAACGCCGCAAAAGTGATGCCGAACTCGGGCTCAACCCGCAGCAGGCCGCCGGACGAAAGCTCTACGATCAGTATTGTGACCGCTGCCACGAACCCTACTCGTCGCGGGGCAAAAATGGGCCGAGCTTGCAAGGGGTTTTCAAAAAGCCTTACCTGTCCGTCAGTGGATTGCCGGCAAACGACCAGCGGGTAGGAGAGATCACCAGGTATGGCCGCAGCAAGATGCTCGGCTTCGGCCAGGTGATGGACCAGCGGCAGATTGACGACCTGCTGGCCTATTTGCATACGCTCTGAATTTCTGGACGATACAATACCCGCGTGACTGCCACCGGCGATGCTCAGCCAGCCAGCGGGTCCCTGCCTTCGTTTACCTGGTGGCAGAGATTTCAGCTGGGGCTGATTACCTGGACTGGGTTCCTGGTCGTGCGCCTGATTGGGCCGACCTTGAAGCTTGCGGTTTCCTTTGAGGACGGCGCCCCGGAAAGTCTGGACGCCCACCCGCTGATTTTGGCCTTTTGGCACAGCTGCATTTTTCCCGCGATCTATGCCTGGCGCGATTTGCAAATTCGGGTGATGAGCAGCGACAGCTTCGATGGCGAGTACACCGGGCGCATCATTCGCAAGTTTGGCTTCGTGAAAGTTCGAGGGTCGAGCAGCAAGGGGGCAGTGCGCGCCTTGCTGGGAATGCGGCGTGAAATCGAGCAAGGAGCAACCGTGGCGTTTACTATCGATGGCCCGCGCGGTCCGCGCTATGTCGCGAAACCGGGGCCGGTGGTGCTGGCGCGGGCCACCGGCGCTCCCATGGTGGCCTTTCATATTGCGTTAGAGAACCCCTGGGTGCTGAATACCTGGGACAAGAGCATGATTCCCAAACCCTTTTCGCGGGCACTGTTACGCGTGAGCCGGAAGATCGGCGTGCCGGAACATTCGGGGGACGCCGAGCGCGAGCGCTATCACGCGGAATTGCAAGCGGCGCTGGATCGGGTGCGAGAGTTCGCAGAAGAGAATGTGCGGAAGGTGGGTTCGAAGGATTTTTTTTTAGCCGCAGATTAACGCGAATAAACGCGGATTAAGCAAAACGATCCGCGCTCATCTGCGAAAATCTGCGGCTGCGCATTTAGGGGATTTGACAGCCCGACCGCCTGAGTTTAGATTCATCTCTCCCTTAGTTCTTTCACAACATTTTGGTTCGCGCGTCCTCATCACCGCGATGAGGATTGGGAAGCGGGTGTGAATCCCGCGCTGCCGCGCAACTGTAAGCGAGGACATGCAGTCAGCCACTGGGAAACTGGGAAGGCTGATTGTGGTAATCGGACGCAAGTCCTGACTCGCAAGCCAGGAGACCGGCGTGAACCGTCAACACCAACCCTTTCGCGTGCAAAGGAGATTCGTGATGCGGTCCCTAAGAATTTTTACCGGTGTTCTCGCTCTCGCGGCAGTGGCTTCTGCTGCCGAATTCAAAATCAAAGTTGTTGACCCTCAATCCGCGGCTGTGGCCGGCGCCCAAGTCGTCTTGTTGGACAAAGACACGCCGGTTGAAGTGGAGTTCACCTCCCCCGAAGGGGTGGCGGTTTTTCATGTGGCGCAAGGGGGATACCAGGCGCGGGTGCTGGCGCCTGGATTTGCTCCCCGAGTGGCCCAGGTTGCTGGAGAAGAGTTGACCGTGCAAATGCAGGTGGCTCCGGTGGCGGAAACGGTTGTGGTCTCAGCCACGCGGACCCTGGCGCCGGCAGACGATGCTGGGGCGAATGTCACGACTCTGAATACGCTTCAACTCCAGACCATGCAGCCGGTCGCTCTTAATGAGGCGTTTCGGTTTGTCCCCGGCGCGGTGGTCAACACCAGCGGCCGCTACGGCAGCCTGGGCTCGGTATTCGTTCGTGGCGGCGACTCTCGCTATACCAAGGTGATTGTGGATGGAGTCACCATAAACGAGCCGGGAGGGACGTTTGATTTCGGCGTGGTCCCATTAAGCGAGACCGGCCGCCTGGAATTTGTCCGCGGGGCCCAAAGCACGTTGTATGGTTCCGACGCCATGACCGGCGTGGTGCAATTGTGGACGCGAAATGGAAGCGCGAGCACTCCGGAGTTACGATTGGGCGCGGACGGCGGCAACCTGGGCGCCGGGCATGGATATTTGTCTCTGGCGGGCGCGCGCGGACGGTTGGACTACAACCTGTTTGGCGATCAGTTTCATAGTGAAGGTCAGGGGACCAACGACCAATATTCAAATTCATCGCAAGGTGGAAATCTTGGCCTGGCTTTGAACGATTGGGCTTCGCTGCGCCTGCGGGTGCGGCATTCGGATAACTCCACCGGAGTGCAGGGTGAGTGGCAGTTCGATGGCGCACCGAACCTGCCTCCGGACAACAACCAATGGCAGCATCAGAACAATTTGCTGGGGAGTTTGGAACTGGCCATCAAAGGGCCCTCGCGCTGGCAGCACCGCATCACCGGTTTTGACTACCGGCATGTGCGCACCAATGTGAATGGGGACAATCCGGACCGGATCTTCGACGACGCGTTTCATGCCCTGGCAAACTACAATCGCGCCGGGTTTGACTATGAAGGAAATTATCTCCAGCGAAGCTGGGCGCAGACTACCGTTGGCTATCAGTTTGAGGATGAGAACGGTTTTGTCCAGGACTTCATTTTCGGCTCATTTACTCACGGGTTGCGGCGTAACCAGGCGGTGTATGGACAGGAGGTCCTCACCCTCCAGCGGTTTTCGATCGTGGCCGGAGCACGTTACGTCCACAACACCACGTTCGGCGACAAAGGAGTGCCGCGCCTCGCCCTGGGCTATCAACTTCTGCGTGGAGGAGAGACGCTCTCCGGCACGCAACTGCGCTTTTCTTACTCCACAGGAATCAAAGAGGCGAGGCTGGAAGAGGCCTTCGCTTCCGGGCCGGGGATTGTGCCCAACCCGAACTTGAAAGCGGAAGAGAATCGCTCATTCGAAGCTGGGTTTCAACAGGGTTTTTTCAAGGGGAAGTATGCGCTGACTGCCACTTACTATAACAACCTGTTTCATAACCAGGTGGACTTCGCCATTTTGGATTTCACCACCTTCACCGGCCAATACCAAAACATCGATAAATCATTGGCCCACGGCGCTGAAGTGGAATTCAAAGGACGGATTTTGCCGCGGCTGTCGCTGGACGCCGGCTACAACTATACCTCCACGCAGATTCTTGCCCAGCCGTTTGCGTTCGATGATTTGCATCAGCCGGGGCGGCCGCTGATCCGTCGCCCTAAGCACTCGGGAAGTTTGTTGCTGGCTTATTTAGGCGGTCGCTGGGGCGGAAATCTGGGCGGGAGTTTTGTCGGCCGGCGTCCAGACTCGGATTTCCTGGGACTCAACATCGATCATGCTGCCGGATATGCGCGCGTGGATGCCGGCGGTTGGTATGCCATCAACTCGCGGGTGACAAGTTACATCAATGTGAGCAACTTACTTAACCATCGCTATCAGGAAGTTGTCGGCTATCCCTCGCTGGGAATTAACTTCCGCGCGGGGATGCGGTTCAAGATCGGTGGAGAGTAGACGCACACCGGGCGGACGGGCTACGGGCATCGTCTAAGAATATCCTTTGTCATTCCGACGATTTGCGGAGCAAAGAGGAGGAATGCGCTTTCCTGGACAGCCCCACGAAGCTGTCAGCCGAAAGCAGATTCCTCCGCGTCGCTCCGCGACTTGTCGGAATGACAAAGGCGAGGTCGAATGACAAAGGCGAGGTTCAAACTACAACTCAGCGCGGGGACGGGGTCATTCAACCTCGCTCAGGGGCAGGTTGGTTACGCCATTCATTGTTATAATCAGAGATACGGTGGGAATAGCTCAACTGGCAGAGCACCGGACTGTGGCTCCGGTTGTTGCGGGTTCGATTCCCGTTTCCCACCCCATCTCTCTCACTTAATTTCCGCGATATAGACACCGTAGGGCGGCAGGACCAGATGGTCGGTTTTGCCGGGCTGTGTTCCTGAAGTCAGCAGTGGCGTGACTTTTCCTTTGGTTAATCCATACTTCGCCAGGTCGAAGCCGACAGTTT
>CAZETZ010000130.1:0-9926 GCA_964514735.1 uncultured Acidobacteriaceae bacterium | reverse complement strand
GGGACCAGGGGGTCGGAGGTTCAAATCCTCTCTCCCCGACCAATTTCAATGGGTCTAGCCCGGGAACCTGTTTTTGGCGTTACATTTGTAGGGAAAATTGAGGCAGCGTTTCTGGCGCGACTTCTAACGGCGCCATACTGATTCACACTACGCGCAAAGCATTTAGCAAAGCTGCTGGTGTTTACCGTTGGGATGTTACTGATATTCCATGGCTCGTCGTCTGCCGCAGGGCGATTAAATTTGGTTGTCCTCGTTGACCTAACGCAATCCGTTGCCGTTCAGAATCTCGATGGCAAGCCTAAACTGCAAAAGAACCTCGACGCCGTGACGCGTATTTTGGCACGTGGACCTGCGGGAGCACGCTACGTACCCCAGCCAGTTCTGGAAGCAGTGATGTCGATGAGTGACAATGACATTTTGGCGATAGCGTGAGGCCAATTCCTTGGGGATATTGACGTATTATTTAATTCGACGCATCATTCCGGTCATGCGATTTCTGACTTGCGTAATTCTACCGCTGGTTCTCTCATTCGTTAGATTGTCTTTCTCCGAGGAAAAACCCTGGACGGAAGTTCGCAGCCCGCATTTTCGTCTTATCACCGATGGCAATCCGCGCGATGGGCAGCGAGTACTATTGCGTTTCGAATTGATGAGAGCTGTTTTCGAAAATCGTTATCCACGATTCAAGCTCGATGCTCCCGCGCAATTCCTAGTCATAGCTGCAAAGGACGATTCGACCGCCAAGCGATTGCTCCCGCATATCTGGGCGCATCCGGGCCCCAAGCCAGGCGGACTATTTGAACATGGGTGGGAGCGGGAATACGCACTCGTTCGTCTGGATTCCATGAATTTTGATCAGGACACATACGCGACGATTTACCACGAATACACTCACAGCCTGCTGCACATTAACTTTCGTTGGCTTCCATCATGGCTGGATGAAGGCCTTGCACAGTTTTATGGCTTTACAAGATTCACCGACAAAAATATGTACCTGGGCGCCCCACCGGCGATGGACAAAGTGCGCTTTATGTTCAGCGAAAAGCCCATTCCGCTCGACGAATTTATCGGCTCTAGTATGCTCTCCAGCAGTTTCGAGCGCACTCAACTGTCGTATCTACAGGCGTGGGGTCTTACGCATTTCCTGACATTTGCTCCAAGCATGGACAAAGGCGAGCGCCTCGCGCACTTCGTGGATGAATTGCAAAGCGGCATCGAACAGAAGAAGGCCTTCCAGGAAACGATCGGAAAATTTGAAGATGCGCAGAAGGAATACGAGCAGTACATCCATAAAACTCCATACTCGGCCCTGGCATTTGCCGTTCCCGAGAAACTGGACGACAAAACCTTCGCAACACGAAATATGAGTCTGGCGGAAACACAGGCAGAATTGGCAGCCTGGCACATCCGTTTTCATCAGTGGGAACAAGTGACTGAACTCACGGAGGCCGCTCTCACGAATGATCCAAAATTGTCTCTTGCCCATGAAGACAAGGGCTTCCTGTTATTCAATATCGGCAAAGACGATGAGGCCCTGAAAGAATTCTCAACGGCATTCGATTTGGACAATAAGAATCCCATTGCCTTGTTTGCCAAGACGATGATTTTGGCGTCGTCGAGGTCGGGTCAACCACAGGAACAACAGGCGACGTACGATGCGTTAAATCAGGTGCTGGCATTAAAGCCGGACTTTGCCCCAGCTTTCGTGGAACTTGCAAAATTGGCGGTGGCTCGCGGGCAGATGGAAACAGCTCTAGCTCTCAGCCGGACGGCGGTAAAGTTCGAGCCATTTCGTTCTGGATATCATGTGTTAACTGGAGAAATAATGCTGCGGCTGAATCGTCCCGCAGATGGGGCTGCTGAAGCCGCCTATGTGGCGCAAAGGTGGACGGGTGCAGACCGAGATGAGGCGCTGGAACTGTGGAACAGAATACCCGCCGCAGAACGAAAAGTGGAAGCGCCAATAGTGCTGGGCACCGAGCACAAGTGGCAAATTGCGGAGGGCAGGCTCCAGTCAGTAAGCTGCAACGGAACAGCATTTGCTTTGACTCTTGATGTGAATGGAAAGGCACAGACCTACAAAGCACAAGGATTTCCAGTAGGTTTTTCCGACACGCTTTGGGTGGGAAAAGACCATTTCAGTCCATGTTTCCATGTCCAAGGACTCCGCGTTATTGTTCATTACATGCCACCCAAAGATCCATCGTATGTGGGAGACCTAGTTTCGGCGGGATTCCGGGACGAACTCGGCTTGCCACCACTCAATGCTGCGATCCAGAGCGAGGTACACTAATCAAATCAAGGTGGAATGGTTCAGAGCTCCCGAAATCCACAGTGATTACGCGCTCCAATTTTGGGCGAAGGGCATTCGCAAAAATCCGGCTAGTGTAGGCAAAATTGAGGGCTGCAAAAGCACTCGCTTTCAACAAAGTTAAGATCGGCGGAATCCCGTGCAACGCAAGGACTTACGAGGTTGCGCGCCGATCCAGCGCGCCCGAGCTGCCCCCGGCGGTCTTCTTGCGCGGGCGGTGTAGGCTCTTCGACAGGAACGTAAAGATTGATCCTGCTGACTTCGACACGCCATCAATCATAAATTTTTGAAACGGCGATGCTTGGCTCGAGGAGAACGCCGGCGTGAGGGTCGTGGACCGGCCTTCCATGGACTTGTAGATATCGTCGTACAAATCGAAGAACGAGTCTGCGATACGGTCCCAACCGTATTGCCGGGCCGTGTTTAAGGCGCATTCCACTTTGTGACGGCGCATATCTTCGTTCCCGATGGCGGTGGTAATGGCCGCGAAGAAATCGTGGACATTCGCAGCGGCCGTCCAGGCGTTGCTTTCGTTGGCATAGGCGCTGATGCCACCTGTATTCGGCACAACCACGGCCAATCCCGAAGCCATGGCTTCCAGTGGCGCGATCCCGAAGGGTTCGCGCGGATTCGGATGTACGAAGAGGTCGCAGTTGGCGAAGAGGCTGGCAAGCACCTGTTGGTCACTGATGTGCCCCGCGAACATAACTCGCCCGCGCAGTTTGCGCGCGCACTCGCCCTCCCAATGCGCTCGCTCCAGGCCATCTCCCACCACGAGCAGACGGAAATCCCGTCCCGAATTTCTGACTAAACATTCCATCACTTCAAAAAGCAGGGTGAGATTCTTCTCCGGCACCAGGCGCCCCACATAGAGAAGGAGTACGGCGTCATTCGTAGCGCCGAAATTCTGCAACAAACGCGACCGCATCTGCGATGAGCGCAAGCCTGGGGAAAGATGGCCCAACTCCACGCCCATGGGCCGGATCCAGGCGCTGCGGGGCACGATATGCCCGCCGGCGGCGGCGCGGAGCTCGGCCGCGGTGTATTCCGAATTTGCGATGTGATGGTCAAAAAACGAGAAGTAAATCCATTTCATGTACCAGGAGCAAAACCATCGAGACAACGGAAAGTCCCCGAGATAGGCGCGGAAATTGTCATCCATGCGCTCGCAACTGAGGCCGACCACGACCGGCCTGAAATCGCACCCCGCGAGCAGCTTCATGCGAAGCAGCGCGCCGAAGTAATTCAGCGTGTACTTGTCGCAAATCTCAATCACATCCGGGCGTTCTGTCGCAACGATCTCCTGAAGCTTGCTTCCGCGCGCGAGAAATTGCGAGGGATAGATCATCCGATAGTCGGAATTGAGACGCGTCGGCGGGGACTGCACGTGGTAGATGCGGGCGCAGCTTCCGATCTCCTCCACGCGATCTACCGCGCCGGGCACGACCAGCCGGATTTCGCGGCCCTGCCGGTTGGCCTCTGCGATCAAGGCGCGATAGAAAGTTGCAATCCCGCCTGAGGTTTCGTGCCACGAGTTTGTGAGATGCAGGGTTTTGATGGGCATGCGTTCTAAAGAAATCGTTCACCCACAAAGTCTACGGCCGATTTCGACAGCCAGCGTTTCACTCCGGCGGCCAGGCGGATGGGCGCGGCAATCACAAAATTTAAGAGTAGGCCAGGCAGCCGGCGCAGGTCCTGGCCGAGCCTGTCACCCTCGCCGCCGACCAGCAGAATTCCGCGGCGCATGGCATACCAATTGAACAGAGCCGAGATTGCGCTGACCACGATAGATGCAAACTCCACCAAACGTAAGTGAGGAGTTCCGCGGGACCAGTGCAGCAGGTATTCGAATCCTTGAAACAGGGCTGGAACCACCAGAGTTAAAAAGATCAGGGTGAGCCACTCCGGCTCGGCGTCGCGCAGAGTCTGCACCACCGCCCCGTAGAACCCCGCGGTCAGAACGCAGAACACGGATTCCGTGAACAAGGCGGCAAAGGAGACCCGCCATCCCTGGCGAAGGGTGGCAATCAGAAAAATCGGGCCGCGCAACGCCAGGCTGAGCAGTGCTGACTTCCAGTTCCAAAGGCGCAGGAAAATAAGCGGCCGCCGGATGAGTGAACCTACGGCCGCGTGCAATGCCGGGTGCGCGGTAACCTGCCGGCTTCCGAGATTCGAGTGTCGGTCCAACACCGCCGAGTATAGAGGCATACCGCAGGCGTCCCAGGTTAAAGGACGATGAAAGTGATGATGACGATGGTACATGAACGAGAATTCGCGCCTCCGTAATCTGGCTGTAACTTCTCTGTGCAACATTATTAGTGCAGTCTAGGATTAAAGCCTGCTGTCCATGAGGAGGCGTATTTGCAACGCAAAGTAACCTGCTTTTGGAAAGAACCGAAGGCGGCGAGAAGTTACCGTTCCGCCATCGCATTACACGGGCACACCAACCATTCAAAAGAGAGTCTGTACTTCATCGCGGAGTATGCCTCGCGACACCGGGTATTGCGCGGCGCGTTGGCGGCGCAGGAGCGGCGCGCCAAAAACAAGTCGGCCATCCAGATTGATTTCTGGAAGGGCTATTGGACGCCGCCGCTGCCGCCACTCGCGGCGTTTCAACTGGAACAAAATCAGATCGAGAACGTTCTTGGCCTGAACGGCATGGTTTCCATCACCGACCATGACAGCATCGAAGCGCCGATGTTGCTCCGGGTAGTGCCGGAGGCGCGGCGGGTCCCGGTTTCGCTGGAATGGACCGTGCCCTACCAGGACACCATCCTGCACATCGGAGTGCACAACCTGCCCAGCGCGCGCGCCGAGTCCATGGTGGCCTTGCTCCACGAATACACGCGGACGCCAGATGAGAAGAGCCTGCCGGGCCTGCTGAAGATGTTGGATGAAATTCCCGATGTTCTGGTGGTGTTCAATCATCCGCTTTGGAACCTCGCCGGTATTTGCGAGCAGCGGCACCAGCAAGCGGTCCGGAACTTCCTTGCGCAACTTGGCATGTTTGTGCAGGCGCTTGAACTGAACGGCCTTCGCGGGTGGCCGGAGAACCAAACCGTCGCATTGCTGGCGGAAGCTTGGAACCTTCCCGTGATTTCCGGGGGAGACCGGCATGGCTGCGAACCCGGGGCCGTGTTAAATCTCACCAACGCGGAAAACTTCACCGAGTTCGTCCGCGAGATCCGCAAACACAAGCAGAGCAACGTGCTGTTCATGCCGCAGTACAACGAGCCGGTCTCCATCAGGGTTTGGCAAACCTTGCTGGACGTGATCCGCTACTATCCAAACTATCCGATTGGTTCCCAGCGATGGGACGAGCGGGTGTTCCATCCCGACAGCGCCGGTGTGGACCGGCCCCTGGCCGCGCTTTGGAAGAAACCGCCGGGATTTATCGAGCTCATCTTCTCCGGCATTCGCCTGATGGAAATGGCCCCGGTGCAGCGCGCTGTGCGCTTGGCGCTGGTCAAGCAGAAACCGCAAACCCAGCCGGCATTCGGCAAACGTCAGGTGGCCACGCCGTGACCTATCTTCCGCTGCGCATTGCGTTTTTTCCGGATGCCTATTATGAAGTAGATGGCATCGCAAACACGGCGCGGCATTTCGAATCCTTTGCGCGGGAAAGTGGATTGCCGTTCCTGACCATTTGTGGCGGAGAGCGAAACGAGTGGACGCAGGAAGGCCCGGTCACTCGTTTGGTGCGGCGGAAGAGTCGCTTGGGATTTGGTTTGGACAAGAAACATCACTTTGACCTGGCGTTCTGGCGCCACTATCGCGCGGTCGAAGCGGCGGTAACGGAGTTCAATCCAGACATTGTGCATATCACCGGGCCGAGTGACGTAGGCCAGCTCGGCGCCCTGATTGCTCACAAGCTGCAAGTTCCGCTGGCGGCTTCCTGGCATACGAACCTCCATCAATATGCGGAGCAACGAGGGCTGCGGCTGTTTCCGTTTGTTTGGGGCCCGTGGAAGACAAAGCTCGGCAGCGCGCTGCGCGAGGGCAGCCTGAGGGCGAGTCTCCGCTTTTATCGGCTGGCCCAGGTGTTGTTCGCGCCGAACCGCGAGCTGATGGAGTTGCTTGAGCGCGGGACCGGCAAGGCCTGTTATCCGATGGAGCGCGGTGTTGATATTGATATGTTTCATCCGGAAAAAAGGGACCGCAGGGATGACGCCATGCTGATCGGCTATGTAGGACGGCTATCCACCGAGAAAGATGTGCGCCTGCTGGTGGAAATCGAACGCGCGCTCAGCCGCGGCGGTATGCGTAACTTCAAATTTCTGATCGTCGGCCAGGGAGCGGAAGAACCGTGGCTGCGGACCAACCTTTTGCACGCCGAATTTACCGGGGTGCTGCGGGGAGAAGCCCTGGCGCGCGCCTACGCGAATATGGACATCTTCGTGTTCCCCTCCCGCACCGATACCTACGGTAATGTAGTGCTGGAGGCGCTCTCTTCTGGGGTGCCGGCCGTGGTCAGCGACAGCGGAGGACCGCAATTCATCGTGCAGCCCGGAGAAACGGGCTTTGTCGCCAGGGACCTCGCCGAGTTTGTGACCTACATCAAAGTCATAGCTGAAAACGCCGGTATGCGAAACGACATGCGCGCGGCGGCACGGAAGCGCGCTCTACAAGCGTCCTGGAAGAGTGTGTTCGAATCAGTCTACGATAGCTATGAGCATGCCCTGCTCACCCCTTTTGCCCATAAGAAAACACGCGCTCGCGCCGTGAGCGCGGCAGGTTCCCTGGCATGAAAACAAATCGAGTCCGCGGATGGATGCCGAGTTTCTACAGTCTGGCCTGCCTGGCGTTCCTTGCTATCGGCGTGGTGGCGCAGGAGCCGCCGTCGGCGCAGCCGGCGGTCAAGTCTCCGCTCACGGCCGAACAGGTCGTCACGAGCATGGAGGAAAGAAATCTGGAGCGCGCGTCCGCCTTGCGCCAGTTTGAAGGCAAGCGCATTTATCGAATGGCCTACCTTGGATTCCCAGGCAGTAAAGACGCCGAGATGGTAGTGACGATGCGCTATCAGGCGCCCGCCGACAAGGAATTCACCGTCGTCTCGCAAAGCGGGTCCAAGTTCATCCTTGATCACGTCTTCAAGCGGTTGCTGGAAGGCGAGAAGGAAGCGATGGACGTGGAGAACCAGAAGCAGACTGCGTTGAACCGCGAGAATTACGAGTTCACTTTGGCGGACTATGAGAACACGTCCGAGGGCGCGCGTTATGTACTGAACACCAACCCAAAATCGAAGAACAAATTCCTTTACAAGGGAAAGATCTGGGTCGATGCCAACGACTTTGCCGTGGTCCGGATCGAAGCTGTGCCCGCCAAGAACCCCTCCTTCTGGATCAAGAAGACCGAAATTGAGCACCGTTACGTCAAGGTCAATCACTTCTGGTTGCCCGCCGAAAACCACACCGAAAGCTACATTCGCCTGGGCGGAAAGGCGACACTTTCCATCCAGTACAGCGATTACAAAATTGAAGATCCAGCGCCCTCGCATGAGTCGCAGAGCGCGCATGAAAATGCGCATCCAGCCGCCGGTATAAAGATCGCCAGTGCCAATTCCGAGTAATCCTGCGAGCGCATCGTAAATTGTTACGGCCAGGTTACAATCCGTCCCTGTTCCCTGGCAGTTACCAAGCGAATAATGCCAAAACTGGTGAAAGCCCCTAGAATGTAAGATCATGCGTTGAGGATCTATGACGATCACCCGGATGTTGTCCGGACGTTTCACTTGGCTTGCTTCCCGCCTTACGGTGGTTTTCTTCGCGCTTTCCTTCCTGCTCTCCTGTAAGTCGAACTCCAAGCCGGAGTCGGGAACCAGCACGCTCGCCCCGAGCGGTAGCCTGGAGCTGCTGTTCACCTATGGCTCGGAAAAGGAAAAGTGGATCAACGATGTAACCGCCACCTTCAATCGCGAGCAGCACCACACCGCCAGCGGAAAGCCGATTTTTGTGCGCGCGATTCCCATGGGCTCGGGGGAGGCGATTGACGAAGTGCTGGAAGGGAGACGCCAACCGCACATCATCAGTCCGGCTTCGGCGGCGTTCATCAAGCTGGGCAATGCCCAATCACAAAGCCGGTTTGGTAAAGACCTGATCGGCGGCACGGACAACTTGGTGCTTTCCCCGGTGGTGATTGCCATGTGGAAACCGATGGCAGAAGCCATCGGCTGGGGCAAGAAGCCAATCGGCTGGTCCGATATTCTGGCGATCGCGCGCAGTCAGAAAGGGTGGGAGGCGTACGGTTATCCGCAGTGGGGCAGCTTCAAGTTCGGACACACGCACCCGCAATTCAGCAACAGTGGCCTGATTTCGCTGTTCGCCGAGGTTTACGCGGGGGCGGGAAAAACCGCTGGCCTGACGATGGCGGACGTGAACAAGCCCAGGACCACCGAGTTCCTTTCGGGCGTGGAAAAGTCGGTGGTCCACTATGGCAGCTCGACCGGCTTTTTCGGCCGCCAGATGTTCAACAGCGGGCCACAATATCTTTCGGCGGCGGTCTTGTACGAGAGCATGGTGATCGAGTCCTATGACCAGTCCGCCCATCTGCCGTTTCCGGTGGTAGCCATCTATCCCAAGGAGGGCACATTCTGGAGCGACCATCCCATCGGAATCGTGCAACGCGATTGGGTGACTCCTGAACATCAGGAGGCGGCGAAGGCCTACATTCAGTATCTGCTCCAGCGCCCGCAGCAGGAGCGGGCCATGGTGTACGGATTCCGGCCGGGTTCCGTGGATGTGCCGCTGGCCTCGCCGATCGACGAAGCCCATGGAGCCGACCCCAGGGAACCGAAGACGACGCTGGAGGTCCCGAGCGTGCCGGTGATCAACGGGATCCTGGACCTCTGGCAGCAGCAGAAAAAGTCCGCCAACGTAGTGCTGGTACTCGATACTTCCGGCAGTATGAATGACGACCAGAAAATTCAGAACGCGCGCGAAGGCGCCAAGCAATTGGTAAACCTGCTCTCCGATGCCGACCGCCTCTCCTTGCTTCCGTTCAACAACAAGCTCGATTGGGCCAATCAGAACACCCTGATTCGGACCGGCCGCCCTCAACTCATCACTTCCATCGATTCACTCTTCGCCCACGATGGAACCGCGCTGTATGACGCCATTGATGCCGGCTACGAATATCTCCTGCAACACAGCCACGGCAAGGACGATAGTATCCTCGCCGTTGTAGTGTTGACGGACGGCGAAGACACGGACAGCAAATTGCCTTTGGACCAATTGATGCAACGCATTCACTACAATGGCGAAGACCGCAAAATCCATGTCTTTACCATCGCCTATGGAACGAGCGCGAAAAAGGACATCCTGAAACAAATTGCCGAGACCACCCAGGCGAAGACCTACGAAGGCACGCCCCAGAATATTGTGGAAGTCTTCAAAGATATCTCAACTTTCTTTTAGCGACGCGACCGAATGGACAACCTCACGCCCACTGACGGCCCCAAGCTTACCTCCCTGGGGAAGGCCTTTATCTTCCTCTTTATTGTCGG
Organism: uncultured Acidobacteriaceae bacterium; assembly: GCA_964514735.1. Lineage (GTDB taxonomy): Bacteria > Acidobacteriota > Terriglobia > Terriglobales > Acidobacteriaceae > CAWBXL01. Next base: position 114 of record CAZETZ010000130.1, on the reverse strand, counting down.
CTGCATTGCCGGCGCTTACTATCTTTTTGTCGGCAAGAAGTCCTTGCAGGAAACCAAGGACCGGGCCAGCGCTTTGCTCAGCGGGGGTCCTCCGGTCGAGATCGGCATTGCCTA
>CAZETZ010000129.1:0-9954 GCA_964514735.1 uncultured Acidobacteriaceae bacterium | reverse complement strand
TTTGTCAAATAGTTTTCGCGCGGCGTCCGGAATGTTCAGGCGCACGGCGGCAATGAGTTCGCCGGGCGTATTTGTAGTTTTTGGACTGCTCTGTACCCGAATGCGTTCGACATGACTCATCTCATTGGGGCTGATTTCGAGTTCACCTTCGTAAGGCTTGATCCCTGGTCCGGAGATATGAACCTGATGCACGCCGGACATTACGGGTAAGGAAGCCTCGCCATTACCGTCGGTAAAAACCTGCGATGCAAATCCTGAACTTAGCTCATCGGAAAGCTCGATTTTTACGCGTTTAGCTTTTTCAGCTTCACCGTCAACGGTAATGACGAAACGTACCATCACCCGCGTGGGTACGTTCATTCTTGACCCCTGGCCGTAACAGACCGAGAGTAGCGTTAAGAGAATCGGGACAGTTTTCAATATGCTGTGTGGCGTCGGATTTACTCCTGATGCGGGATAGGTGTACGTATCGTTAAATCTTACACTCGTAATTTTGCGGATCCACCCATTAAAGAAAAAGGGGCCGAGTAAAACTCGGCCCCCAAGTTTTACGTTGCTTGACCAGCTAGAAGCTGAACTTCATCGACAAACGCAATGTCCTGGCGCTTTGGAAGAGCATGGGTTTTCCATACATGTTGCTGAATACCCGGGCTGAACCAGCAGCAGCTTCAGTGTTTGCCGCAGCGATGGGATCGTAGCCTGTCAAGAACTTCTTGACGTCATAACCCAACGGATCGGCGGAGGCCAAGCTAATAAATTCCGTGCCTTGCGCCAACGGGTTCGGGTTGTAGGCCAGGATTGCGTGCTGGTTGAAGATGTTTCCAGCATTCACTTCAAATCCAAGCATCATCGCTTCATTGGTCTTGCTCACGTGGAACGAGTGTCCGAGGTTGACATCGGTTTGCGTGAACATCGGCATACGAGCACCGTTTTGTACGCTGTCCAAAACCAAGTCACCGTTTGCGGCGCGAGAGATGTTGGCCCATGTGCCGCGCTGACCCCAGAACTGGCAGGACGAAGCGCTATCCACCACAGGAATGCAGGTAGATTTTGGCGTGCCTTGTGCAACCGTCTCAATGATTCCGATGTTTGTGATCATGCCCAGCCACTTCAAGGGATAGTAGCCATTCAAGGTCAGAACATTCGGCCGGTCGGTGCTCAACGGACCATTTACAACAGCACCGCTAGTCGTATATTGCATCTCGGGCAAGTCGAAAGAACGGTTGTTGTTGGCGTTGTGCCGGCCGCCACTGGCGTCGGTGACGTCGGTGTCGGTCAATCCGGAGTAGTTCCCGTACAATCTGCTGTAAGTATACGTTACTTGCCCAAACAACTTCGAACCGCGATACGTCAGACGGCTTTCAAGTCCATCGTAGTCGCGGATTGCACGTGGCGCCAGCGGACAATCAGGACAGATAGCAGAAGCAAATCCTGCTGCGGGAAGCGGGCGGTGTAGCAGGTCCGAGTAAGTGCTTGGGCCTGGGTTACCAATGTAATACGTGTTGTCGTCAATTGACATGTCGTCAATTGCATTGTCAAGACGCTTGCGTGCGTAACGAACCTCAAGACCCATTTTAGGGGTGATGGCCCAGTCGGTACCTACGATGTACTCGTGCTGAGACATGGGTTTGAGATTGGGATCAACGCCGGGATCAGCGGGATTGCCAGCGGGAGCGCGCCAGTTAATATTTTCGATAAACCGTCCGACGGTAACTCCAGCGGAGGGATCTAGAGTCGGGCCGCAGGCATGGTTGCCCGGACTTGTTGGAGTGATGGTGTGATAGTCCTCGAAATCCATGGCATACACGCAGTCATGCCAATATTCACCACCGAACGATCCGCGTGGCAGTGAATACTTCATGATGTCGTAGAACTTTCCGTAGCTGGCAAATATTTTGAACTTACCGTTATGGAAAAGATCGTAGGCACCACCGATACGCGGAGCCGCTTTCTGGGTGAAGCCGAAGCTAACCGACGGGTTACCAGGGCTATAAGGTGGCAAGTACTCCTTGTCGAAGCGCACGCCGACATTCAGCGTCAAACCGTGGCCGACCGTCCATGAATCCTGTCCGTAAACACTATGATTGTAGCTGGAAGCGTTGCCAACTGTTGTGACACCATCATTCACCGTGAAGTAACCCCAGAGTCCAGCGCAAGCATTCGCAGAAGACCCGTAAGTTGCCTGGTTTTGCGGGATGATGGTGGTGTTGCACATGTTAGTTCCAGCTGTGGTTGAGGGCGAGTACGGCTGACCGTAAAAGATATTGATGCGGGCCGTATTGATTCCCTGAAACACATTGTTGTACACGTGGTTAAAACCATAACCAACTTTGAAGTTATGAGTTCCCCACTTGCTGCGAGAGTGTGAGATATCGGTGTTGAACGCTTTGCGGGAGAATATATCGAACAGCGTGGTTAGGTTAGCGGCAATATTGGCATTGCCACCTCCGGCAGCGAAACTGGAAACAGATTGCGGAGAACCAGCCGGAATCAAAAAGTTACCGGTTAGTGGCGATGTCGTACCCGGATTTGGCGTTTTCGACGGATCATCGACAGAAAGGTCATTTTGGTAGACGTAACGAATGCCGCTCGGTAACCCTCTGTCTTCCGAGTTGTAGTAGAAGTAGCCGTAACGAACTGCAATTACAGTACGCGAAGTCGGCGTCCAGTCACCACCAAAGTTAAGTATGTTGCTGGGGTTCACCGATCCAGTGTCCGAGCGATATTGATTTGGGTCACTGGTAGCAGAAGTTGCGATGGCGTTCGGCTGACCGATGATGGAATCCGGAAATGTCGGGAGTTGTCCGACAATTCTGTGATATCCGTACTGCCATCCCGCAAACAGGTGCAACTGTTGAAATGGTTGAAAATCCAACCGATTTAACATGTTGTGGGTCGTGTCAGAGCGGGAGTAACCGTGCAAGCCGGGGCTGATGTTTCCGGTAAAGTTCACCGAACGCGAGATTCGATCCACCGACGGGATATAGCTGGAGAACAACCAGAGCTTATTCTTGAACAGCGGCCCACCAATTTCATACCCCGCTTCGACCGTACGATAGTGGTCTTGTTTCTGCATGTAGTAGTCCACTACCTGGTCAGTCCGTGTTCCCTTTGAGAACTTCGCACCCTGCGGGTTATAACGCAAGCCGCAACGAAGCTGCTGTGTACTGGGAACCACGGATTCAGAAATAGTCGGCTGCGGAGTGGTTGCGCACTGGTCGTTGGCGTCGAGCGCATTGCTGCGGTAGTGAGCCACTAAGCCGCCGTGCCAGTTGTTGCTGCCGCGCTTCTGGATGACATTCACTACACCACCCATGGCGCCACCGAACTCGGCTTCCGTGCCGCTGGTCTTGACTTGGACCTGATCCACAAATTCGAAGATTACGTTCTGCTTGATACCGCCGTTTTGAATGTTACTGGTGTCCAAACCTTCGACGAGGTAGGTATTTTCCGAATCGCTGGCCCCGTCAATCTGGAATCCATTCTGGCGCAGACGATCCACACGCGAGCTTTGCAAGGGTTCCTGTCGCGCGCCAGGCGCGAACGGAATCAGGGACTGATACGAACGGCCCTTGGGCAGGTTGTCGATCACTTCCTGGGGAATTTCGACGGCCACTTTGCTGGTGGTTACGTCGACAATGGGGGCTTTGCCGGAAACCTCGACCACTTCCCCGACCGCGCCAACTTCCAGCGCGATATCCAGCGAGGGCAACTGGCCTACCGCCAGCGGAATCGCAGTCTGCTTGAAGCTGCGGAAATTCGGGGCAGTGACGGTGAGGGTGTAGCTTCCAGGCGGGAGTTGCTGGAAGTAAAAATACCCCGCGCCGTCGGTTTCGGCCTTTTTAGGTACGATCAGCGCGGGGCTGTTGAGCTCCACCTGCGCCTTGGCGATGACTGCGCCTGACTTGTCCTTCACGTATCCTTTGATACCGCCAGTGGTTTCCTGGCCAAGCGCGAGGACGCTTACAGCCAAAACCGTACACAGACACAGCATCAGCTTGGCAAAACTTGCCATTGATTCACGTCTGAGGGTGCGTGAATACCTGTACATAGATACTCCTCCGTTTTGAATTAAACGATTAATAGTCAATCACTTATCGGGAAGCCGGGCTGCCTGGGAGCAACCATTTGGAACGCCGAGGGTTAGATTCTCATCGCGGAAAACCAAGGTCGCGGCCCTCAGCTCAAACCACTAGGAACCAGAGCAATCAACAGTCCAACAATTCATATAAGACAGAAAACATAGACAAACAACTTTGTTTCAATTGGTTGTCTGGTGTACAGAGATTTTACAAATTTGACAATTCATACATAATTTGGAATTTTACGGATTATCGTAATTTTGAATTCTGTATATCGGAAAAGTGATTGCTTCCTGTTAATCGCAGCTATTAGAGGATGTTATGGAGTTCCAGGGGTATGAGAAGTGTAGTAGCCGGTACGGTGACGGACTTTGACGGGGATGTCGGCCCCGTGAATCGACACCTCAATTCTCCGGAAGGCCGAATCCGAGAGTTTCCTGGACGGATAGTAGGCGAGTAGATACTGGGTCCGCAGTTCGTCGCTGATCTGTCCGAAAGCGGCGTCGAGCTGCGGCTCCGAGTTGGCATAGAAATAGCGTCCGCCGGTGTCTTCCGACAGCTGGATTAAAGCGTGTTCGCCACCGGTATCGCGTCCGGCGCTGGCCTCGATGGGGACAATAATGATGCTGTAGACGATGGCCTCGGCTTGCTGAGCTTCGCGGACCGCCTCCTGGTAGCCTACGGTGCTGACCGTATCGCCACCGTCGGTAATGACCACCATCACCTTTCTCCCATCCCGGTGTTCCAGGGCGCGCGACCCGAGATAGATTGCGTCATACAGGGCGGTGGCGGCCCCGGGCTGGATCCCTCCTATGGCGCGGTCAATCCTTTTTGCGTCGGAGGTAAAGGGAGTCATTTCGTCCACAACTTCACTGAACTGGTAAAGAGAAATGGCGTCGACGGAACGCAAGATGGCGCGGACAAAACGGCGCGCGGAAGCCAGTTCCAGCGGCAGGTCCTTACGGGTGCTGAGGCTGGTGTCGATGCCCAGAACGATGGAAAGTGGCAGTTCGGACTCTTTGTCGAAGATCGAGATTTTTTGTTCCCGGCCGTCTTCTTTGAGAGTGAAATTTTCTTTTTTCAGGCCTGCGACCGGGGCGCCATGACTGTCGGTCGCGGTTACGAAGACGTTTACCAAGCGAACGTTGACGCTGATGGTGGTATCCGGTTCTTGAGCCAAGGCGGTCAGGCAAGCGGTGAGCAGGAAGGAACAGATGGAGACGAGTCTCATCAGCGGCTGTCAGGTTTAGATGCGGGCTGGGTGACGGAAATACTCTCGGCCTTGGGAATTTCGGCGGGGAAAGGCTCGCCGTCGGCCCAGACGGCGCCGTCTTCAAAGTACTCCTTTTTCCAAATGGGGACGGTGCGCTTCAACGTGTCGATGAGCCAGCGGCAGGCATCGAAGGCGGCGGCGCGATGAGCGGAGGCGACTACGATTAAAACGCTGGTTTCGCCGACTTCCAGTCTGCCCAGGCGGTGGACCAGGGCCACGTCGCGGATTTTGAAATCGGCCATGGCCCGTCCGGCAAGCGATTGCATCTGCTTTAGCGCCATGGCTTCGTAGGCTTCGTAATCCAGGTACAGCGTACGGCGTCCGCGAGTGTTGTCGCGGACCACTCCTTCGAAGGCGACCGTGGCGCCATCCTCCGGCTGCTTGATCTGATCGAGAATCTCCTGCGCGCGGACCGGTCCACGGACAATTTTGCAGATGCCGGTTGAGCCACCGCTCACCGGCGGCAGTAAAGCGACTTCATCGCCATTTTTGAGCTGCGCATCCGGGCCGGCGTATTCTTCATTCACGGAGATGGCCATCGAAGGCAGCATTTCTGTTAGTCGAGGCTCATGGGCTTCCAGGCGACTCAACAAGTCCCCTACAGTCGCAGGTTCCGGGAGAGTGATGGATTGATCGGTTTTTCCCACCCACTCTTTCAACATCCCGAAAAATAGTACCTGTACCTGCATGGAAATGCGCCAAGTCCAGTTTAACGTGCAGGAGAAGGGTTCCGTACACGTCAATTATTGACTTTCCAACGTCTCAACTTAGTTGCTGGCTCAGCAGGTTTTGCCCGGGACAAGTCGATCAGAAAAATAAAAGGGCCGGATTCCTTAGGAACCCAACCCTGAAAATGCTCCCACCGCAGCCGTCAGTGGTTGGGAGGCCTGGGAACATGTTTATCGTCCCGTTGCTCGGAGCGATGGTCGTTTTGCTTCTCCTGCTTTGGAGGAGACGGGTTTCTACGTTGTTCGTCCCAGTTGCGAAATTTGCGCTCTTCATTCTGCTGTTGCTGCGCCGTCTTTTCCTGGACGGGGGGCGCGGGCTTCACCCATGGGTTGTTTGCCTGGGCCCGATTGTCCTGGTTGCCCTCATTTCGCCTGGGCGCGCGCAGGTCGCTGGGTTGGTCGTTCCCTCCACGTGGTTGCTCAGTCTGCGGGGCTGGAGGCGCGTTGGGCCGGGGAATATTGCTGATTTGCGGACGCGGATTCATGTGGGGTAGCGGCTGTGCCGTAGCCGCGTTCCCCGGCGCGGAGGGCCGCGGAGTTTCACGGTCGCTTCTCTCCGGGTACTGCGGCTGGGTCCCCGGTTGTTCCGTGCGCACATTGTTATAGGGATGACGCTGCTCAAAAGGCTCCCGTGGCGCAGATGGGGTCCTGGTAGCAACCACCTGGCGGTTTACCGTTGCCGCCGGGGGCTGGAACCTGACCGGCTGTCCGGCCCCGATCACACTCTGGCGGACCGGCTGCATCGGGGCCTGGTGCCAGGCCGGGGCCGCGGCAAGTTCACGATCATCCACCCGTACGGTGTTTCTGGCCACCGGCCGCGCGTTCACAAATGTGTCGTGTGTAACTACGGTCACGCTGTTGTTGATGTGTTGGTTCACATAAGTGATATGCGTGACGTTGGTAGTATTGCTGTTATAGACGTTGTAGACGTTTGTAATCTGCGTGACGTTCACGCGGGTGTTGGTGACGTTGATGTTGTCCACGTAGCGGCGGCTTACACGATACGACGGTACGTAGACTTCTCCCGGTCCCAGCGGAAACCAGCCGACGCCTCCGCCGCCGATCCCGATGGAGAAGTGGAAACCACCGCCTCCGCCGCCCACGAAAGCCACCAACGCGGGGGCATAGACCGGGCGGACGACAACCGGTCCCGGGACCCAGCACCAACCTCCGCTGGCGTAGGCCCAGCGTCCGTAGTGGAAGGGCGCGAAGCCCCAGGGTTCATCTTCCACCCAAGTCCATCCCCAGGGCTCGACGAACGCCCAGTGGCCATTGCGATATGGCGCCCAGTCTGCGGCGACATTGGCCGGCGCCCACACGCTGCCGTATCCGGCGACGTAACGCCAGTGACCATAGTCGTCCAGGTCTTCGTAGCCGGTCATTTCAGGCGAAACATAATTCGCGGATTCGACGCGGTCTTCGCGCCGGTCGCGGTCAAAGGCCCAATCATCAAAGTCATCATGTTGGGGAAGCTGCTCGATGTCGTAATTTAGCTGCTCGCTTCCGGTGAAGCGGGCGTCCTGTCCGCCAACAACCGTGTAGGAGTAGCCGCCTCCAGTTGCTTCGCCGCGTCCGTTGAAAACGCTGACGTCGGTCTGCGTCCCGTCTGCATTCACATCAATCCGGTACTCGCCGGTACGCTGGAGGTTGAAGGCAAGGTTGGGAGTGTCCACTTCAAACAATTCGCCATCATCAATGTGGCGCAGACGCACGATCAGGCTGCCCTGGGACAGCTTGAGTTGCGTGGTGTGGTCATCCAAGTCGAGAAAAGTAAGGCTGCTCTCCGAGTTCAGCCGGAAGGCGGTTGATCCGGTATGCAACTCGGCCCGCGAATTCTGGTCGGCCCACAGATTGTCACCGGTCGTCAGCGGACGGTTGGGCACGGCGGCGACCCAGTCGCCTTCGCCGCCAGGCTGGAAGGAAACTGATCCCTGCACCATGTTCACGCGCGCCACGCGGCTGGGCGGATCAGGCTGATTTTGATTTTGATCCCGCACCTGGTCGTCCTGCGCCAGTGCCAAGGTTGAAAACGTGAGCCCGAATATCAGCAATGCGTGCGACAGAAGCTTGGTGATCTTCATATTTCTTCCTTTCGCCCTGCCAGCAAACCTAGATGCCAATTCATTTTGAAGCGTTCCTCTACATTTATGAACACTCGAAAGGGATGGAAGTTCCCCTTTGGTAACTGCAACAAAAAAGGCTAGATCGGGGTAATTTGGCCTTTACAAATCTTGACGAAAAATAACCGCGACGGTGGCCCACTCAAGTCCGGTTTGGCTTGAGTGGGATTTGGTGGTTGATTTCAAAACCAGCAACCTGCTGTAAGGGTCTTGTGAGATCGCGGAGTCGAAGCGCGAAATGGCGGATGAGACTCTACCCATAAATTACCGAAAGCCACGCCGTCTATCGCATATCATTGAATAATTCTTAGGCATTCATCATCGACTTGCGAAGACTCTTATGTCGCTCGACGTGGGAACTGTCGAACTGCCGATTGACGATTTCGTGGCTGGGATACGTTCATACTTCGGTACGACGGGGGACAGGAAATCGAAGGTTTGGATATTCAGGGATGACGTACCTTCGAGGTTTTTGCCAGCCTCATTTTGTGCTGGCGATGACGATTTTCGGATTGAACTCATAGATCTGTTTCGTGGTCGTCACCCCTTGCTGATCAACCATGATTCACTGACCAGTGAAATAAAGCTCGGGTTCCGACCTACCGCAATCCTCGATTCGAATGTTGTTTCATATTTGCACCAGTACGTTACCTCGGATTCTTCGCTAACCACTTCCCGTCGACAGACAATCCGAGAGTTGCTGCAATTCTTCATTAATGGACACTTCGATTACAACCCATTCTTCTACTACATAGAGAGTTCTTCTCGACATGAGAAGTCGGTGCTTCTGCCTTACGCCAGCACCTTCTCCGAATCCATACTTAGACTCCACACGATGGATACTTCGCATTTCCTTGCAACAGGAGAGATCAAAATTGACAAAGATATTCTGGAACTCTATAGGAGTCGGCTTGGCAGGAGTGATTTTCCAGAGCTAGCTGCGGAATATGCTAAGACAATGGTTCGCCCAGTTCCTTTCGAATTTGAGTGGAGGAGCAAAATATCCTATGCCACTCTGCTAAAAATTGCATTGATCCACCGGACTAGTGCACATGATGTAATGCGAAAGTATGAAAACCTGAGAACATTCATGGAGAAAACCTTTAACATTGCTCTGGGAATTGAACGCATGCTCGCGTTGCACTATTTCTGTGGTCATTTTCAGAACTTCATTCCTATTCAGAAGGGTGCCAATCCAGATCTGGTCTTCAAGCGAACCCGTGCTGCCGCTTGGGATCTTCTCATGATTGATCTCCCTGCATATCTGCTAGTTCTTGACCCATCGGACGGCATTACCCTTGGTTTCCCGTGCACCAGCGATAGGGCATTGTGCTCTATTGGCCATGCATGCTCGCTTGAGATGGTGATGGCCTGGGCACCAAGGGAAGACAGGCCCTTACCCGTAATGGCGTATGATCTTTGCTCTTTAGAGAAAGATTTAGGTGACGAAGTAATGAATCGAATAAAAATGGACGACTTCGAGTGGCAGAAATCCAGGAGACGACGGGACTTGCATTCCGAAAAGCACATTTCATTCGAATCTCTGGAGGAACTGACGAAAGAACTTGAACAGCATGTAGCTGCCTATTGCAACAGTTAGATTGAAGGCCGACGTTTTTCAGAGAGATTGCTCAGGAATGATTAAGGCCGGATCAATTCGATCCGGCCTTAGGTATTTCAATTGGTTTAGACGGCCGCCTGCTCGGTCAAAACCCGCTCCCGCTCCCGCGCATCTTCGCGCTCTTCTTTCG
>CAZETZ010000128.1:0-10035 GCA_964514735.1 uncultured Acidobacteriaceae bacterium | reverse complement strand
GGTGGGCGCGAGTCTCAATCGTTATCGGCATGGCTGGAAGCCGATGCCCTGATACAAATCCCAATCCCCATTGTAGTGAGATTGCAATCGGGAACTGACTTACCCACCTGGTTTTGGCGCTCGCTCTCGAATCGCCTTTTCGGTTTCAACCGCCTGTTGCCGTACATGATCGGGAAGATCTGGAAGCTCGCGTTCATACGGCAGGACTGCGGGAAGATCATCCAATTGACCGATCAAATCCAGCGCCCGCAGCGCTTCCCAGACTTGGTCGGTGCTGGGAGCAACTGTAGCGATCTCGTCACCCATGGCAACGCTTTTGCCGGTTTGCGCCGAAAGTGTCCTTAGGCGTCCGCTGATCGGAGATCGGATTTCTATGATCTGGTCTCCAGCTTTTAATTTGGCGATGACTCCGCTCTGATGGATTGCGGTACCGATTGTGCTGGTATCGGTGATTGTGCCAGCTTGCGGCGCAGTGATCACCGATGGCTGAAGTAGCCGGACGATCTCAGCCCGGCCGCTGGCATCGCCAAAGCGCACCAGCGACAATGCGGCATTGCCTCGTACCATAAGTGAGGAGTCATTCAGCATCTTGAGCAGCGCGCCATGAAAACCGGCGCCCGAGGTGTCTTGCCCCATGACCCAGGCGTCAGTGTTGCGGACTTCCTCGACTTGATATGTCGCCAGCCGGATGAGCTCCGGATACCAGCGAGTCACGCTGGCGTCATGCTTGCCCATGCGCTCGCCGATTTGCACCGGCGCGTGCTGGATATGGCGCGGCTTCTTTTCGTCCTGCAAATACTCGGCCAGTTGTTTGTCGGGGAGCTGGCGGCCGAACCACGTGTTCCACCAGAACAGAAACGGCATCAGGCAGATCAGCCAGGCGGTGAGGAAAAACAGCAAACGCTGGCCGGTGGACATGCGGTGCTTGGGCTTGGTGATCGAGGCTTCTCCCGCAGTTGTTTCGGAAGTCATTGGTGGCGTTTCTTCGAACTCTGCATTCCCCGAGATTCGTATCAGGGCATCGGCTTTAGCCATGCCGTCAGAACAAAAGCACTCCTCGCGCGATGAGCGTGTTTATGATAGCTGATACCAAATTTGCGTGGCCATTGGGTAAAAAGCACTAATGGCACGGCTTAAAGCCATGCCCTGATACGAAGCCTCACTCTACATCTGCGTCCATCACACGGTCCTGTTCCAAATAATGCGACATCGCGTACTGTGCCAAAAGCGGCGTCTGAAGCTCGATTTCAGCCCCGATCCACTCGCCTTTTCCATGCGGAGTAGCCGGACCATGCTTGCACGCGCCGCTCGCTCCAAACTGCGGACCGAATGACGCGCTCTTGATCTCATCGTACTGACGAAGATTTTTCCAGGCGTCGTCGCCGATTGTCCCCGAGACATCGATTTTGAGCTTCAGCTTTGTCATAAATCGAACCACAGAGGACACAGAGCAGAATCCACAGCGGCATTTCATCTGTGACTCTGTGGTTCAGCGCTTTGCCGAAAAGATAATAGAAGGAGTTGGTTCCAGAGTCGAATGGAGTCCGCCAGCCCTTCTGGATCCGAACTGATGAAGGGTTCTTATTCCTGAGCTTCCTAGCTCAAATCCCGCCCACGCATTAGGGAAAAGACGCTTCTCCAGATAACGACGGTAATCTTTACGTAACCAGACCCTTCCCATCTAATTAACCATGAGTCGGTGTTAGCACTTGCGGATTGAGGCACTTACGTCTGATTGGGCCCTTCCGGTTTGCGGCCAAGGTCAACACCACCCCCGGGGCAAGCATGCGGGAACACTGCGATCCAGAGGTGTGCCAAACATGAAATGCCGAGTCATTGCTGTACTGGGAACCAGACCGGAAGCCATCAAGCTGGCGGTCGTGATTCACGAGTTGCGCCGCCGCTCCGATGAGTTTGAGACCGCGGTTGTCCATACCGGCCAGCACCGCACCATGCTGGACCACGTCCTGCACTATTTCAAAATCAAGCCGGATTTCGACCTGGATGTGATGCGCCCCAACCAGACGCTAAGCTCTCTGACCGCGCGGGTCCTCGACACCGTCGAGAACGCTTGTCAGCGCTTCCAGCCGAACATTGTACTGGTACAGGGCGATACCACGACCGCGTTTGCTTCCGCCCTGGCGGCCTATTACTGCAAGATCGCCGTGGCCCACGTGGAAGCCGGGCTGCGCAGCAACGATCTCTACAATCCCTTTCCCGAAGAAGCCAATCGCAAGCTGGTTTCAACGGTTACCGACATTCACTTCGCTCCCACGGCTGGGTCGCGGGACAACCTGCTGGCGGAGGGCATTGCCAGCGGCAAGATCGTCGTCACTGGAAATACGGTCGTCGATACCCTCCGCGCCCTGGGTAAGCTGGAAGTCTCCTGGGACAATACGCCGCTGGCCGAGATTCCGAAAGACAACTCGCGTTTAGTGCTGGTGACATCACACCGCCGCGAATCCTGGGGAAACGATCAGGAAAACATGTGCCTGGCGCTCAAAGATCTGGTCACCAAGCACAAAGACATCCGCGTGATTTACCCGGTGCACATGAATCCGAATGTGCGCAGCACGGTCAACAAGCTGCTCCAGGGCACGGAGCGCATCCATCTGATCGAGCCACTCGACTACTCGACCTTTGTCAGTCTGTTGCAGCGTTGCTATTTGGTCCTCACCGATTCCGGCGGCATTCAGGAAGAAGCGCCCACGTTCCGCAAACCGGTGCTGGTATTGCGCAAAGTGACCGAGCGCCCCGAAGCTTCGCAGTTTGGCCTGGCCAAAATCATCGGCATGACGCGCAAGAGCATTGTGGAAGAGTCGAACCGCTTGCTTACCGATTCCGATGCCTACCTCGACATGTCCGGTGGAGAAAATCCCTATGGCGACGGCCACGGTTCGGAACGAATCGTCGAGGCGGTCGCGCGTTGGCATCGGAACAAAACGCCGCTGCTCGAGGCGGACAAAGAGTTCAAGCTGCCCCCCCGCCCGGCGCCGCGCCGCCGCAAAACTGACGTTGAAGCTAAAGCTGCTTCGGCAGGAAAGGACTAACGGGCTTGTGACCGCCCACGGAGATTGCAGACGTGATCATACCGCTCTACATCATCGTAGCGATCATCTGCATCTACACCTTTCGCCACTATTGGTTCACTCTGAACCGTTTGTTTGGCTTTCAACGCCACCCCTACATCGACACCGATACCGCCGAGTGGCCTCCGGTCACTATTCTTGTCGCCGCCCACAACGAAGAAAAAGTCGTCGCTAACATTCTGGGCGCGCTGATGACGGTCAAGTACCCCGAAGACAAGATGCTGGTCATCCCGGTGAATGATCGTTCCACCGACCGCACCCGCGAAATCATCGACGAGTTCGTGGAGCGTTTTCCCGGACGCATTCAGCCATTTCACCGCAAAGATGGCAAGGGAGGAAAGGCCGCCGCCCTGAAAGATGCCATGGAGTTGGTGCAGACCGAAGTCATTTTAATTTTTGACGCTGACTACATCCCTGGCGCCGGGCTCGTAAAGCAGTTGGTCGCGCCCTTCTTCGATCCTGAAGTGGGCGGAGTCATGGGACGCGTTGTCCCCATGAACTGCGGAGCAAACCTGTTGACTCGCCTGCTCGATCTGGAACGCTCCGGCGGGTATCAAGTCGATCAGCAGGCGCGCATGAATTTGCGGCTGGTTCCGCAGCATGGCGGCACTGTGGCCGGGGTCAGGCTGAGCGCATTGCGCGAGATTGGCGGCTGGAACGACGCTTCCCTCACCGAAGATACCGATCTTACCTATCGCTTGCTTCTCCACGGGTGGAAGACGGCTTATCAGAACCGTTCGGAGTGCTACGAGGAGGTGCCGGAGACCTGGGCGGTCCGCATCAAGCAAATCATGCGCTGGGCCAAAGGGCACAACCAGGCGATGGTCACTTACGCCATCCGCCTGCTGATCGGCCGGCACCGCGCCACCTTGCGGGAACGCATTGACGGCGCCTTGTTGCTGGGCGTGTACGCTATGGCGCCCCTGACTGTGATCGGATGGATGCTCGCCCTGGGAGTGTTCTACCAGGGCATTGCTCCCCTGCACGGACTCATCGCGTTGTTCGGAATTACTGCCTACGCCTCCGTGGGGAATCTGGCGGCGTTTTTTGAAATCGCGGCTGCCGTACGCCTGGATGGAAACCGCCAGCGAATTTCGCTGCTCCCCTTCCTCGTCCTGGGGTTCTCGGTCAGCATCTTCGCCGTGTCCCGGGCCGCGTGGTCTCAGTTGATTGGGCTGATTACCAAGGCGGAGTTCCATTGGGACAAAACCGAACGTTTCCGGAAGGCCGCGTGAGCGCCATCGCCGTCGCCGCTCTGGTCTTGATGGTGGTAGGGATGCTGGCCGTCCCCTTAATTCCATCCCTCAATGAACTGCGCAATCAGACCGATGCTAAGCCGCTGAGCGTGATCCAGGAACATGCCGGGGAAATCCGCCACTTTGCCAGCGGCTTCCGCAACTATATCTCGGGGTTACGCCCCGCGTTACGGCAGTGCGTTTCCACCGGAACCACCGCCCACGGCGTGCTGCCGGATGGCTGTGAGTATTTGATCCTCGGCAAGACGGTGAAATTCCCGGAGATGAAAATCAGGGACAAGGAGCCTATTTGCGAATTAGTCGTGCTTGCCGGCGCACTCTTGAAGACTCCCGACAACACCACCTTCGTACACGAGATTTATGCCGCCGAAGACTTTATCGGGGGAGAGAACAGCACCTACCGCGCGATTCTAGGCGAAAAGAATATCCGGCTTTCGCCGGGAAGCGTGGTCATGCGCTGGGTCCATGCTCTTGGCAGCTTCGGCACCGACCACCATTGCGATCTGTTTGGGCGCGTTTCCTCCGACCGTTTCATCCACCTGGGAGTAAACACGCAGTTTCTCCGCGTGAACGCGCCACGCATTGAACTGGGGGCACTGGCGGTGGCGGACGAACGCGAAATCAACGATTCGTCCGTGTTTACCCATACCCAGTCCAGAATTGTTCACCGGCTGCTGATTGATGGAGACCACGAAATCGGCCCTGGGGAAGTTGTCACCGGCAGCGTGGTAGCGCGCGGTCGATTGTTGGTCCGCGCCGGGGCCAGGATCCACGGCAGCCTGAAAAGCCACCACGAGATGGTTCTGGGACCGGAAGTCACCGTGGATGGAAGCATCATCAGTGCCAGCCAGCTGACCATCGGCAATAATTGCTTGCTGCATGGCCCGGTGATTGCCGAACGGCAAATGTCGATTGCCGCCGGCACCCGCTGCGGTACCAGCTCTCATCCGACCACCATCAGCTCCCCCCGGATCGATATCGAAGAAGGCACGGTTGTGTTTGGGACCTTGTGGGCACGCGAATATGGGCGCGTGGTGGTGAACCTATGAAGTATCTCTGGAACATCAAGCTGATCGCCGCCCTTCTGCTTGCGGTCCTCGTTGTGGGGGTGGTGGCGGCGCACCGGCTGGCCAGTTCCAGCGCCGATCGCTTGTTGCTCCTGGTCCCGGACAGCGTGAAATTCGCCGATCCTAGAGTGACCGTGTGGGTGGATGCCGGCAACGAAGAGGGCCTTCACGTTGTTCCCATGCACGACTCGGAATTCGTGCGCCCGCTGTTCCAGAAAAACGAGTTTTCCGGAGTGATTCTTCCCGATTCCCTCCACCAGGAAGCCAGCGATCTTCTAATCACATACGTGCGGCGGTTTGTGGCCGAAGGTGGGAGCCTGATGTTGGTGTACGACGCTGGGACCCTCTCGCTGACCGGCCGGTATGCGCCCGGCCAGTCGCGTTTGTCGGATTTGGCGGGAGTGAAATATGCGTTGTACGACTCACTTCAGGACAAGACTACGCGGTGGAGCGGGATCAAAGGCACGGTCCGCATGTTTGACGAGATCGGTGTGCCTCCGGGTAAGTATTACCCATTCTATTTTGAGGACAAAGCCGGCGACGCAAACCCTGTAGGTCCCGAAGTCGAGTTGCGCCGCTACATGTACGGTGATTTGCGGTATCCCAGCCTGGTGACGGCAGGCAATTTTGAGGGAAGGGTCCTTCTGCATTCTGACGCCGGAATCGTTGCCGGCGAGCGCAAGTATGGATCGGGCTCGGTCTTATTCGTGAATCTTCCGCTGGGATATTTGAAAGGCAACACCGACGGTCTTCCCTTGCACGGGTTCCTCGACTACTTTGCCGGGCACACCCTCGGTTTGCCTCGCCTCCTGCCGGTTCCCGATGGAATCGGCGGGATCACCCTCAACTGGCATGTGGATTCCAACGCCGCCATCAAGCCCCTTCAGGAAATGGAAACCTGGAAAATCCTGGAGCAGGGGCCGTACTCAGTCCACATCACCGCCGGACCCGACGCCATGGAGTTTGGAGACAAGAAGGGGTTCAACGTCGACAACAACCTCCTCGACCAGGAGGTCATTCGGCAGTACGTGAGACTTGGATACGCGATCGGCAGTCACGGTGGCTGGATCCACAATTACTTCGCCTCGCACGTCGATAAGGGAGACCCGAAGGACCTCGAGAAATACTTGGCCTTGAATAAGGAGTCCTTGCAGCGGGTCACGGGCAAGCCGGTGACGGAATACTCCGCCCCCGATGGCAATCAGCCGCGGTGGGTCACGGAGTGGCTGGAAGCCCATGGGTTCCTGGCGTACTACTTCACCGGCGACACCGGCATGGGCCCCACCCAGGGTTATCGCGACGGGAGGCGTGAAGGGCAGAACATCTGGGCATTTCCCATCGTCCATCTGAACCAGGCCGCGGCTTTCGAGGAATTCAAGAGCGAAAATTACGGGCCGGATGAAATCGAACACTGGTTGCAATCTGTCACCCGCTTCGCGGTGTCCCACCATGTGGCGCGGCTGATCTATTTTCATCCGCCGGGGATCCTGGAATATCGCCCGGTCGTTCGCCAATGGATGGGGATGACCAGCGGCTTAAGTTCCGCGGGGCAATTTCGCTGGTACACCATGAGCGACCTTGCCACCTTCTTGAACTCGCGAAAGAAAGTGGACTGGAAAGTTTCCATACGTCAGGCCGGATGGGAAATCAAGGCCAGTCATCCGGACACCCTGGAACATCAGACCTGGTTTTTTCCCGCAAGCCGCTTTGCTCAGCCAAGAATTACCGGAGGAAGCGGGGCAGTTAAAAAGAATGATGACGGCTGGCTGGTGATCGCGGGAGCGACCAAGACATTGGAAATCGAAGCCAAAACAGCAGGTCAATAAAATGAAGAAACATAAGTATCTCGGTTTGTCTGTTCTAAGCCTGGCCTTGGCGCCGGGTTTGTGGGCGCAGGAAGGTCCGGTCACCGCCCACGCGGCACAAACTTCGACGGAAGAAGTTACCGTCAGCGGCCAACCTGAAGCCCAGACTACCAAACTTCTGACCAATTATGTGGAGGTCGGCGGCAGCTACTTGCCGATGTCCGACAAGTTCGGACATGTGAGTGGCGGATACGGGCGCGCCTCGATCACACAGGGAAAAAATGTATGGTTCGGGGAAATGAACGGCCAGCATGAATTCTCCGACGCCGGAACTTATATCGCCGCCGGAGATACCTACACCATCAATCACCAATGGTATGGCTCGCTGACCGTAGGCTCCAGTATTGGCGGGTTCTTCTGGCCGCGTTTTCGTGCCGACGGGTTCATCGACAAGAAGTGGTTCGAGCGCGGCCAGTTCATCACCACTGCCGGATTCGGATACTACGCCGCCAAGGATGTACACCGCGACCGTAGTTACTATTTGGGAAGCACGTATTACTTCTCCAAACCATGGATCGTCGAGGAAGGAGTTCGGTTTAACGTCAGCAACCCTGGCGCCGTTTATTCTCCCTCGGGGTTTGTCGCGGTCACGCATGGCCGGGACAAACATTACTATTTGACGGTCCGCGCCGGATTCGGGGAAGAAGCCTATCAACTCGTCGGTCCAACGGCCAGCTTGAGTGACTTTACCAGTCAAACCTTTACCATCACCTGGCGCAAGTGGATCCATAAAAGCTGGGGGATCAATGTGGTGGGCGACTTCTATCACAGCCCGTTCTACTTCAAGGGCGGCAACTTGATCGGCGTATTTAAAGACTTCTAAACGGCTGCAAGAAAATTAATGGCGGCAAGAAAACAACTCAGTTGGCGAGACCGCGTGCGCTTCCACGGCCACCGCGGAGGTGTGATCGCCATGCACCGCGCGCTGGCCCATTATGTGCTGAGTCCGGCAGACCTGGTGACGGCTGTCCTGATGGTGATTTTGATTTCGCTTACCTGGGTACTGCTGGTCCCGCAGGTTTGCGAACTGTGGGTGCGCATGATGGACTATGGCATCCATACCTTGCCAATGCATGCCCAGCTCCACATCAGCCAACACCACATCACCTCGTTTCTGCGCTTCCGTGTCCCATTCCCCTCCATGGAACCCATTTTGCCCGATGCCCAGATTTGGCGGACCACCGCGATCGTCACTCTGGCGATCTTCATCGGGACTTTCTTCATGCCGCCAAAGTGGATACCGGCGATCTATCTGTTGCGGGGGATTCTGTTCATACAAGCGACAGCTTTGGTTTATTTCGCTTTGGTCCCGGCTCAATTTCCTCACACCCCCGACAGTTATCTGGAAGGGCTTCTCGCCTCGGGGCTGGCGTTGGTTTCTATCCTGCCGATGCTGTTTGGACTGACATTCTTTATTTTCCAGTTCAGTTGGCCGCAGAAAGTATTGTTGACCGCAATGACCATGGGCCACATGGTTCTTTTCCTGCCGTTACAGGTTTTGCTGCAAGGCTTGATTCTGCAAAAAACCGTATTGTTTATGCCTGTCCTCTATATTGTCTTCGGGATGCCACTGGATATTCTCATCCTCATTGCGTTCTATGCCTGGGGCATGACCTGGAATTTCCGGGCAGTCGAGCTCCGGGCCACTGTACGATAGTGCGTCGTCAGAAAAACCGCCTTGTGCGTCGAATGTAGGCGCATTTCCCGATCAAATGCCGCAATACTGTTGTGGGATAAGGATTATGGGCCTGCGCCAAATTTGACGCCACTGCTGTAGGTTGGGCTTACTTAACGCCAGGCTTAACTCGCTGACGCCGACGCAAATGGCGGTCATTCCCATCAAATGCCTCTTGAGTGATCCGATCTGGAGCTGCCACCTTTCCAAATGCGCGCCGCAGCGCGGTCATCCTGTCGGCAGGATTAACGGGCATCGATTATTGGGCCCTGCGAACCCGTCGGGGATGTCTCTTACGCCCCGTGGTTCGTGTTCTTTCCGTGAAATGAGTCATGGCGTGGCGCAAAAGCGAGTTCGCCTTGGTCTGATAGCCCGGACCGTCCGCTTTGAGCCACGCGATGACGTCGGCATCTAGGCGCATCGTTACCGGCTTCTTCTTTGGCCGATAGAACTTGCCGATTTCGGCAGCGTTCCAGTCGAGAACTGCGGGAGCGTCGGAGAAATCAATTTCTTCATCTTTTTTTGCCCCGATTGCGTGGATGTCTCGATTCTGCTCCTTTGTGAGCTTCCTCATAGGCTTTCCTTTCATGCGACTCAGCAGCGCGAGCCGAGATGATACGAATGACTCCTTCATCGTGCTCCTCATAAAAAGTATGAACGACCAATAAGATCGAACCCGGTCCTATGGCTCCGACCGTTATCCATCGCTCCTCATCTTCAAAAGTGAAGTCGTGTTGCGTAAGAGCGTAAGGATCATCGAAAACGAGAACGGCGGTTTCAAAGCGAACATCGTGTTTGCGAAGGTTTTGCCGGTTCTTGTACTCATCCCATTCAAATCGCATAGCCGGTCGCGACTAGGGCAGAATACGGCCTCTACCCACCATTGTCAATACGATTGTACGTACAATGGGCTGAATGGGGCGGGCCAAAGAGATGGGAATAGACACCGAGGATTCAAGGGCAGGGAAATCAGCTACTTGCAGATATGGCGGAGAGGGTGGGATTTGAACCCACGATACCCTTTCAGGTATTTCCGGTTTCGAGGGGGATCGTTTCAACCACCCACGCACCTATCAGTTTCCA
>CAZETZ010000127.1:5484-10038 GCA_964514735.1 uncultured Acidobacteriaceae bacterium | reverse complement strand
TTTCCTCCGTGAATTCCCTCTGTGCAACTCTGTGTTCTCTGTGGTTTCCGCTCTTGCTTTTCTCCGAACTCCTAAAACAAACTGAGACACTACCAAACGGGGAGATGCCCTCGACAACCTTGTCCTTTGTCATTCCGGCGAGGCGCTACGCGCCGAGGAGGAATCTGCTTTCCTGGCCGGCGGCACAAATGATGTCAGCGAACAGCAGATTCCTCACGCGATAAACCTGCGCTCGGAATGACAATAAGGATGGGTAGGTTATGGGCGAACAACTTTCCTGCGTTTTTTGCGAACCGCCCGCTTTGGCCGTGGCAACTTCGCTACCACCATCCGATACGACTCCGCCAACAACTCCTCTAGTTCCTCATCCCGCAGCACATCCAACCGCTCCACCAGCACCCACTTGTATCTCCCCACATAAGGCGCCGGCACGATCCCCTCGCGTTCGGTCAACTCTGCGAACTTCTCTGGATCGCATTTAAAGCAAAGCGACGGCGGGACGGACCTCAAATCCAGCACGGCAAAGATTTTTCCACCGACTTTAAAGCAAACGTCATCGCCCCACTGCAATTTCTCCTTTGCCTGCGGAAACGACAGGCAAAACCTGCGCAGTGAATCAACCTTCATTGGAAGGGAACCTCAAAACCACCGTCACGGATTTGCACGGATGAAAATCCGCGCAGATTCCGCGGCCAAATTTCTCTAGACCTGCTCGCGCGCCTCGCCCAGCACCACATTCACATCCAACTTCTTTTTGCCGCGGTAAATGGTCACTTTCACCGTATCCCCGGCCCGGTGATTGTTCATGATCTGGCTAAGATCTTGCTGGTCCTGAAGGTCTTCGCCATCGATGGCGACAATCAAGTCACCACCCAGCATGATCGGCAGGTTGCCGAGGGAGGCCCGCTCGCTGCCGCCGCGCAATCCGGCCTTGTCAGCCGCGCTGCCCTGCACCACCTGGACAATCAGCAATCCGTAATCGGAGGCCAGTCCGATTTGCTGCGCGAGCTCCGGGTCGATCGGAAGCGTGCGTACTCCCAGCGCCGGGCGCCGCACCCGGCCCAGCGTGACCAGATCGTTGAGAACGGCTTTCGCGGTATTGATGGGAATGGCAAAGCCGATGCCGGCATTCTGGCCGACGCTGGAAAGAATCATGGTGTTGATGCCGATGACCTCTCCGTGCCAGTTGAGCAGCGGACCGCCGGAGTTGCCGGGGTTAATCGCAGCATCGGTCTGGATGGCTTCATCAATCGTCGAACCATTCGGCTCGCGCACGGGGCGAATCGAACTGACAATGCCGCGCGTCATGGTTCCGGAGAGCCCAAACGGGTTGCCGATGGCGTAGACCTTTTGTCCGACTTTCAAATTGCGCGAATCGCCCATGACCGCCGGAGTTAAGTCAGGGGCCTTGATCTGGATCACAGCCAAATCATGCGCCGGATCGGTGCCTACTACGGTGGCGCGATATTTCTTGCGATTGTGCAGCGTGACTTCCACCTGACGCGCCTCGGCAATCACGTGATAGTTGGTGATGATATGCCCGTCTTTATCGATCACGAAACCCGAGCCCTGGCCCTCCTGTGGCACTTCCCCGTAAAAGAAATCGAAGGTCAGGGCGCGCGAGGTGATGTTCACCACCGCGGGGATGTTGTTCTTGTAAACCGCGATGTTGTTCTGTTCTTCGCTGTCCAGCGACTCCCCGGAAGCAGCTTCGGTGATCTCCACTTTGGCGGGCCGGCCGAGCCAATCGGTGACGCGGGGATGACCGGGGCGCAGCGTCGTAAAGTATAGGAACGCTGCCACCAGGACCAGCGCGAACAGGATGGGGCGTAGGGCTTTCATAGTCGGTTCTCGGATCTCAGTTCCCAGCTCTCAGTTTGCATCGTGGAGGAGCTTTCTGCCAAGTCAAGCTTCTTGTTTTAGTTGGGCATAAACTTGGCTTGCCTGTTTTTGTGTCTCCTCCAGCGAACCGGAGTTATCCACCACGTAATCGGCGGCCCGGATCTTGTCTTCATCGGGAAGCTGAGCGGCCATTCGCCGCGCGACCTCGCGTTGGGCGGCTGCTTCGTCGACGTTCATGCGCTGGGCCCAGCGCCGCACGCGCTGTTCCGGGTGGCAGGTGACTACGATCAGCCGGTCAAAATCTCTTTCCAAACCTGCCTCGAGGATCAATGCTGCCTCGACCACGGCAATTGCGTGGGGATCGCGCTTTCCCATTTCTGTCATCCAGGCGTTCTGTTGTTGGATTACGGACGGATGCACGATTTGGTTCAATTCCTGAATGCGGCCGCCGAAGGCAGCTTCCGCAAGTTTGGGGCGGCTGACCGTGCCGTCGGGGTTGAGAATGCCCCTCCCAAAATGCCGGACTACTTCCTGGTAAACGGGTTGTCCGGGCTGCATGAGCTGATGCGAAATCCGATCGGCCTGCATCAGATCAGCGCCGAGCGCCGCCAGCATCTCGCCAACCACGGATTTGCCAACCGCGATGCCGCCTGTGAGCCCGACTTTCAGCATAGGAAAACATTCTGTGGTTAAAGTTTTTAGGCCGCCACAATCCCACCCGAGGCCCCGCGCCGCAGTTTGGCTGCCCGGACCGTGTTTGCCATCAGCATGGCAATGGTCAGCGGACCGACGCCTCCCGGCACCGGAGTAAGGGCCCCGGCCACCTGCGCAACTTCGGGATGAACGTCTCCCGCCAAAGTTGATCCTTTGGTACGGAAGCTCTCCTCGCGCTTGGCGTTTCCCGCGTACAGCCGTTCGAACTCAGCGCGGTCGGTGACTTTATTTGTGCCCACGTCGATGACTGCCGCTCCCGGCTTTACAAAGTCACGAGTAATCATTCCCGCGCGGCCAATCGCCGCAACCAGAATGTCGGCGCGACGGCAAACACCGGGAAGGTCCCGAGTTTTGGAATGACACACCGTAACCGTAGCGTTGCCGTTGATCAGCAACATCGCGGTAGGCTTGCCTACGATGTCGCTGCGGCCGACGACCACGGCTTCTTGTCCCGCAATCGCGATGTTGCTGCGCTTGAGAATTTCCATGACCCCGGCAGGGGTGCAAGGGACCAGTCCCGGCCGTTGCGTCGAAAGCAGGCCGACGTTGACTGGATGGAAACCGTCCACATCTTTCCGTGGATCGACCGCCATCAGGACGCGCTTGGAATCTACCTGGGAGGGCAGGGGCAGCTGCACCAGAATCCCATCGATCTCATCTTTCTGATTCAGATCGGCCACCAACTTAAGCAGGGACTCGGTAGAAACACTCTCCGGGGGCGTGTGTTTTTCGCTGTAGATTCCGAGATCTTCGCAGCTCCTGACTTTGCCGCGCACGTAGATTTCAGAAGCCGCATTATTTCCCGCCAGCACCACCGCCAATCCCGGACGGATTCCCGCAGCTGCCATGGTTTGCACCTCAGCCGCAACCTCAGTTCGTATTTCGCCGGCGATCTTGTTGCCATCCAGAACTGTGGCTGCCATGAGACCTGCTTTCCGCGGGATTGGTTTCAGCGAGAAAATTCTACAGGAAACCGTGTCTCATTTGATTCATTCTGAGATGGTGAGACTCACGCGAGACAGCCGGATAAGAAAGCGCGCGATAGCTGGACGTTAATTCCCGATCTGAGCGTAAAATATCAAGTACGAAACCAGGGGAACTTATGATCGCCAAAGACTTGCTCGATATCCTTGCCTGTCCGGTTTGCAAGACTCCTATTGCTATGGGGCAAGATGAGCAGAGCCTGAAGTGCGTCCAATGCCACCGTTCCTTTCCCATTCGGGATGGCATTCCCATTTTGCTGATTGACCAAGCCACCATCGAAACCCCGTAATAGCCCGCAAAAACTGGTTACTTGACGTTACTTGTAGTTCCAGACCGACACAATGTGTCAGGTTTGCGAATTCCCTATATGGCCCAAAAGTGGGGCCTGGCCACCACCTTTCTGCCTGCAACTATTGCTTTTTACTAGGGTTTATACCATCCAGAACGGGGCTGGCTGCGTAGTTGGAAGTAGGTGTGAATTGCGGCATACGAATTGCATGCAACAAAAGCAGTCGGCTATGAGTCTAATCGAAGTAAGGAGTCGGAGGTGACGGCCATGAGAGAGAGATTTTCCACAACCGAACTGACGGCGTTGCGGAATGATCTGTTGCAGGGAGGGCTTTTGGACTCCCGCGAGGCTGCCGAACTCTTGCAGGTGTTTCTGATGGGGCGCGGATATGGGGTGTCGCCCGAAGCGGCCTACGACGCGGCTGGCCGTGTCGAAATGGCGGGGTGCTCCTTGCCCGTCCTGCAGCAAGAACTGGAAGGGCTCGCATTAGTGATGTGAGCGGTGACAAACGGCGCGAGCTGCCACCCTTGGCGCCGCCGATGAGAACCCAGGTGGGGGGACAGATTTTAGGTCGAAACTAAAGATCGCGGGGGCTTCGGAACAGTCGATCCCCGCATACGAAGAGCGAGAAAAGCCGAGCCAACCAGCTCGGCGTTCTTGTTTTTGGGTGCTCTTAAGCTGTTGGCTAAACCTTTCCACTGGAACGGACTAGCAATCTTGAGCTA
>CAZETZ010000127.1:0-5384 GCA_964514735.1 uncultured Acidobacteriaceae bacterium | reverse complement strand
AAGGCTAAGAGCTAAAGGCTAAGAGCTAAAGGCTAAGAGCTAAAGGCTAAGAGCTAAAGGCTAAGAGCTCACTCGTATCTCAAGCTCTCCACCGGATCGAGTTTGGCCGCCCGTGTCGCGGGGACGGTTCCAAAGATAATTCCGATGATGGAGGAGACCGCAATCGCCAGAATTGCAGAGAGTCCGGAGATCGGAATACGGTATTCGGTAAGAAAGCGTACGGAGTATGGTAGGGCCAGTCCAAGAACGACTCCCACCAGCCCACCGGACAGCGATATAAGGATGGCCTCGGACAGGAATTGGAAACGGATCTCGCGATTGGTGGCCCCGATCGCTTTGCGTATGCCAATTTCGCGGATGCGGGAGCTGACCGTCGCCAGCATGATGTTCATAATGCCAATGCCGCTGACCAGCAGTACCACCAGAGAGATGAGCGCCAGGACCAGGGTCATCATATTGGTGACCTTGTCCGCCAGCGAGACTAGCTGCGTCAGGTTATCCACGCTGTAAACCGATTCGGGGCGGTGGCGCGACTGGAGGACATGCTTAATCTGTTCGGTGGCAGGGACCACCAGGCTCGGGTCTCCCACGGAAAAATAGAGCTGCTTCACGGTGGGCGCATCGGTAAAGTAGCGGGCCACGGTGTAGGGCATGGCCAGGGTGTTGTCGGTGACCTCGGATTGACCGAAAGTGTCCACCCGCTCTTTGAAAGTACCAATCACGGTAAAAGGCAGGCCGCTTACCTTTAGGACCTTCCCGATCGCATCGTCGGGAGAGCCATAAAGCTGCGTCCCCAGCTTGTCGATGATGACCGCGACCTTGCTATGCGCCTGCTGGTCCTGGAGATCGAAAAACCTGCCAGAGACAATCACCAAGTTGCGCACGATCCGGTATTCGGGGGAGACGCCAAGAATGTGTATGTCGCGCTCTTTGCCTTCGCCGATCGGAATACGGTCGGAGAGATCAATTACTGGAGACGCCGCCACCACGCCGGGGACCTGGCTGCGCACGGCGGTCACATCGTCAATGGTCAAGGGGTCGGACGCGGTGTTGGTGATCCGCTGGGAGCCGCTCTGGTATTCGCAGTAAATCATGTTGGAGCCAATGGCCTGGATTTGATTCAGCAGATATTGTTTGCCGGTCAGGCTGATGGTCGTGACCAGAATGAGCGACGCGGTCCCGATCACCATACCCAGCGCTGTCAGGGCAAAGCGGATTTTGTTGCTGCTGAAAGTCTCGTAGGCGAAGCTCAGCATCTCGGACAGACATAGGGTTGGTCTCTTGGCTTGTGCTTGAGCGGCTGCGTCCATAGATGGTTTGATGCCTTCCCTACGGGTCAAGGCTAATTATCCAGAAGCATCGCGTGGTTTGACAAACTGTTTGTTGCGCGGCCCGTATGAGTTACCCCCAGGCGTCGCCCCAACGAAATGGTTCCACTCCCTCGGATTGCCTGCCCATATTGGTTCCAAGCCGTATTGGTTTGCTACGTGGATTGATCCGGCATTTTGTGTCCTTTCGTGCCTGACACTCCGCTGATTGCACCTGATAGATGAAAAGGCTGGAGACGTTCTACCCAACCCACGCTCTTATGGCCCAGCTCAAACTAGTACCACCTCCGTTTCGCGCCTTCCCTTATCGCAAATGGGGCCCGGTCTTGCGCGCGCTATGCGATGAGTATCGCGCCAACCTGCCCTCCCCCCATATTTATCTCGCGGATTT
This sequence comes from uncultured Acidobacteriaceae bacterium, assembly GCA_964514735.1. Classification (GTDB taxonomy): domain Bacteria; phylum Acidobacteriota; class Terriglobia; order Terriglobales; family Acidobacteriaceae; genus CAWBXL01. The sequence goes on along the minus strand of CAZETZ010000127.1, from coordinate 3,665 downwards.
TCTGGAAGAGGAGGTGGCGCGGGCAGTGGCGCGCGCATTTCCCCTCCCCGCGGCCCCCGGCTGGACGTATACCCAGCAGCAGAACGAAAACCAATTAGGAGCGACTGCGTGCTCCCTGTTCCCGGGCATCTTAAGGAAAGTGGTAGACGAGCTAAACTCATGCGAATTTGTAGAATGGCTCAGTGATCTGAGTGGCATTAGGGACCTGGTTTCAGACCCCGCTCTGGATGGGGGTGTCCTCCAGCAAGCGTCGCGCAACAGTTTTCTGAACCTGCACGCCGATCTTGCTGTCCATCGCCATCAGAAGAACTGGCGCCGGCGGGTGAATTTGATCGTGTACTTGACCCCCAACTGGCGGGACGAGTGGGGTGGCGCGCTGGAGTTCTGGAACAGTGTAAGCAGAATGCGGGTGGCGCGCTATCCATCGCTGTTCAACCACGCCGTGATCTTCAATACAGACGACCGTGTCCTGCACGGCTTTCCCAGCCCCCTGCAATGCCCGGAGAATACAGCGCGCAACAGTCTGGCGCTTTACTACTACACGATGGAAGACAAGCCGAGGCTGGTCGTGCGGGCCATGGACGTCGCCGCTCGCCCGCCAGTGGGCCGCACCAAGACGGCCTTGGAGTGGGCGCACAATGGCGCGAGGACTCTCTATTGCGGGGTGAAAAAGAGGCTCGGTCTTTCTGGCCGGTGGGTGGGCCGGATTTTGCGGTCGATGGGGATGAACTGAATCTACGCTACGCCTGGAGTGTAGTAGCCAGGCTGCACCGCCTCCAACCGCCGTCCCTTCGAATTGAAGATGCGGAAATGGGCCAGCCCCCATTTCTGCAAGGCGAACTGCATGGTGGTAGCCAGGACTCCGAAGCCGTACTTCACGCTGCGCCGGAAGTTAATCGAGGAAGCCTCGGCAAAATATTTGGTGGGGCAGGAGACTTCTCCCAGTCTGAATCCAAAGTAAACGCACTGCGCCAGCACCTGATTATCGAATACAAAATCGTCAGAGTTCTCCAGCAGCGGCAGTTCCATCAGCAGCTTGCGAGAAAATGCCCGATAGCCGGTGTGATACTCCGACAGTTTCACGCCTAAGAACAAATTCTCAAACCCAGTCAGCAGCCGGTTAAAGATGTATTTGTATCGGGGCATGCCTCCGCGCAGCGCCTTTCCCCCCAGAATTCGCGAGCCCAAAATTACGTCATACACGTCGTAGGCCACCATGCTGGCCATGGCTGTGACTAACAGCGGCGTGTATTGGTAGTCCGGGTGGAGCATGATCACTACATCGGCCCCGGCGGCCAACGCTTCGCGGTAGCAGGTCTGCTGATTGCGTCCGTAGCCATAATTTTGATTGTGGACGAAGTATTGCAGTCCCAAACGTTTGGCAATTTCGACCGTGTTGTCCGAGCTGTGATCATCCACCAGGATGCAGAGATCCACCAGCTCCGGCAACTCGCGCACCGTAGCTTCCAGCGTTTTCTCCGCGTTGTAGGCGGGAAGCACTACCGCGATGCGCTTTCCATTTAACATGGCTGTTTCCCACTGCCGTCTATAATTGAACAGTTCTAAGTCCATTCAGAATAACCCACGAGGAAGCCCGCTGCCAGAAAAGACCGCCATCAAGGGTACAGCCTTCGCCCATCTGGATTTCATTCTGACCGGGATGGTGATGACCGTGCTCGGCCCGATTCTTCCGGTGTTGTCCGCCCGCTGGGGCCTCAACGACATGCAGTCCGGATATTTATTTTTGGTCCAGTTTGCCAGCTCCTGCGTGGGCATGCTGCTCTCGGCGGTGATGGTGCAGAAGCTGGGCTCGCGGCGCACGCTGATTTTAGGACTGATCACGATGGCCGTGGGGGTGACTTTGCTTTCGCGGTCCGACTGGGGGTTCGGCTTGGCGGCGGTGTGCATTTACGGGGTGGCCTTCGGCACCAATACTCCCGCGGTGAATCTGTTCGTGGCCCGCGCCGCCAGCCCCCGGAGCGCGGCGGCGCTGAATCTGGTGAACTCCTCCTGGGGGATCGGGGCCATGGGGTGCCCCGTGCTGGTGGCGATGGCCCAACGCCAGCACCGTGTGCCGGTATTTTTATATGCGCTGGCGGGCGCGCTGGTGTTGTTGGCGCTGACGCTGACGCAGGTCCGCTTCCGCGCGGATGAGGAGGTGCTGGGCGCGAAGCAAGTTTCTTCCTCTGCGGCACACCCATGGCGTCATCGCATGCTGCCGGTGGTGGCGGTGCTGTTTTTTGTGTATGTGGGGTCCGAGAATTGTGTAGGCGGCTGGATCGCGTCCTATGCCCGCAGGATTGGCCCGGCGTCATCCACGTTCTGGGCAATCACCCCGTCATTTTTCTGGGGAGGTTTGCTGGTCGGCCGCGCGCTGGCCTCAGTCACTTTGCGCATCCTGCATGAAACCCGGCTGGCGGTGACCGGGCTGGCGATAGCGGCAACCGGTATTGCTCTGTTGATCAGCGCGCGCGGCATGACTCCGGTAGTCGCGGGCGCGGTATTGGCCGGCTTGGGTTTCGCGGCAATCTTTCCCATCAGCTTCTCGCTGCTGCCACATTGGCTCGGGGACGCCGTTTCCAGCCTGAGCGGCGCGATTTTAGCCATTGGCAATTTAGGAGGCGCGGTGCTTCCCTGGGTGGTGGGCGCGGTTTCAACCCAATTCAGCAGTTTGCGCGTGGGATTGGGAGTGCCGTTGGTAGGGGCGCTAGGGATGTTGGTGTTTTATTCATTTCAGCAGAGCAATCAATCCGCGCTCCAAGCCGGCTCAATCTGAGCTGCCTTTATTGCTAAACTATAAGCAGCAATGTCCTCTCGCACTCTATTCGAAAAAGTCTGGGACGAGCACGTAGTCACTGCCTCGAACGGCCGTCCAGCCCTGCTTTACATTGACCTGCATTTGGTGCATGAAGTCACATCTCCACAGGCCTTCGACGGCTTGCGAGCGGCGGGGAGAAAAGTCCGGCAAACTCAGCGCACCATTGCCACGGTAGACCACAACATCCCCACCGAGCCGCGCGGCACTCCGATCACAGACCCGATTGCCGCCCGCCAGATCGAGGCCTTGCAAAAAAACTGTAGAGAGTTCGGCGTGCCGCTGTTTGATATAGACTCGCCCAACCAGGGCATCGTCCACGTAATCGGACCGGAGTGGGGATTCACCCAGCCGGGCAAGACCTTCTTCTGCGGAGACAGTCACACTAGCACCCCCGGCGCATTCGGCGCGCTGGCCTTCGGGATTGGAACTTCTGAAGTCGAGCACGTGCTGGCCACGCAGTGCCTGCCGCAGCGCAAGCCGAGGACCATGTTGATTCAGGTCAACGACAAATTGCCCGAAGGGGTGTCAGCCAAAGATTTAATCCTGGGAATCATCGGCCAGATCGGAACCGACGGCGCGACCGGATACGTGATCGAATACGCAGGTGAAGCCGTGCGTGGTCTCTCCATGGAAGGCCGCATGACCGTCTGCAATATGAGTATTGAAGCGGGCGCGCGGGCAGGGATGATCGCTCCCGACGAAACCACGTTTGCTTATCTCAAAGGCCGCCGCTTCGCTCCGCACGGAGCGGATTGGGACAAAGCGGTTGCGCACTGGCGCGGCTTGCCTTCTGATGCCGGGGCGCCATACGACAGAGTTATCGAAATCGACGCTGCGAAACTTTCTC
>CAZETZ010000126.1:1687-10135 GCA_964514735.1 uncultured Acidobacteriaceae bacterium | reverse complement strand
TAATCAATCCAGGGTTGGGCCGTGGTTTGATCCACTCGGAAACCGTATTCGTGTCCAGCAGGAAACTCACAGCTCAATCTTCCGTGGAAGTTCTTTGCTGCGACGGATTTTTAGGCCAGATCCTCGCAAGGGGGAAGCAGCAAAAAACTCTGCAAGGTTGCCCACGCGCTTAGTCTTGCGCTGCCATTCTTCGGCGTCTACGACAACTGCCGTGGTCCGTCCGTTGCACGTGATGGTCTGCGGCCCATCGGACATGGCGCGGTCGATCATTTCGCTGAATTTTGCCTTGGCCTGGGCCACAGTCCAGTTCCCTGAACTCATGGAAGGCCTCTTTCTTTGGGAAATGGTCATAATGGTCATTATAGTTATTTAGAAGGTGCACCTCAAGTCTCAACACGCAATGGAAGTCCGCAGTACAGGGAAGCGATCCCCTTCTAGGGCAACGCGGCATGAATCCCAAGAGTCTGCGCTGCCTTGCGCAGGCTCTTATCTTTTGTCAACAATTGTGTGGGTGGAGCCAGCAACACCGACGCGATTAAACAGACATCGGTGAGGCCGAGACCCAGGTTGTATAAGCGACGAGCCTCAATCAAAGTTCTCACCTCATCGAGCCGGGCCACACATACCTGGGGCAAAAGATCCAGTAGTCGCAGCGTTTGCTCGCGGTCTTTCAGAGACCCGAGAGCCAGCTCGGCAATGATGAAGGGGTGAACGGCAATCTGCCCCTGCTCAAGGGCGCGGCGTAAAGCGGAGCTTCCGGTGCGGAAGTGGTCAATCCAAATCGAGGTATCGGCCAGGATCACTGCGGACGTACCCGGCGTCGTGGAATATCATTGAGCTCCGGCATAGAGCCGCCCAGCGCCGCTAGCCGACGAGCACTTTCGCGCTCGATCAGCGCTTTGAGGGCTTCGCGAACCAAAGCCGTTTTTTCTTCGACTCCTGTGAATTCCTGGGCAAGGCGGAGGAGATCGTCATCAAGGGCAAGGGTGGTCCTCATAGGCACGTATTTTAGCATATATTGATGCCTATAACGATGCTATAAGTAGCTGCTCCTGGGCGTGTGGCCTTAAACATAATATCCGATAACAAGTATTATGTAAAATACGAGTGAAGCATGAACTTCTTCGTTCTTGACGATATCTTCTTGATTCCTCTATGTTTGCCTTATGAAACTTGCTTTGAAGGCGTTCTCCAGCGCAATTTTCCTGGCGGTTTTGATTTCGAGCTTTAGTGCGCAGGCCCAAACCTGGGGTCCGCCGGTGTGGGCGGATGAATTTAACGGCGCGGCCAACTCGCCCATTGATTCAAGCAAGTGGACTTACGATACCGGCGGGGGCGGCTGGGGCAACAATGAACTGGAAACCTACTGCTCACCCAGCAGTTCCACCGCGCCGTGCGACACAAACAATCCCAATGCGTTCATTGACGGCAATGGGCGCCTGATGATTCAGCACAGGCTCAACGGATCCACCTGGACTTCGGCGCGGCTCAAGACCCAAGGGGTGCAAACGTTTCAATACGGGCGCCTTGAGGCAAGCCTACAGATTCCGTCGCATCAGGGATTGTGGCCGGCGTTTTGGATGCTGGGCAGCAATATTGGTTCGGTGGGCTGGCCTTCCTGCGGTGAAGTGGACATCATGGAGAACTGGCCTAGCCTAGGCGGGAGCGGCGCCGGGTTAACGCACAATGCGACCTCCATGCATGGTCAGGGCTACTCGGGCGGCAGCAGCCTGACTCACCAGATGGCTTTCCCTGCCGGTCAGGATGTTACTGGATTTCATACCTATGGCATCATCTGGTCGCAGAACATGATGCAGTTTTACTTTGATGACCCGAACAACATCACCTTTGTGCGGACGGTGGATGACATTCCTGCCGGGACTACCTGGCCGTTCAATCAGCCATTTTTTCTGATTACGAATATGGCGGTAGGCGGAAACCTGGGCGGGACTCCGGACAGCGGCACGGCGAGCGTGGCCCCAACCATGGCGCTTGATTATGTCCGATACTATCAGCCGCTGACGGTGCTGGGACCAACTATCACGCCAGGCGCACCCATTACGGTGACTGCCGGGGTCCCTGGCAGCACTTCCGTGAATCTCACTTCTGCCAGCGGCACCGGGTTGGTTTACCTCGCGTGTACAAATGCGCCGGCCAAGGCGACGTGCAGCATTGACACCGGCAATCCGCTCGATTCCCATGTGGTGGACTTCCGCAGCGCCACCTCCGCCACAGCCACGGTGCACGTCACCACCATCGCGAATACGGCGAAAAATTTCGTCCCTACCATGGTATGGGCGGCGATGCTGGCCGCATTCGTTTTATGCCCGGTCATTCCGAACCGCGGCTGGATGCGGCGCATAGGCCGGATTGGCGGGGTGTTCGGTATTCTGTTTTTGGCGGCCGGGTTTCAAGGTTGCGGCGGTAGCTCTGGGACAGGCAGCGGAGGTGGCAGTGGCAGCAATGGAACCCAGGTCGGACACTATACGCTGACGGTTACGGCGTATACGGTAAGCGGAAATACAGCAACGGCGGGCGTCGCACTCAACGTCAATTAAACCAAGTCACATCTTATAGCGGCCCAAGTCTTCATCGTTCATTCCCTCAAGCAGCTTGCGAAGTTCTTCATCGGTCGAGCGCGCGGACAGATTGGCGGCCAGCTTGGAGTTTTTGAGGACCGCGTCATCCACGAAGATGGGGCAATCCACGCGCAAGGCCAGGGCGAGGGCATCGGAGGGGCGGGAATCAATGCTGATCACGCGCCCTTCCCTTTCCAGCCAGATGACCGCGTAAAAGGTATCATCTTTCAGCTCGGTGACCACGACCTTATGCACCGCGGCTTCAAGCCCGGTGAGCACATTCTTAATCAAATCGTGAGTCATCGGCCGGGGCGTGGAGACCTTTTCAATTTCAAGCGCAATGGCGTTGGCTTCGTACACGCCGACCCATATAGGAAGCACGGTATCGGTACCTGAATCTTTGAGGATCACAATCGGCATATTCGTAACCGGATCCATCATAAGGCCACGGATTTTCATTTCTACTTCCATTGCGCCCTCGTAAAAACCCTTATACCACCAATTCGCCTGCCAGGCTGTTAGGGAAACTGGCGGTGATTCGCACTAAAGCATAGCTTCCGGGCGCGCACTCACCGGCTGCGGTGAAGTTCACCACCTTGTTTTGCGTGCTGCGTCCCGTCCACTGAGCGCGGGCTTCATTTCTGCCTTCAACCATTACTTCAACGGTCTGATCGATGTGATGTAGGTTGCTCCGCTTCTGGATGTCGCGTTGCTTTTCCTGCATGCAAATCAGGCGGCGGGATTTTTCTTCTTCGGACAACGCATCCCGCATGTGGAGGGACGGTGTGTTTGGCCGCGCCGAATACTTGAAGGCGAAGACGGCGTCGAATTGGCACTCCTCTAATAACGATAAGGTTTCTTCGAACTCGGTTTCGGTTTCACCGGGAAAACCGATGATGATGTCGCTCGAGATGCTGATGTTTCGCTTGGCGGCCCGGATCCAGGCGATGCGCTCCAGATATTCGTCGCGGGTGTAAAGGCGCTGCATGGCGTCGAGCACGCGAGTCGACCCGCTTTGCACTGGCAGATGGATGTGGTCACAGAGCGCCGGAATCGAATCTACGGCTTCGACGATGTCGCGAGTAAATTCGCGTGGGTGGGAGGTGCTGAACCGCACCCGTCGGATGCCGGGAACTTGGGCGACCGCAGCCAGCAATTCCGCGAAGGACATCTTCCCTGCCGGATCCTTGTAAGAGTTGATAATCTGCCCCAGGAGCTGTATCTCGGTGTAGCCGAGGTCGGCCATCTGGCGGGCCTCTGCCAGCACGGAATCTGACGTGCGGCTGCGTTCCTTGCCGCGGGTATATGGGACCACGCAGTAGGAGCAGAATTTATCGCAGCCTTCGATGATGGTGATGTATCCGCGATAGGGATTGGTGCGGGCGGTGAATTCGGTTTCAAAGCACTCGTCGGTCTCGCGGTCGTCCAGTCCGGTGACCCGGTTGTTCCCCGCCTCGATTTGTATCAGCATCCGCGGCAGGTTGCGGTAGGACGCCGATCCGCAGACCAGGGAAACATACGGGGCGCGCTCGAAAATCTTTTCGCCTTCCTGTTGGGCCACGCAGCCGAGCACCCCGAACTTTTTGCCTTGTTTTTGCAGTTTCTTGTAGTCGGCCAGGCGGTGAAAGACCTTTTGCTCAGCCTTGTCGCGGATGGAGCAGGTGGTGTAGAGGACCAGGCCGGCCTCTTCGACAGTTTCGACCTGGCGGTAGCCCTGGGAAAGCAGCGTCCCTACGACCTTTTCCGAGTCGTGGGAGTTCATCTGGCACCCGAAGGTTTCCAGGTAAAAGGTCTTGGCGGGACCGCCGGACATAGTGTCAGTATAATCCCTCGGCCCTAAAACACCTCAATTCGCGCACCGTGTCCCGGGGCAGAGGATAAACGCGAATCACGACTAATGAGCGGCGCGCTGAGCTTTTCGGCAAGCACCACATAGGCTGCGTCGTAAGCCGATAAATTGTGACGCAGTTGCCAGATGCGCGGCAACAACACAAAATGGGGATAGCGGGTCACGCGCAGGTCCAAAAAATCCTCAACCGCCTGATCGGCGCGCTGCGCGGAGATCAAACCCTCCCGCACCAGACGGCGCAACACCTGCGCGACCTCCAAATCCAAAAGGTGCGGCGCGTGGAGCGACTCGGTACGAGCGTAAATGCGCTTTTCGATTCGCAGACCCGCTGGCGTCTGAAGCAGCCAATCAAGCACAGCCGACGCATCCAGTACGATCACCGTGCTTCACGTTCCGCCCGCACCCAGCGTGCCGTATCGAGCACCCCGGCCGGTTCGCGCTTATGCAGCCGATCGCGCAACTCCGCTAGCGTGGGACGCTCGGCGATTTCCTTAATCTCCATCAGAAGGTAATCCGAAAGCGACATGCCTGCCATCGCCGCGCGCGCTTTTAGGCTGCGATGCAGAACATCAGGGACGTTGCGGAGCTGGATCATCTTTGACATGTGGCTAGCATACTTTCATGTGTAACACATGTCAATTTAAAATCGAAGAGGGTGAATGTGGCAAAAGCGTTAAGAAAGTCACCCTCATGATAATTTTACTGGCTGGCGGATGCGGCGTTTACTTGAGGTTGTTTTTCAGAATTTCCGACATTGAACTCAAGTCCCTGGCAAGGCCATCCCGCCAACGCGTGACCGCATCCTGGGCCAGGGCTTCGATCGTCTGTCCGAACAGCACCAGGCTGTCCGCGACTTTGGCTTTCACCAGGCCGGAGACCGAGGTCTCAATTCCCTTCTGAATCATTCTCAGCCGGTCCTGAGCGTTTTCCAGATGGGACTCCAGCTCCCTGGCGTTGCGTGTGCCCAAATCTTTGAGGACCACGTCGAGCGCGCTTTCCAGTTGGGTGCGGGCGCCGGAGATAATGTCGGTGGCCACGCGGGTCAGGTGGCTATCCATTTCGGTCTCGAGCTGGCGCGCGGAGGCATCGAGCGTGGTCATGCGGTTGGAGATGTTGGTGGTCTCGGCTTGTATGTCCGCGACTTCCGATGCGACGGCGGCGTGGACCTGCTGCATTTCGCGGCGGTAGGCGGCGTGCTCGTCGCCCAGGCGCGATTGCAGGACGCGGAAAAATTCTTCGCCTCGGCGTTCGAGGCGAATTCCGGCTTCCAGTAATTGCTGCTCCAGGCGCTCTTCGCCGGAGTGGAAGTGCTGCTGGACGGCTGAGGTGATTTCCTCGGACAGTCCTTTGGCCCGTTCTTCGACCCCATGCAACTCTTGCGCCAGTTCGCCGCGGAACTGGTTGCGGGCGTCGGTGATGCGCCTGCTGATCGCATCTTTGGTGGCTTCCAGCACGGTTTCTGCCTGGATGCGGGTTTTGTCCATGACCTGCGCGCCCAGTTCGTCGCGCAGGCGGATGGCGATTTTTTCTTCGACCTCGGGCGGAATGTAGGACAGCGAAATTTCGAACTGGCTGCGGTTGGATTCGCGGCGTTCGAGCCGTTGCCGGATTTCGCTGACCGCGGCGTGCAAGGGTTCCACCAGTTCCGCAATTACGGCGTGCAAATCCGTAACCGGGGCGGGCCTGGGCATCTGGCGCACTTGGTGTAGAGAGGACAACTCAAGCAGCTGGGCCCAGTCTTCAGGGTAAGTTTTCAATCCCCAGAAGTTGGTGGGTTTTTCCAGCCGGACGCCGAGCATCCAACTGGTCTGCCCGTGGTTCAAGGGCTGGCAATCCACGATGTGGGCCATGGTCCAGTTGCCATCATTCGTCTGAAAATGCACAGGGACGCCTGGATCCAGTTTGTTGGCGGAACGCAACGAACAGCCATGGGCGTTGACCACCAGGGTCTCGCACATCTCGGAGAAGGCATGCGGTTCGGCCACACTGGTCACAAGGATGGGAACATTCATCGGGACCCGGGAGCTGCGGCGTAAAACCGAGGGATTCGAAGCGGCCATGATTACCTCTTGTTACCTGGTGCGCTCAAACCTGGCGCACTGGCAAGGGTAAGGTAGGGTAAGTTGATGGTTAAATCTTGTCTCGTTGGTATGAAGGAGCGAATGTCGTTGGGACAGCGTGCAGGGCGGGGTCACCATCCGCAGGGACGCTGAACCTCGGTAATTGCCCTAGTTACTAAGTCCAATCGGGTCAATCCAGCTTAGAATGCTGGCGCGAGTGGATTCATCCCCTGGGCAAAGGATTCATGTTGCATGACTTCCTCTTCGATCTGGCGACGGCTTGCAGAAAAACTTTGTCCCCATCGTTTCTCCTGGCCCCACACCGGGAACCACGGGCTTGATTATCAAGTTTGTTTGATTTGCGGATCCGTCTACGAATATGACTGCGTCCGTATGCGGCGCACTGGGCGATTGCTGGCGATGGTAAACGGTGAGTATGAGGTGGTGGCCGAGAAGGCCGCTAGCAGATAATCTTCAGTCCTTTGTAGAGCGGCGGCCACGCTTACCTTCATGGGGCATATAACATTTCGAAGCTATACCAAAGATCAGTTTCTGACTTGCAAGAGTGAACCGAGCAATGCCGCAAGTTGTGCCTTCCGGCGGGCATCTGCGGAAGAGTCTTCCGCGGTCATGGCTGCCAATTGCCGTGCCAGGAGTTTTACCGCATCCGCTTGATTGAGATACATGGTTTCCTGGGGAGGGAGCAGCTCCCAGTTCCGTTCGTCGCGCCGGCGGAGTGTCCAGCGTTGTTTCTGCTGGCGCTTTCTTAGGGAGGATTGACCATGCTCGAGCGATGCCGACTCCGAGGTTTGCAGTTCGGCCCATCCGGAACTGTTTTTGATTTTTACCCGCTGAACCTGGATTTGGCTGAGCACTCGGACGGTCTGCGGCAGGCCAAAAAGGTCCTGGCCTTTCAGTCCATCCGCCGCCTGACTGAGGGCGTACGTCACAGCTGTGGTCACTTCCTGGATTGAGGGCCGTGGCGACGCGATGGTCAGCACTGGCGGAAATTGAAGGACAGCCGGGTCTTGCGCAACGGACACTGGAGCGAGATCTGTATCGCGCGCGTCCACCGGCACGACCGGCAGTTTGGTTTCCAGACTGGTGGATTTCAAGGTGGTAGGTTTCGCGACAGCGGCCAGCGCGGTGCCCGCGTGTTTGACGTAACGGAGAAAGCGCGGCCGTCCACGCTGGCTCCAATAAGCGGAGTCGTAGGATTCGACCCCGAATCCCGAGTTCAATGAGCTGTAGAAGGTGTGCTGGGTGGGGCTGATCAGGATGCCAACGTGCCCCGGCCACACGACCAAATCGCCGGGCTGGGGACGCGTGGTCCGGCGAAATTCCGCGATTCCGGTATACAGGTCTGACGAAGGCACATACGTGTAAGAGAACCCGGCACGCTCATAGACGTCATGCACCAAGTGCGAGCAGTCCGCCTTGCCGGAAAGGCGATTGCGTTCATCCAGCGCCGCGGCGAGAACGGTGAGACCGTCCTCAGCGGCCAGCAACACCATTCGAGGCGAAGTGGTGGCTTTGGCCGATGGGGTTTTTGCGGCTTGGTTCTGCTGGGCAGTGGAGAGTACACCTCCACAGAGACCAATCAACAGCAGCAACATCACGCCACTTTGGCAGGGCCGCATGGGAACTCCCAGTTTGACGCAACCTTGCGAACTGGCGCAGGTTACGGCAGTGCTATGGCGCGCGTCGAGTCCCTAGTTGGATGCCGGCCACGGAGGAAGTGCTGCTCTCCAGCAAATCCGTGGCTGGGAGTTCAGAAATGGCGCGTGGCGGAAGGCGCGGCAAAGCTCCCCGCAAGCACCCAAGCTGCCCCGGTCAACGAGACAGCAACCAAAAGCGTGGTCCACTCATGCCGGTCATGCAGCGCCGCAAGCACGCGCGGAACATGCAGAATGATTACCCATGAACTGAGCATGATGGCAAACAGTTTCGCGGCCAGGCG
>CAZETZ010000126.1:0-1587 GCA_964514735.1 uncultured Acidobacteriaceae bacterium | reverse complement strand
CAGGCGTCCATTCGAGGACAAAATCGGCGTAAGCTGTGCCCATCCCGCCCAGGGCGACCATACCGATCCCCAACAGAAACCGCCCGAGGTGGACTAAACGTGGCATTCATCCCCTATTTTAAGAATGAGAACTTAGCACGCGGTGGTCCCCGACCGTCAACCTCAAAACATGCCCGGCGAGCGCCACGCACTTGCCAGAATCGGGTCGCCGGTCCGCTCACTCGACCGTGCGGAAAAGATGCCAGCTATACTGCAAAGAATCCGGAGGACTTCATATTTTATGCGAGCCGATATCGTACCCGGCGCCAACTTTCCTGACTACGAATTGACCGATCACGCGGCCAAACGTCGCAAGCTTTCAGACTTGCAAGGCCCCGACCCGATGATTCTGGTGCTGAGCCGCGGCGGATTTTGCCCCAAGGACCGCCGCCAGGCCGAGAACCTCAATGAACTTTATCGTGAAATCGAAGTGGGCTACTGCCGTCTAGTCACCATCAGCACGGACAATTTGCTCGACACCAATCATTTCCGGACCGGCGTTGGCGCGCACTGGCCATTTCTTTCCGACCCCGGACGCAAGGTGCAGAAAGACCTGGATATCGCCGAGTATACCGATCCCGAGTTCAACCCGATGATTCCTTACACGTTTGTTCTCGAGCCGGGGCTGGTCATCTACAAGATGTATTGCGGCTATTGGTTTTTTGCGCGGCCTACGAACGAAGAGCTGCGTCACGATCTGCGCGCGGTCTTGAAAAAATGCCGTCCCGACTGGGACATCGAGACTCCGGAAATGAAGGCCGCCTGGGCGCGTGGCGAAAAGAGGGCCTTTTATCCTTACGACAAAACCTACGCGCAGATTTTTAGCGAGCAATCGTCATAAGCAACCTTCGCCGATGGGCACACCGAGGTAACCTGATGGCGGGCCGCAAGTGGAGCTACAATCGCCTAAATGATGGAACTCAAGCGCCTGATCAGCCACTTCACTTACCGCATCGAGCCTAAGCCCGAAGGCGGGTTCGTCGCCCACGCCAGTGATCCTAGCGTGCCGCCGCTTGAGGCCCCTACGCGCGAGGAACTGCAACAAAAAATTCAGGCGAATATTAATGCCGCGCTGACTGCGCAATTCCCTGGACTGAACCTGAACTTGGAGAACAAGCAGGTCAAGTTCGCTTTTCACATCGAGCATAATCCCGGAGGCGGATTCATTCTGCAATCCAGCGACGGCAAGGAATTATCCATCGTAGGCAACACCCACGCGGAAATCGAAGCCCATTTCGCGGAAAAAGTGGCGGGCTTGCTGGGCAAGCACTTAATGCCCGAACTGACCCAGGCGCTGGCCGCTCAAGCCGGCTCCGGAAATGTCCAGGTAGTCGTGAACCGTACTGTGAGTTTTTCAACCGGCCCGTCTCAGGCAACTTCTGGAGTTGGAGCTGCTCTGCTACCCGGCTCGATGCCGGCCCAAAATCTCGGCGATGGAAGCAACGGGAACTTCGGTCCTCCGATCGCTCCTGAGGCCAGCAATTTCTGGCCTGTGCTGCGCTTCGTACTGGCGCTGGTAATCATCGCTACGCTGATTTATTTTTACCG
>CAZETZ010000125.1:8345-10146 GCA_964514735.1 uncultured Acidobacteriaceae bacterium | reverse complement strand
CACTCCAAATGCGGCCCATTTCCGGGCGAGTGTAGCGTGGGATCAAGACGGCACCGCCTTGTTGTAAGCTCTCGAATGCGGACTAGGGATTCTAAATGGATTGGGGCAGATAGCGCTACGTTGAACAATCTATAGTAGTGGCCCAGTGTTGGTTTCCTTGCGGCCTTTGCGGAAAGTTCTCTGCGTTGTTTGCGGTCAGTGCTTTTGAATTTTGCTAAAGTACCTAAAGATTTTGACCGCAAAGAGGCGCAAAGGAAAAACCCGCAAAGTTCGCAAAGAAGCTAAACTGACTACCCAATCTGCTTTCCCCTAGATCATAACCGGCGCCAGCAAAAGCAGGTTCCTCCTCGGCACTGCGTGCCTCCGCGGAATGACAAAGTTATATATCGTGATACGATATAATATTCGATGAATGGCGATTACCCTTAGCCTGGAGGACTATCAAGCCTTAGCCGAATTCCGCTTCCAGTTACGCAATTTTTTTTACTTCAGCCAACAGGTTGCGCGAAACGCGGGCCTTGAACCACGCCAGTATCAATTGCTGCTGGCAATCAAAGGATTGCCCAAAGACCGTCGCCCCCGCATTCGTGATCTGGCTGAACTTCTTATGGTGGAGCACCACAGCATGGTGGAGCTGGTGGACCGCCTGGTATCCGGCGGATACGTGCGCCGCAGCCGCGGCGATGAGGACGGCCGCGAAGTACTGGTCTCGCTGACACTGAAAGGGGAGCGGGTACTCGGCGATCTGGCCCTCGGCCATCACGCGGAACTCAGCACCCGCGGGCCGGCGCTGATTGCCGCGCTGAAGCGTGTCATGCAAACCAACCAAAAACACCGCAAGGAACAGAAATGGGAGCAGTGAAATAAGCATGTCTGAGATGAGCCATGAATCCTCGCCGGCTGCAACCGGTAATTCGGCAAACCGAAGCGGGATTCCTTTGCAAGAAGTTCCCTTGGGTGAGCCTGCACAATTCCGCATGGTGCTGGTCTCTTTCCTCTCCGGAGGCATAGGAATACTGGCCGGTTTCGCAGCCTATGGCCTGTACAAGCTGATCGGATTTTTTACCAACCTGTTCTTCTTTCACAGACTGGGCACAAGTTTCGACACCTTAAGAAACAATCCTCTCGGGATATGGGTCATAGCGATGCCGGCGGTTGGAGGTCTGGTTGTCGGGCTGATGGCGAAGTACGGGTCGTCGAAGATCAAAGGGCATGGCATCCCCGAGGCCATGGAAGCGGTGCTGGTCAATCGCAGCCGCATCCAGCCACGGGTCGCCTTGTTGAAGCCAATTTCGGTGGCGATTGCCATTGGTACCGGAGGCCCTTTCGGCGCGGAAGGTCCGATCATTCAGACCGGGGGCGCCATCGGTTCACTGGTTGGCCAGGTGCTCCACACTACTGCGGGGGAGCGCAAAGTTCTGCTGGCTTGCGGAGCCGCAGCGGGGATGTCGGCCACGTTCAATACTCCCATTGCCGGAGTAATCCTGGCCATTGAGTTGCTGCTGTTCGAATTCAAATCGCGATCTTTCATTCCCCTGGTCATTGCCAGCACATTGGCCACTACAGTACACGGACAACTGCTTGGCCCCGGACCCATGTTTACAGTTTCCGCCATGGACTTCCGCATTCCGGTGGCGTTGCCGTTCTATTTGTTGTTGGGACTGCTCTGCGGCGTTGCGGCGGTCAGCCTCAGCAAAGCCTTGTACTGGATGGAAGATTTTTTTGAAGGCCTTCCGATCAATGAGTTCTGGGCCCCGGCCATCGGTTCTTTGGCAGTGGGAGTGATCGGTTACTTCGTGCC
>CAZETZ010000125.1:4892-8245 GCA_964514735.1 uncultured Acidobacteriaceae bacterium | reverse complement strand
TTCATCATCTTTGCCTTTGAGATCACCCGCGATTACAACTCTGTGCTGCCACTCATGCTGGTCAGCGTGATTGCCCTGGGCATCGCCATGTTGCTGCAGCCCAAGACTTCGATCATGACGGAAAAACTGGCGCGGCGGGGCCTCAGGATCCATCAGGACTACGAACCCGACGTGATGCAGCTGACCACTGTAGGCGAAGCCATGGACCGCAACGTGCCCGCGATTTCCGGCGATATGAGCATCGGAGAGATTGCCGGGCGCATCGCGCGCCACGATCCAGCCGTGACCCGGCATCAAGGATTAATTGTGCTGGACAAGGAGGGGAATTTAAGCGGCATCATCACGCGCGGAGATGTGTTGCGCGCTCTCGACCGGGCCCCATCGGGAACGATGACCGTTTCTGAAGCGGCATCGCGGAAACTTGTGGTCACCTTCCCGGACGAAGTCCTGCACGAAGCTCTGGCTAAAATGTTGCGCCACAATGTGGGGCGCCTGCCCGTGGTGGAGCGGAACGACATGCGCCGCGTCATTGGATATCTGGGCCGGCCGGGCATCCTGTCAGCCCGGCTGCGCCGCCTGGATGAAGAATGCGTGCGCGAACCAGGATGGGTGAAGAGATTTTTGGATTGAACTACTTCTGAGATGTGGCCGCCGCGCGACTGTTCTGCAAGCGGTTTTTCTGGGCTGCGGCGATCAGTGGTTCCAGCGCTTTCACCGAAATTCCCAGCGTCCCGCCGGAAAAACCATCAATGTAGGCCGAGTTGACTCCAATGACTTCCCCGTGAGAATCGAAGACAGGACCGCCGCTTCCACCATGCGCGGTCGGAGCGTCGTACACCAGCTTCTCTCCGACGACGTCGCCCAAGTGGCCATAAGTAGCTGAGGGGCGAATCAAGGACAACGCCGCCAATTCGCTGGCCGCGCCCACGTCGTCGCGCCGATAAGCCAAGCGGTCATAAACTGCCGGCGGCGATTTGGCCACCATGCCTAGAACTCCCATGGGATAACCTACGACTGTAACCAGTTCACCCGCGGCAGGAGTTCCATTCGCTAAAGGCAATGGTCTCAGTTCATGGCCGACCGGACCTTCAATCTGAAGCACAGCCAAATCTCCATCCGCGGATACAGCCATAGGGGTGACATCCACGGGCGACGGACGTCCGGGAAAAAACACTAACAATCGCTCCAGTTGCGGAGTCGCTCCGTGGCTAACCAGGTCCGAAGCCTCGGAATCTCCATACCAGGGCTGCGCGACGTGGCGGTTGGTGGCCAGCAACCCATCGGCGACCACAAATGCGGTCCCCGAAACTCGGGCCCTCAATTCCGGCTGCTTGTTTGGATAACCGACTTGATAAGTCCCAAAGATGTAGCAGATGGAATTGCGATAGCGGTTCAGCACCATGGCCGGCATGGCCTGCTCCTGCTGCATCTGATGGACCTGCTGCGAGAGCTGCTGCACTTGCTGCTGCAAGCCATTGGCTTGCTTCTGCAAATCGTCGGGAGGCTGGGGCGCGTAATAGTGGGCCAGAAGGCCGGAGCCAATGAGCAGAAAAACGCCCAGCGTCCCTTGAACAAACTGCGGCCAAAGCTTGGCGACAGGCTCTTCTTGCGGCTGTTCAAGATGATCTGGCATCGCTTGCACAAAAACCACGTTGCCTTGCGGGGAGGGACTCGGGTAAGGCGGCCCGTGAACCCTTATTCCCTAGGCTTGCAGCGCCCTCTACTAGGGTACGCAAGGGAGATGTACACGTGGGTTCCGGTTGCGATGCGCCATTGACCTTGCCTCTAAATAAAAGTTAGGCTGGCTTTAGTTTCATGGATTTACAGGCAATATGAGAAAGCATTAATTCTCAGTAGTTTTTTGTTCTGTGTTTCCTCTGTGAAACTCTGTGTTCTCTGTGGTTAGCGCTTTTAAAACCTTGCACCACAGAGGACACGGGGTTTCACAGAGAACTGCATAAAGAATGTGGAGGTTGAGTGAATCGGACGCGCGTCGTTATTTACATCGTTCTCGGGTTTATTGGAGCCGGTTCTTCCTACGCCTGGCGCTCAAGGTCAGAGCAGAAATCCTTTGACCGCCTTCAAACCGTTGCCCAGCAAAATGCCGAAGCCCAGGCGGCTTGGGACAATCGCGATCAGACCGTCGATTCGGTCGTCAGCAACGGCGCAACTTGGAGCGACATGCTTCAGGACATGGACTTCGACCAGCAAACCGTTTTCAACGCCAGCGAAGCCGCGCGCCACGTTTATAACCTGAGATCTATTCGCCCGGGAAACAAGTTTTCCGTCACCCGCTCTCACGAGGGCAAGCTGCAACTGGCCAGCTACCGCATTGACCCGGAGCATGAACTATTAGTCAATCGTGATGGCGAATTCTTCCACGCCGAAATCAAAGACACTCCGGGAAAAATTACGACGGTCCCAGTCAGCGGCACGGTGGAAGGCTCTTTGTTCGACAGCGTAATCGCGGCGGGAGAAAAACCGGAGCTGGCGGTGCGCCTGGCGGAAATTTTCGCCTGGGACATGGACTTCAACACCGATACCCAGCGTGGCGACACTTTTCATCTACTGGTAGAGAAGAAACAGTACGTGGATGGCTCCGCGCCCGCCTACGGGAAAATTTTGCTGGCCGAGTATGACAATGCCGGTCATCCGTACAAGGCAGTTTTGTTTCACGATCCGTCAGGCCGGCCGGCGTACTACTCCGCCGATGGCAAATCGTTGCAGAAGGCTTTTCTGCGTTCTCCACTCCGCTTCGCCGCGCGTGTGAGTTCACATTTCAGCCTGCATCGCTATCATCCGATTTTGAAAATCAGCCGCCCGCACCTGGGGACCGACTACGCCGCGCCGACTGGCACTCCTGTACAAACCATCGCCGACGGCCGGGTAGATTTCGCCGGATTCAAAGGCGGCGATGGCAACATGGTAAAGATCTCCCACTCCAGCGGATACGAAACTTATTACTTGCATCTGTCGCGCGTGCTGGTGCGTCGCGGACAGAGCGTCCATCAAGGCCAGCGCATCGGACTGGTTGGAATGACTGGTCTGGCCACGGGTCCACATCTCGACTTCCGCATTCAGCAGCATGGACAGTTCGTGAACTTCGAGCGGCTCAAGCTGCCTCCGGCGAATCCGGTGGAGAAGCGGGAATGGGCCGAATTCACCGCCGAACGCGACAAGTGGATGGAGATGATGCAGACCGAAACGCAAAATGCCGCCGCGCAAAACGCCCCTAAGAGCGATGCCCGCTCTCCGGTGGGTACGCAGTAAATTGTTCGCGCTTTTCGGACCAGTTTCGTGTCAGGGCATCGGCTTGAGCCATGCCGATTAATCCAATAACCGAGTTCCGCGCC
>CAZETZ010000125.1:0-4882 GCA_964514735.1 uncultured Acidobacteriaceae bacterium | reverse complement strand
ACGCGGGACAAGCGGATGATGCAAACTGATACGCAAAATGCCGTAAAAAGCGATGCCCCCGCACCTGCCGCCAGGCAGTGAATTAAAGCCCAGCCCCCTGTCATCCTGAGCGAGCATTGTTGCGCGATAGCGCAGCAAGCGCAGTCGAAGGATCCCTACCGTTATCGTGGGCTTTTTCCAGATGCACTTGCATAGATTATTCCTCTTTGTGAATCAAAGTCTTACTTTTTACTATTGACTTACTTTAATTGTTTAGTCATACTATAAGTATGGGTACAACCGACAAACTCGAGACCGTATCGTTCACGACGAAGGGACAAGTCGTCATCCCTCTTCGCCTGCGCAAACAATTCGAAATCGTGGAGGGGACGAAGGCCGTGGTCCAAGCCACGCCGGAAGGCATACTTCTAAAACCTGTGACAGCGGCGCTCATCAAGCGTGGGCGAGGCATCCTGAAACGCACGCAGGAGGGCAAGTCGCTGATTGAGGACTGGGCCGAACACAAGAAAAAGGAACGCGCCCTCGAGGACCGCCATGCCGGCTAAGGTCCTCGACAGCTTCGCGCTCATCGTGTACTTCCGTGACGAACCCGGCGCCGAGACAATGGAAGATCTGCTCGTCCAAGCCAGCAAAAAAGATAACCCACTCTTCATGACCGACGTGAACTATGCCGAGGTGAAGTATTCAATTTTAAAGAAAGACGGCGCCCAACCCTGGGCCGAAGCCGCCAAGGTCCTTCAAGGCTTGCCGATTGATTTTCATTCCACGACGCGCGCCTTGGCCGATGCCGCTGCCGATTTCAAGGCGCGCTTCAAAATGAGCCTGGCCGATGCTTTCGCCGCCGCGCTTGCACAAGAAAAGAAAGCGGAGCTCGTTACGGGCGACCCAGAATTCAAGGCGCTTCAAAAAGAAATCAAAATTCATTGGCTGAAGTAACGCGAGGATAGGGAAACGTTCCGTCTGTCCCCGATTTTGTCCCCCGATTTTGTCCCCATGATCGGGTGTTTCGGCGTGTTACGGATTTGAAAATCGTGGATTGGATGAAGTAAGTCGTGCACTCGGAGAGATCCAAAATAGTCCTTATGGGAGAATGGTCAATACCTCATATTTGGGAAAGGAGAAAATCTTGTATGCCAACGCGGGCTGTTTGTTTGTCAATGCTGTGGACTTTTGTAAAGCAGTTTCGTCCTTAAATCCTGCTAGCGAGCGGGCACAACGAGAATCGCGGGCGAGCATCGTTTTCGCAGCATTGTCGACCGAAGTTTTTATCAATGAATTGGCGAAACTAGCTGCGGATGCGGCTAAGGCTTCCCCGGAACCGAGTTGGGTAGAGGTACTAAGTGAGGTTCTCAATAATGCCGAGGAGTCCCACGCTGCAACTAAGTCCAAGTATCATCTCGCCAAACTAGTATTGGCGAACCAGGTATTTACCAAAGGAGCGCCACCCTTTCAGAACTTTGCATTTCTTGTTGATCTGCGCAACCGCATAATGCATGCGAAACCAGAAAAGCTAGAGGCGGTGCGGTATAAAGAAGCGGATGGTCAGTGGGTATGGGAAGACAACATAATGTCTGGTCTGGCACAGCGCGGAGTCGTCACAACGGACAACATCCTTTCTCACTTCATTCCGGAGGATGAGCCAGCCACAATTCAATCTAATTTGTTGGCCGAAATCAGCACACAGGGCGTGGGACGCTGGGCGTGTCAAGCTGCTGCTGGAATTGTGAATGCCGTACTCGATACATTGCCGAGCAGTCCACGTTTCACACCAATGGTTGAAAACATTTATAGAAAGGATTTCCAAATCCCGGATGATTTGTAGTGGTAGCAATCAGCCGATTGTATGAAGCCGGGAAAGTGCCCGCTGCATGGTGGGAGGCATACATGTTGCGGCTGATGGAAACTAAAGAGGCTGACGCGGAACGACTGGAGCGCATCGCTGGCGTTTCGCCTTTGGGCGACAAGCAACGCACAAACGCCGCGGCCGTAGCAGTGCGGAAAAGTAGACCTCTAGCGAAGTGACTCAATATCCTTCGTGCCACAAGTTGTCAGACCCCGGTCGCTCAAACGGATAGGGCATTGGGGTGGCTAGTGAGCATTGCGGTTTCCCTTCCAAGGTGGCCCGCGACGTGTTCATGCCCCAAATATGTAGGTTCGATTCCTACCCGTGGGTCTGACTTTAAGTTTATCAAAACCGGCCCCAACAACGAAGATGCTTCGAAAGCGCCGGTCACCGAGAATAGCGCGAGGAGTAGGCATGAATAATGCAAGCATGGAGCAAGTGGTAGGAGTAGGCTTCTCAGATTTTTGGCAGCGGGCACATGACAAATTTCCGACGTTTTTTAAGTCTGCTTCTGTTGAATTGGTACTAATTGGTAATGAGGCATTCACCGCGCCGCTCAGTGAGCCCTTCCACAAACTCGCCCGGCACTTAGCAAGAATGGTTTGGAATTCCTTGACCTCAGTTTTGCTCCTCGTTCTGAACGGGTGCGGTGTCGATGCCATGAAGGTTGCGCGCGGAATGTTTGAAACATCGATCACACTCGGATATTTACGTCTTCATCCGGAATGTGTCGACGACTACTTCGATTATCACTTTATTATTCAGAAGCAACGGTCTGACTTTATGCGTGACCACGACCCAAAGCAGCTTGCTCGGGTTCCTTCCAGCCTTCTGACAAAAATAGAGTCCGACTTCGTTAAAGTAGCTCCAAGGTTTCGGAATCGTGCTGGAAAACTGAGAGGGAGTTGGTCGAATGTGTCGATAAGAGAAATGGCAAAGGGCGTAGGCAAGGAAGGACTGTACCTGACTTTCTATCGATTCGCATCTTCGATGCATCATGGCGACATCAGTGGAGCATTTGCACAGACGCAACATCTGCAGGATGACGACGTTCTTGATGTTGATATCGTGCCTTCCGATGCGTGGTTAGGCGAAGCCTTAATAATCGCTCACGGAGCACTGATAAGTGTCCTTCGTGACTACAACGAGATCGCCAAAGTAGGCATTGACAAAATCGTTGAACGCGCCGATAAGACGTTTTTGGATACGTGGGGCAAAGCATAGCCAAAGCGGAGAAACCCTGGGGTAAATTGGGGACAGAAGAAAGATCCCGAAAATTCGGAAAATTCGGGGACAGACGGAACGTTTCTCAGCCTTACAAAGTCACATTGGTTTTCTAAGTAGGCTCGGGTAAACTGAAGGCGCAATCCTGCTATGACACCGTCCAACGGCATCATCGTACGAGACCCCAATATCCTTGGGGGGACGCCTGTCTTCAGCGGGACGCGAGTTCCCTTTCAGTCGCTTTTGGATTACCTCGAAGGCGGGCAAACTCTGGACGACTTCCTGGAAGACTTTCCCACTGTAAAGCGCGAGGCCGCCATCAGCGCCCTTGAATCTGCTTAGAAAATGTTCGGAAAATGCAAAAGCCCCGGTAGTCATCCGGGGCTTTGAACCAGTAGGTACGCTACCTTTCAAGCAAGATCATTATAACAAACGAAAAAAATCAAGAACGAGTGGTCATGCGGAGGATGACGGAATCGAACCGTAATGGCTGACTAGGCCACTCGTTTGCTTGAAAGGCAACGTCCAGTACCCACTGGAAACATCCTCCAAACGCTGCCTGTCGTAGGAAGTATTGTTGGTAGAGTTGAACTTAACAATCCCTCGAAAGTAGATAAGCCTTCCCAGGTCTAAGTCAAAAGCGGCGGACAGGAGTGTCCGCCCTACACTTTCCCATTTCGGGAATAAAAATCTTCGCGTTCGATTTTCGTAAAATCCTTGCCTTAAGAATTCGCGAAAGTTTCCAATAGAAGAAAAGCAGATTCCTCGGCACGCTCTCGCCTTCGGCGGCGAGCGGCTCGGAATGACAATGCTGAATGGGTATCGCAGGAGTTGGCGTGAAGAAGCAGAAGAGGCGCGGTGCTAACGACTACAAGAAGCGTGGAGAGTGGGTTGAGCTGAAGTTTATGGCCGAGGCCGCGGAGCGAAACCTTTCGACCAGCAAGTCGTACGGGCACTCAAAAAATTTTGATGTGGTGGTCGGGCGTCCGGGAAAGTTCGTGGGCGCGCAGGTGAAGTCTACCTCGTTCAAACAAAGCAACGGATATCACTGCAATTTGGCTACCCACCATCATCAAGCGTATGCCGCGGGCGCGTTCGATTTCCTGGCCGCTTATATCGTTCCAGAAAATGTGTGGTACATCATCCCCGCCAAATTGATTCACGGCAAAGGATCCATCATGCTCTATCCCAATCAACCAACCACCAAATACGAGCAGTATCGCGAAGCCTGGAACTTGCTGCGGGAGGCGGTAGGTGTAAAGGAAGAACCAAGTTTGCCGGCGGAAGAGAGCGCTCCACCGAATCGCATGGAGGCGCGAATGATGGGCGCGTTTAACTTTGTTCGGAAGCATTGGTTGTAGGGCGGACACTCTTGTCCGCCTCTGCAGGCAGCGGAAGAGAAGTGAAGGTTTTTAGACACCGCCGGCGGGGCGGGCAGGAGTGCCCGCCCTACATTCTAAAAACAAAAGCCGTCAGCTTCGCTGGCGGCTTAAAATTTTATGCTGCGTAAGCCTTACGAGTTCTCGTAAAGCAACACGCCCTCAGTCTTCTCCGAATCCACTGGCCGATAAAATAGCTTGTTGTCATCGAGGAAAACCTCAATGAACGCCGGTCGCGTAGTGATCGTGCCCTGAATCAGGGCCTCTGACAGCGGGTCTTCAATATACTTCTGCAACGCTCTCCGCAGCGGACGCGCGCCGTAGTTGCGGTCGCCGAGCGTCTGGTTCAGAATCCACTTCTTGGCTTCGTCGGTCACCGTCACCGTGATCGCCTTCTGCGCCAGGTTCGCGTTGAGCTGGTTGACCATCAACTCCA
>CAZETZ010000124.1:0-10161 GCA_964514735.1 uncultured Acidobacteriaceae bacterium | reverse complement strand
CCTCGTGTGGATCAATTCGGAAATCAGTTTCGATACACATCAATCGTGAATCCTATCGGCAGGCGCGACCAGGTGAACCGCCGCGACTACGATGTATTCCTGGTCACAGCGACCGCTTCCTCCACCGCGACCCTGCTCCCTGACAAACTTGCCTTCTAAAACCTGTTCATTCCACCTGGCGTTCGGGAACATCAAGTCCCGAACGCTTGTTTGTATTTTGAAGAAACGTATTTAGTTCTGAATGACGCCCTACAAAATACAATGCCTTGGCTCCGGCACATCCGGCGCGCGCGAGTCAAGCAAGATTTGTCTGCTATTTCGAAGGAAGAATTGGGACTTGTATAAGTACGGTGCGCAGGCTCCAAGGATTAGGCGCCCTCGCGATGGCGAGTCGAGGAGGATAACGCATTTTCGGAATCCGTCGACTTTGCCGCCACGGCAGGTTCCTGGATTGAATACTTCAACAGGCACCATAGCGCCCGTACGCCATCTTTCCAGCCAATCTTTTTGCCTTCTTCATAAGTGCGGCCAGAGTAGCTGATACCAACTTCGTAGATCCGCAACTTCCGCTTGGCGATCTTCACCGTGATCTCCGGCTCGAAGCCAAACCGGTTTTCTTTGAGCGGAATGGATTGAATGACCTCGCGCCGGAAGGCTTTGTAACAGGTTTCCATGTCGGTGAGATTGATGTTGGTCAGGCAGTTGGAGACCAGGGTCAGAAACCAGTTGGCCACAGAGTGCCAGAAATAGAGCACGCGGTGCGGCCCACTGCCGAGGAAGCGGGAGCCGTAGACCACATCGGCTTTGCCATCGATCAGGGGTTGCAACAGGGCCGGGTAGTCGGCAGGGTCATATTCCAGGTCGGCGTCTTGAATCATGACAAAGTCGCCGGTGGCTTGTTGGATCCCGCGCCGCAAGGCTGCGCCTTTGCCCTGGTTCGCGGGCTGAAGAAAGACTTTTAATTGCGGATATTTGATTTCAAGTTCGGCGAGGATTTCCCGTGAGCCGTCGGTTGAGCCATCATCGACACACACGATTTCGCTCTCCAACGGGGCCTCGGCCACTCGCTGCACCACCTGCCGCAGCGTACGCCGCTCGTTGTACACCGGGATGACCACCGACAATTTCATTTGCGATCCACCAAGTCTAATGCAACCGAGGCCAGTAAGACTGCCTCTTTGTGTAACTCCAAGGTTAAAAGTAGTCCAAACCGGGGTAGCCCGATTTTCTTGTCAAGCCCTCCAGCAGCGGCGATTTTCGCCAAATACTTGAGCCGGTTGGAAATATATAGTTGCCAGCCATGTCCCATTCTCCCCACCGGAATTGTTATAATAGAGGTAGAGGATTTGGATTCCTCCCCATACAACCGGTGGTCAAACGGTTTTCTCGTAAGTGTAATTCTTCCAAGCCAATCTCAAAATGAATGAATTTTATTCTAAGGTTTTCACCTTAGTGGAATTCGTGCATATTTTCGTGGCCGCCGAATTTGCTCGAGCTCGAGTGCCGGAGAGGTTGGCGGGGGTGGCTCTGCGTACCCTCCGAACCCGGTGCAGCCCGCCCGGCGAGCGGTGGCCCCCGGAAATTCCGGGGGTATGGGCTAAACCCCAGGCCTGACGCGGTTTTCGCGAGCTTTGCTCAGCTCCCGCATGAGCTAAATCCGGATCGCTCGGGAGGAGCGAATTGCGGTTTTCGATGGGTGCGATGAGAGCATTCGGATTATCCCTGTGGAAATTCGCGCGGGACTTTGGCCCCTGACAAACCTGACATGGCAGGGCATGTGCAACGCATTTCTATACTACCCACCTGGCAGGATGATGAGGCGAAGTACTGAGGGGCAGGCTTGTTCCTGCTTGGGTTCGCTGTTCGCCAGGCGGCAACCTACGCAAAAGGGAGTGTTGGGATGACAGAGAAGTTGGTTCGTCTGGCCCCAAGGGAGCAGCAGATTGTGGAGTTGCTCTTACAGGGCTGCGACAACTCGGACATCGCAAAGCAATTAAAGATGGCCCGGAGGACGGTCAAAGCGCATTTCAACCGTCTGTTCCTGCGGTTTGACATTCATGGCGGAATCAAACGCGTCAAATTAGCAACTCTTTTATATCGGAGGCAACTATGTTCGGAAGCGAACGCTACGGTAAACGTACCCCCAGCGAACGAGAGCAGCTTGTCATCGAACTTGTCGCCCAAGGGCTCAAAAACAAAGAAGTCGCAGACGCTATTGGAACCACAGAACACGTTATCAAAAACTACCTACGCAGCATCTATGACAAGCTCGGACTTTGGAACCGGGTTGAACTTGCCCTCTGGTACGAAGCCCGAAAATTTGAAAGCGCAGCTCAAGCGTGATGAGTCAGCCGAATGGAATGAAGGCCCTCCCCTAACCAAAACCCGGTCGCGTACTCTCCAGCGGGCGGCAGCCCACTGGGATTAACGTCCGGTTCGGCGACTGGATCAGGCAAAAAAGGACCCAAAGTGGGGGCCTTTTTCTATTGGTGTGGGGATCGGCCCGGTTGCGTTCTGACCGGGGCAAGCCCCTCTCCCCACAGGCATTTGAATCAGTCGCAAGCTTTGAGGGTGGATGGTTGGAAGTTGTCGCGCTGCGCTTCCGACTGCGTCGCGTATCTTCCATTAGGAGTTTTCCCGTAGAGGTCGGCGCCCGGGCAGTAGTAGAGTGCCGTATGCACATCCACCCAGACTTTGGTGATTGGGTTTCCAGGGGCTTTTAACGCGGGAGGGGGCGGGGCTTCCGCCAGGCCCAGACTGACCAGCATCTGCTCGAAGGGGGACAGTTCACGGGGCTGACCCGAGTTTGGCTGAGGTTGGGTGGTCGACTGAAAAATCACCGCCAGCAGCACAGCCGAAGCCAGCGCGATGGAAATGATTCCACGATGTTGTTTCCATTCTTCGCGGAACCATTCCTTCCCGGTTTGCGGCGCTTTAAGCGAATCCAGCCAGGCGCGTGCCCGTGCGGCCGAGGTCCAGGCCGACGGGCTGGGCACACTCTCCGGCGCTGAGTCGGCAGTCGCAGGAACCAGGGTCAGACTATGGCTGGCCGATTTCGGTGGGCTCGGTCCTATTTCGGAACTCTCATTGGTTTCCGCCTCCGCGAATTTACCCACGATCTCTTCCAGTTCCACAGGAAACAAATCAATTTCTTCCGCTGCCGTGTCCTGCGGGACCACCCCTATGCTGGCCGAGGTGGCCGTACCTGGTCCGGTTACGGCAGGTTCGGATTCGGATGCATGATGCATTTCCCACAGCGAGGTCCAGTTTTTTTGCGTGGCCTTGCCGCTGCGTTCCGCTGGCTCTCCGCATTTTTCACAAAAGAATTCATCGCTCGCGCGCGGGGCGCCGCATTTCTTGCAAGCGGGCCCGCTGCTGTGCGCCGGAGCTGCTGGAAAGGGAATCGGCGCAGCCGGCGCGGTGCTGGCCGGGCTGGAAACCGGTGGCTGGGTTGGAACGGGAGGCGGAGCCTGTGTCGCCAGCTTGGGGGCCTGTTTCAGGCGACGGTTGTGCTCCTGCATCACGTAGGCGGCGGAGAGCAGCTGCTGGAAAGCTGTCTCGTCGACCACTGGACCGGATTCACGCTGCGATTGTGGCTTCACCTTGGCTGGCGCCCCCGCCCTGCCTCGTGCTCACATTAGCAAGTGCAATTGATTGTCCAATTTGCCCGGCAAAAAGACTACAACATATTCATTCTAAGCATCTTAAATGAAACAATCTGCAGTCGTACAGGAGTTGTGGGCCGGACTGCGCAAAAGTCTGCACTATTCGTCCAGCGGATGCAAGTGATTTTACGGTTCCATTGTAGAACGGAAAATCCCACTTTTGCGCGCAGGGGATGGGAAAGAAAATCACTAGGCCCATCCCTCTCTGTCAACAAACTACTGAATTCAAAGGGGTGCGCCCTTTTTCGGCCAGAGGTGAAGATTTGGCGAAACAGTTGCTTTTGACAAAAGTGCATTGCGCCGCATCTGCCAAACTGGCGCGATTCCGAGGTTCCAGGTGAGAGACATTCGAGAAATCAAAATCACGGTCCGTGATGCGGAAGTTCTCAAGCTGCTGGTGCAGGGATGCAGCAACAAGGAAATTGCCACCCAACTCAAAATTAGTCCACGGACGGTAAAGCAGCATTTACGCACCATGTTCTTAAGGGCCGGGATTCGGGATGGCCGCAAGCGGGTCAAACTCGCCACCGCCATGTTCCAGAAGGAGCAGATGGATTCATGCAACCGCGTCAGCAACTCACTCTGAAAGAAGTGCAGGTCGCCATTTTGGTATGGGAAGGGCTCACCAATCGTGACATTGCCTCCCGCCTGGAAACCACCGAGCAGGTGGTGAAAAATTATTTGCGCAATACCTTCGACAAGCTGGGGGTGTGGAGCCGGTTGGAACTTGCGCTGTACGTGGCCAGCCATGGCGGGGCCCGCTGGAAAGACGAGTTGGGATTTACAGAAGACCCGACCCTGGCCGCCACCGGCTAGAACGAAATTTGCGTAATGCTTTTCAGGAAGTCTTTGAGCAGGGCGACGTCCGGTTCCGACATTTCCGTGAATTGCACGCCGATGCCAAACCCAGGGCGGCTGTTGACGACCCGTCCCAGGGCCTGGATCTTGGTTTCCTTGATCCAAATCCCGATGCTGAGCTTGATGCCTTTCTGCAGGGGAATCGGCATCTCGATGAAGCAGCCTCCAAGGCTGATATCCACCGCCTTTCCCCAGATGGGGGCAGATTGGCCGGAGGGTTGAATTTGCACCGAAATCATGCACTTGAGCCGGCCCGTTCCCCGGCGGTCGCTGGCCTGGCGGCGGTCCGGTATCTGGCGGCGCTGGTTGGCGGGCGAGGGCTCGACAAATGAATCTGCCCCCATGGCCGCCAGCGGCGCGTCCCAGATGCTTTTGTCCTTGGTTACAGTCACCAATCCCACTTGTCCCGCAGTGGAGGTGCCGGGTTGGCCCACCCACTGGATGCAGAAGCGGCTTTTCTTTTGTCCCTGGCTGACCCCGATGACGTCACCCGGTTTGAGGTGCGACTTGACTCCATCCAGGCGGGCGCCCTGGTTGCTGATATCAAAGCTGAAAACGTTCTCGGAAAACATCTGTCCCTCGGCATCAGTGCCGAAGATCCGAACTGGAATCCGGATGGGGTGCCGGGGCTCGCGCCGTTTGCCCATAGAGTGCGGGAGGGGGAAACATTGATGCTAATTGATGGTCGCGTGCCTGCCAAGTATCCAAGTTGACTCGCAAGGGATGGTGGGAGCGCTTATACCCTAGGAAAAACACGCAAGAGATTGCAGCGTGGGCGAGAAACGGCCTTGATTATTTGGCTAAACTATTAACATAAAAAGATTTATATAGGTCCCCAAGGGCAGGCCGATTGCTTGTCCTTGGTACGGGCCAATGACGCAGAGAATGGAATACAAAGAGACTTTCTGGATGGCGTGCGACTCAACCGAGCAACTGCGGGCTGAATACGGCCCCTTTCAGAGCCGCCGCGAAGCGGAACGGGAAGCCCGCAGGCTGGGGTTCGGCTATCTGTTGCGCTACGAGCACATCATCGGGGAAGACGATGACATCAAGGAAGTCCGTTGCGTCTTTGTGGAACTCGCAGAAGTTCCCAATCCCTCGCATATCGCGCGCAAGTTACACACCCGTTGTGCCACCTGCGGCGAATCCGCTATCCACGATGAACCTTGGCAGGCTGAGGTCTGGGCCGACATTCACGAATTCGAGCACTCCCGCCACCGGGTACGCCTGTTCGAACACACCCGCGCGGATGGATTAAAGGAAATCGGCAACTGGCGCGAGTGCGCGTGAGTGCTCCGGTTGGACGAACCAGAGTCTTGGCTTCCCGCGATCTCTCCAAATCAAATTTCATCAGTTTACGGTTCTCGCAGCGTGACGCCTCGGGTCCAAGCGAATGGACGCAACCTCATTCGCAAATGCGGCCATAGAAAGCGAATGATTTCTCAGGGCGACGTTGCGATTTGCCCAATCCCGATTTTTAGGGTAATTTTCCAGACGGACTACTTATGAGCCTGCTCACCACTTTCTTGTTTGCGCTGATTCCTCTTTTGGGCATTGCGTGGATTGCGATCAATGGACTGATCTTTACCGTGGACGGGCTATTCATGGGTCTGATTTTGGTGACGATCTCCGGGATCTGTGGCATGACTGGGCTTTACGAAATATTCAAAGGGCGCAGGGGTGACGGCCCCACTGCCGGGACCGGCGGTCCTGGCGGAACTACTGCCTCGGGCCTGGTGCGGCGGGGGAAAGTGCAGAGTGTGGAGTTTTTCGAATCCAGTGTCGGCCAGCCAAATAAATCCATCGTGACCCTGGCCGGACCGAAGGCCCCGGTCCTCATGGTCTTTGAAGGCGACTTGCGCAACGCGTTGCCGGTCGGTCAACAGGTGGAAGTGACTTTGCGCAAGGAGACTGGTTACAACGTGCTGGTCAATGTGAATTACGCCTGAACATCCGCGAATTTTCCTCTCCCCACCGCTAATCCACGGAGTTACCAACGTAATTGCAAAGTGGCGGTTGCGGATAGGTCTTCCCCTCCAACTAAGCGAAAATCTTCATAGGACTACTTTCGCCCCGCGCCCCTGTGTGGGCTGGAGGAAACGCATGTCGCAAGCCGCTGAGGGAACGCCCGACCAACCCTCGATGTTGGAACGCGCGGAGGTAATCCAGCAGCAAATCCAACATATCTCCGGACGCGACTGGCAGTTGTGGTCCATCGGGATTCTCATCATGCTGGTGGTGACCGCGGGGATGCTGGCCCTGGTATTGCCCAACCTGATGTGGTCGCAGCGGGTGCTGCACATCGAGACCTCCTATCTGCCGCAATGTTTCTTCGGTTTGATTTCTCTGGTGCTGCTGGGAAATATCTATTTGTTAGGGCAAAAGTTCACGCTGAATACCACCCGCCGCGCGCTGATTCGCGAGCTGGTCCTCAATGAACGGCTGGAGAGTCTCTCCCTGATCGATCCGCTGACCCAACTGCTGAACCGGCGCGCCATGAATGAATTTATTCCCCGGGAAGTTGCGCGGGCCAATCGGGTGGGGGCTGGGCTGACATTTCTCACCATTGATATCGATAAATTTCGCGCCGTCAACACCAAATTCGGGTCTCTCGAAGGCGACATGCTGCTCACCGACTTCGGAAAAATGTTGAAGTTGATCTTCCGCGGCGGGGACATGGTGTTTCGCCAGGGGGGAGACGAGTTTCTTATCCTGATGCCGGACACGACTGAAGACCAGGCGGACAACCCGTTGCAACGTCTCTTACGCATGGTGGCGGAGTGGAACCAGAACAACAAGAAAGAGTATGAACTGTCATTCAGCTGGGGTGTGGCCGCTTACGTAACTGGGACCAGCGTGGAAGATGTTCTGCGCGCCGTGGACCGCAAGATGTACCAGAAAAAGCACAACCTGGTGCCGACTTTCTAACCGGCTTTCAAGCTGCCCGCCGCCGCCCGGTCGATCATCCACAACAATTCTCCGCCGGCTGGCTTGACCCGTTGGGCGGGCAACTTAGGACTGGGGGCCTCGACCACTTCCTGGAGTACGGGAGCTTTTTCTTTTCCGGATGCAAGAAATAGAACACAGGCAGCATGGTTGTAGACCGGAAGCGTCAAGCTGATGCGGAACATCTTGAACCGCTCGATCCACGGGGCGACCACCAGCCGCACCTTCTCTTCGAGCGCGGGAGAAGCCGGGAACAGGGAAGCGGTGTGGCCGTCGGGGCCGACTCCATTTAACGTCAAATCGAAACGCGGAAATTCTCCCGCTTGCAGGCGAAAAAATGTTTTCAGCGTCCGTTCGTAATCCTCGGCGGCCTCTTCCGCGGGGCTGATTTCGGTCTTGATGCGAAACACGTTTGCGCCAGGAATGGGGACCTTGGAGAGCAGAGCTTCGCTTGTCATCCGGAAATTGCTCTCGACTGCATCGGATGGAACATAACGTTCATCGCCCCAGAAGATAAATGTCTTGTCCCAGGGAAAAGCGGGGAACGCTCCGCTGGCCAGCAATGCGAACAGGTTTTTGGGAGTGGACCCCCCGGAGAGCGCCACGCAAAATCTGCCGCGATCTTTTACCGCGAGCGCCGCCCGGCCAAAGAATTCTTGCGCGGCCGCCAGGAACAGGTCGGCCGGGGTGGCGAAGATGCGGGGCTTCATTTCTCGATGTTTCTCCACTCGCGCCCATCACGCTCCAGCAGCTCGTCCGACTCTTTGGGGCCCCAGGTAGCGGCGGCGTAGTTGGGAAAATTGCGCGGCGGCAACGCCTTCCAGACGTCTAACACGGGGCTGACCACGCACCACCCGGCTTCGACCATGTCGGCACGCTGGAACAAAGTCTGATCGCCGATCATGCAGTCGTGCAACAGGCGCTCGTAGCCGGTGCTGGGCTGGGTGCCGAAGTAGTCTTTGTATTCGAAATCCATGTCCACCGCGCCCAAGCGCATGGAAGGCCCGGGCTTTTTTGCGGCAAAGCGCAAGGAGATGCCTTCCTCCGGCTGAATATGCAGGACTAATTGGTTGGGCATCAGGTTTTCTACCGGCGTATCGCGAAACAACATGAACGGCGCCTGGCGGAATTGAATGATGACATGGGTGTTGCGCCCCGGCAACCGCTTGCCGGTGCGCAGGTAGAAGGGAACGTCGGCCCAGCGCCAGTTATCGATCAGCAGCTTCATGGCGACAAAGGTTTCGGTCCTGGAATCGGGGGGAACTTTGTCCTCGTTGCGATAGGCGGGCGCGCGCTGTCCGGCGGCCATGCCTTCGCCGTATTGGCCGCGGACCGTGCGCTGCAGCACTTCCTCCGCGCTCATCGGCTGGATGGCGTGCAGAATTTTTGCTTGCTCGTCCCGGACCGCGTTGGCGCGGAAGGAAATGGGCGGTTCCATGGCAGTCAGGCTGATGAGTTGCATGATGTGGTTCGGGACCATGTCGCGCAGCGCGCCGGACTGGTCGTAGTAGCCGCCGCGTTGTTCCACCCCCACGGTTTCCGCCACCGAAATCTGCACATGATCGATGTAACGGCGGTTCCACACCGGCTCGAAAATTCCATTGGCGAAGCGCAGGGCCAAAATGTTCTGGACGGTTTCTTTGCCCAGGTAATGGTCAATGCGGTAAATCTGTTTTTCATCCGCCACTTGCAGCAAACGCCGATTGAGCGCTTTGGCCGAATCGAGGTCATGGCCAAAGGGTTTTTCTATGACGATGCGCCGCCAGTGCTGGTTCTCCTGCAAGAGCCCGGCGCCGGCCAGGTTTTCCGCGATGGCCCCGAAAAAGTCAGGCGCGGTCGCCATATAGAAGAAGTAGTTGCCGTGGGTGGAGTGGTCCTGGTCCACTTTCTTTAGCGTGTCAGACAGTTTGGAGTAGAGGTTTTTGTCCGGAAATTCTCCGTCCACATAATGCAGGCGGCGGATGAACCACTCCCACAGGTCCTGGTCCAGTTCGTCGGTAGCGAACTCCTTCATGTCGTTAGAAATTTTCTTGCGAAAATCTTCATTCGACATGGGACTGCGCGCTACGCCGACGACTGCGAATTCGCGCGACAGCAATTCCTGCTTTGCCAGATTGTAGAGAGCGGGGAAGAGCTTGCGCTTGGCCAAGTCTCCGGTCACCCCGAAGATCACCATGACACATGGGTCGGCGGTTTTTCCGGGCCGGGAGACCGCCTTTTGAGTTTCGGCTTTTGTCATTCTTTCGCCTTTGTTTCCGCCCTTGGTTACGCGGTCTTTTTGGGAGCGCTAGGCTCCACATGTCCGCCGAACTTCTGGCGCATGGCGGAAAGCATTTTTTCCGCGAAGGTGTGTTCCTGCCGCGAGCGGAAACGCGTGTAAAGCGCGGCCGAGAGCACATCAACCGGGACCGCTTCATCAATCGCGGCCTGGATGGTCCAGCGCCCTTCGCCGGAGTCCTGCACGAAGCCTGAATATTCCGCGAGGGTGGGGTTCTCGGCCAAAGCCATGGCCGTAAGATCGAGCAGCCAGGAGCTGACCACACTGCCGCGCCGCCAGACTTCGGCGATGTCCGCCAAGTTCAGGTCGTAGCGGTATTCCTCCGGCAATTCTTGGCTGGTGGCATTGCGGAAGATATCAAAGCCCTCGGCGTAGGCCTGCATCAGGCCGTATTCGATGCCGTTGTGCACCATC
>CAZETZ010000123.1:0-10192 GCA_964514735.1 uncultured Acidobacteriaceae bacterium | reverse complement strand
GGGACGATGCGCAATCGATCAGGCGAGTTCGCCGGCTTCGATCTCATCCACGTAGCACCATACCCAGGATTCGCCCGGCTCGATGGAGCGCACCAGGGGATGCTTGGTTTTGTGGAAGTGTTTGGTAGCGTGTTTGTTCTTGGAGGAGTCGCAGCAGCCCACATTGCCGCAGACCAGGCACATGCGCAGGTGGACCCAGCTATCGCCCATCTTCACGCACTCGTCGCATTGATGCTGATTGGTTTCGCGAAATTTAATTTGATCAAGGTGCGCGCATTTTTTTGACATGCCGGTCGCTCCAATTCTTTTGTATCACATGGCGAATGAGCGCGGGCAGCATCAGACTAATTCCGGGCATAACTACGGGGTCTCCGTGTTTGCGGGGAGCTAGTGAACTCGTCCCATTTTTTCGAAGGGCCAGTATCCGAACACCGCCTTGCCGTAGATGAAGCGCTCATTCACCGGGCCAAAGTCCCGGCTGTCCTTGGACATATTGCGATGGTCTCCCAGAAGAAAATAGGTGTGGGCAGGCACAATCAGCTCTGGGTAGGAGCGGTCGTCGGCGAAATCGCCGGCGACATAGTCTTCGATCAACGGTTTGTCGTTGACAAAAACCCGGCCGGATTCAATGCGGACGCGGTCTCCCGCGACGCCAATCACGCGCTTGATATAGCTGATGCTGGTGTCGCGCGGGTAGTGGAACACCACCACGTCCCCAGGCTCGACGGATTCAATGCGGTAAACAAACTTGTTGATGAAGATGCGTTCCTGATCGTCGAGCGAGGGCATCATGCTGGTGCCTTCCACTTTAACTGGCTGATAAAGAAAAAGGATGGTGAACGCCGCGATGGCGAGCGCAATGCCCAGATCGCGCAGCCAGGTGGTGATGAGCCGGGTGGCGCGGGGAGAAAGCGACCCCGGCGCTCGCGGGGTTTCAGGCGCAGCGGTTGGATTCGGGCTGACTAGATCTGCCACTGGGGCCTATTTTATACGGATGAGGCACAAGCTGAAGCCGGCGATTGAATCGCCTAGCGACCGCCGGTAACTTTATGGTGCGCTCCCACGGTACAATAGATGGCGAGGTTTATGGATATGTGGACGCGTGCCATAGCATTAAGCAGTCTTTTTGTCGTGACCTTTGGCCTCACCTCGCCGTGGGCGATCTCTCAGCAAGGGCCAGTACCCGCATACAACGCCGCTCCTCCCGCGAAAGGGAAAGTATTACCCGCGATTCTTGAGAAGGAACAGCTTTGGGGGGACAACGCCCATTACGATTTCCAAACCCACGCTTACGAACTGGCAAAGAAGATTCCGGCAGTATTGCATCAGCAGCCTTGCTATTGCTATTGCGACCGCATGGGACACAATAGCCTGCACAGTTGCTTCGAAAACGTTCATGGCGCACAGTGCGACATTTGCCTGAAAGAGCTGTACTACACATATTCCATGCACCAGAAGGGCAAGACGGCGCGGCAAATCCGGCAGGGAATTATCAATGGCGAGTGGCGGCAGGTGGACCTTCAAAGCTCAGCCAAACTGAACTAAATCTCGCTCGGGGTACGTCTTTGTGGTGCATCCCCTCCAGTTGACGGCTGGCCTGTGGCGCGTATAACCTTGCACCGCAAGGCAATAAGGCTGGATGGGGTTTTCCACAAAGCGCATTTTCGTTGCTGTGACTGGTGGTCATCGAGGAATGGGGCGGCAGGAATTACCGGGCCGCGAAGAAGTTTGACGAATTCCATATAAATCAAGTAAAGAGAGACACTTACGAAGAATCGAGGACAGGTTCTCCAGATGGCTCAGAAGACGCCGGCTAAGAAGGCCCACGCCGAAGATCCTCATTATTCACAGGCTGTGCAAAATTACGAGGCGGGTCTGCGCGCGCTTCAGGAGCGCAAATTCGACAAGGCGCGCACCCATTTGCAGAAGGTCCTCGAAGGCCCCAAGGAATTGGCGGACCGCGCGGCGGTGCACCTCAACATCTGCAATCAGCACGCGGAAAAGGCGGCCAACCAGTTTAAGACGCCCGAGGAGCACTACGACTTTGCCGTCTCGCTGATGAACGTCGGCGATTACGTTAGTGCGCGCGAGCACCTGGAAAAACTTTCCAAGCAAGTCCCCAAAGCCGATTATGTAGCCTACGGGTTAGCGGCCCTCGATTGCCTGACGGGTCATGTGGAGGACTCGTTGCGCCATCTCGACGTGGCGGTGAAGTTGAATCCAGTGCTGCGTTTTCAGGCACGCAACGATTCGGATTTTCAGAACTTGGCCGAGGACCCCCGCTTCACCGAGCTGCTTTATCCCGATCCCGGGGGCGAGTTACCTCCGATGACGGACATCTCAGGGGAATAGCTTTTCAGGACTCGCCGATGGCGAACGTTTCTCCGCGAACCGCGCAGCCGTTTCAGGACCTGCCTGGCGACGGCCGGGAGTTACGGATTGTTTCCATCGGCGGCGGCACTGGTTTAGCGACACTTCTTCGCGGTCTGAAGCGTTACGTCAAGACGGCAAGCGAGCTTTCTTCTCCGCATTATTTTCCCCATCCGGATAGTCCGGTCATTCGCGATCTTTCCGCCATCGTTGCGGTGAGTGACGATGGCGGTTCCAGCGGCCGGCTGCGAAAAGAACTGGGCATGCTGCCGCCCGGGGATGTGCGCAATTGCATTGTGGCGTTGTCCGAGGACGAAACTCTGATGACGCAGCTCTTTCAGCACCGGTTTGAAAAGGGCTCCGGGCTGGAGGGGCACAGCTTCGGCAATTTATTCCTGGCTGCGCTTACTTCGATCACAAAAGACTTTGGCGAAGCGGTGCGGCTGTCTTCGGAAATTCTGGCGACACGCGGTCACATTTATCCGGCCACCGCCGCGGATGTGCAGTTGGAGGCTTTGATGGATGACGGCCGGCGGGTGCGCGGCGAAACCAGAATCACCGCCAGTCACGGACGGATCAAGGAACTGGTTTTGGTTCCCTCCGCTGTCGCCCCCTTGCCGCAAACTCTGGCCGCGATTGAACGGGCCGACTTGATTACGGTAGGGCCGGGGTCGCTGTTCACCAGCCTTATTCCCAATGTTCTAGTGCGCGGGATGGCCCAGGCGATTGTGAATTCTCCGGCGAAGAAAGCTTATGTCTGCAATTTGATGACGCAAGCCAATGAGAGTTTAGGCTTGACCGCGGCCGACCACATTCGCGCGATCCATCGGCACGCGCAGGTGAAGCGGCTGTTTGACTATGCGTTGATCAATCGGGCCCCGGCATCTTCGAACATGAAAGCCAAGTATGCGTTGGAAGGCGCCAACCAGATCGTCGCCGACCTGAACGCGATTGAGGCCCTGGGCGTGATTCCCGTGCAGGGAGATTATTTGATCGAGGACACGGTTGTCCGCCACGCCACCGACCGGCTGGCGGAGGACCTGCTTGGGCTGGTTTTCTCGTCCGGGAGACACCCGGAGCTCGCCCAGGGCCGCTCGACGACGGTATAAGTAACCTCCTCAGGCACGATTTTCAATGACACTTCACTTGGAAGTTAGTTGCTGAACAACTCCGCGCACTCTGCGGCCTTTCTCGGCGATCTCCGCGGTCCAATTCTTTTGATTTTGACGGCGAAAGCCCAAAGATTTACCGCTGAGAGCGCAGAGAAAATCTCGCAGAGGTCGCGGAGAAACCTAACCTGGATTGTGCTGATGTTTGAATGACCTTGCATTTTCATTCACTGCACTCTAAGCCAAGATGGGCCGCGCCCACCCGCCGCCTCCTTTGATGGCTCGATCGATTACAACTGCGGCGGAACGAAAATCACCTGCCCTAGTATCAAAAACTTTCGGTGACAGGTACAATCTCTCGCGCACTCTGTTGCCCAAGGAACCCAGAATGAAAGTCGGCGTATTTACCCCACTGTTGGCGCAGTTGCCTTTGGACGGAGTTCTGCGGAAATTGAAGTTGCTCGGCATTCATACCGTGGAACTGGGCACAGGGAACTATCCCGGCGGGGCGCATTGCAAGTTGTCCATGCTGGAAAGCAACTCCGAACTGGCCGAGTTCAAGAGCAAGCTCGACCGGTATGAGGTGGGCATTAGCGCTTTGAGTTGCCACGGCAACCCGCTGCATCCGGATAAGAACAGCGCGCAGCAACATGCCGAGGTCAGCCGCAAGACGATTTTGCTGGCTGAGAAGCTCGGGGTTCCAATGGTCGTGGATTTCTCCGGGTGCCCCGGCGATTCTCCGCAATCAAAATATCCCAATTGGGTCACCTGTCCTTGGCCTCCCGATTATTTGGAAATTTTGAAGTGGCAATGGGACGCGGTGGTCGTCCCCTATTGGGCAGAGCACGCGAAGTTTGCCGCCGACCACGGAGTCAAGATCGCCATCGAGATGCATCCCGGATTTGTGGTGTACAGTCCGGAAACCCTGCTGAAATTGCGCGCGATCGTTGGGCCGACCGTGGGCTGCAACTATGATCCCAGCCACATGTTCTGGCAAAACATTGATCCCATCGCGGCCATACGCGTCCTGCGCGACGCGATTTTCCATGTGCATGCCAAGGACACGCAAATCTATGGCGCCAATTTGCCGCGCACCGGAGTGTTCGACACAAAACCTTACACCGACGAGCGCAACCGCAGTTGGATCTTCCGTACCTGCGGTTACGGCCACGGGGCAGAGTGGTGGAAGGAATTTATCTCCACGCTGCGCATGCATGGGTACGATTACGTGCTCTCCATCGAGCACGAAGACAGCCTGCTTTCTCCGGAAGAGGGGCTGACCAAAGCAGCGCAATTCCTGAACGAGATTGTGATCAAAGAGCAACCGGCTGCGGCGTGGTGGGTGTAACCCCAAGGGCGGACAATGGCGAAACGGCTTAAGGCGGCGGTCATCGGCACGGGATTTATGGGGCGCGTGCATCTGGAGATGCTGCGGCGAGTGGAGTTTGTCGAAGTGGTTGCCATCGTTGGCCGGGAACTTGCCAAAGCACAAAAACTGGCCGCTGGTTTTGAAATCCAGGCGTTCGATGATTACCGTAAATTGCTGCGAGATTCGACACTCGATGCAGTCCATATCTGCACGCCCAATGCCAGCCACTACCCGATGGCCAAAGACGCATTGCAGGCCGGCAAGCATGTTCTATCTGAAAAGCCGGTGACCATTTCCGTGGAGGAAGCGCGAGAGCTGGTGGCTTTGGCAGAAAAAGCTGGGTTACGAAACTGCGTTTGTCATAACCTGCGCTATTACCCCATGGTCCAACAAATCCGCCGCATGAGAGAAGCCGGCGAACTCGGCGAGATACTGGTGGCGCAGGGGACCTACTCGCAGGACTGGATGATGTATCCCACGGATTGGAGTTGGCGGGTAGACCCAAACGTAAGCGGACCTTCACGGGTGATGGCCGATATCGGCTCGCACTGGTTCGATATGATCGAGCACCTGACCGGGTTGCGGGTGAAGTCGTTGTGCGCGGATTTGCAAATCTTTCATCCCACGCGCAAGCGTCCGAAGGGCAGCGTGGAAACTTTTACCGGGAAGTTGCCGTCTGCGGATGAAGTCGAAGATGCTCCCGTCGTGACAGAAGACTTTGGAACCGTCCTGTTTCGCCTGGGAGATAGAGCCCGCGGCAGCATGACCGCCAGCCAGGTTTCCGCCGGGCGCAAGAATGCTCTTTGCGTGGAAATCTACGGGACCAAAGCATCAGTCGCCTGGAAGCAGGAGCGCCCGGACGAGCTGTGGATCGGGCATCGCAATGGTCCGAACCAGGAGATCGTAAAAGATCCTTCACTGTTGAGAGCGGAAGCGCGAGCGTATGCGGACCTGCCCGGCGGCCACAGCGAAGGTTACGACGATACTTTCAAGCAGGTCTTCCGCCGTTTCTATCGATCCATCGCCGACCCGAGCGCCCCGGCGGAGTATCCGCAGATCGCGGATGGCTTGCGGCAGATGAATATTTTGCAGGCTGAGCTTGAAAGTAACCGCACTCGCGCCTGGGTCAACGTTTCTGATCGCTAGAGAAGGTGCTATTTTCAGGTTTCTTACGTCCAATCGTCATGGAGGGCAAATGATAAACCGGCCCGTAACTCTTTCGTTGCTGATCGTGGGGCTCGGTATGCAAGCCGTGGCTCAGTCCTATACATCGCAATCCGTGAGAACGCAGTTTGCCTCTGTAAACCGCAAAATTCTGACTATGGCAAAAGACTTTCCGGAAGACAAATACAACTTCAAGCTCAAGCCCGAAATGCGCAGCTTGCCGAGGTGATTGTGCACATCGCCTCCGGCAACATCTACGCTGCCAAGGTCGGGCGCGGGGAAAATGCGAATTGGGACGAGGCTGATCCCAAGAATTACAAGTCCAAGGCCGAAGTGGTGGCCATGCTGGAAAAGTCCATCAACGACGCCGATGCCACGTTGAAGAGTTTACCGGACGAATCGTTTGCCAAAACCATCGAGCCATGGATCGGTGTCATGTGTCATTCCTCGGAACACTACGGCCTGCTGGTCGCATACTATCGCGCCAACGGGTTGGTCCCGCCGGAATCGCGTCCCAAGTAACGGTGTAGTACCGGCTTGGTCATGCTATATCTGGAACAGCCCCTCTGGTTCTCCGAATATCCATTTGTTAAATCGCCATAAATTTTGCGAAACGTTTTGGCGGGAATCCCGTCCAACCAGATTTGCTCGGTCCAGCAATTTGCACCCGCAGCACCACCATTATCGTAGGAGAGTCCAGAACGATGATTACAGCACGAGTCCAAACGGTGATTGCCCTGATGGCCGCAGTGAGTCTTACTGCTTTGAGTGGGACGTCAGCTTACGCGGCTTCCACCGGCAGCCAGGTTGTAAGCCGAGAATTGCGCTCGGAGGGCCTTGCACACAGCAAAATCGGCACGAGCCCGCTGCGGAAAATGGTGGTCTATCTTCCTGCCGGCTACGAGGCATCGGCGCAGCGCTACCCGGTGATTTATTACTGCGCGAATTCTCTCGACGGTTTTCGCTATGTTTTTGACCAAAATCATGCCCAGGACTTGTTTGATCGCGCTATCGCGACTGGCACCGTCGGCCCGTTCATTCTGGTCTCGGTAGACATGAACACTCCCCTGGGAAATTCGTGGTTTGTAAATTCTCCAGTGACCGGGAACTGGGAAGACTTCCTCGTCAAAGAGCTGGTTCCTTACATGGATGGAAATTTCAGGACCTTGGCGGCCCGCAATTCCCGGGGCTTGCTGGGGGACCGCATGGGAGGATACGGCGCTCTCCGGCTGGGCATGCGGCATCCGGAGATTTTCGGTTCGGTGTACGCCTTGCATCCCGTGGGAACAGGGTCGGGCGTGCAAATCATGGATGCCAGGCCCAATTGGGATGTGCTCGCCAACGCCAAGTCGCTCGACGACCTGAAGGGCGATATTTTCTCGACGATCTTCACCACCATCTTTCAGGCCCATTTGCCCAACCCGGATAAACCGCCGTTGTTTGTCGATCTCCCAGCCCACAAAACTGGAGATCGGCTGATCATTGATCCCAAACTTACCGATCAGTTGCGCAACAACTTCCTGCTGGAAACCATGGTCCCCCAGTACGCTGACAACCTGAAATCGCTGCAAGGGTTGAAATTTGACTGGGGCCGCAGCGATGCCAACCAGGACCATGTGTATGCCAATCAGGCCTTTACCCACAAGTTGAACGAGTACGGGATCGAGCATGAGGCCGA
Source organism: uncultured Acidobacteriaceae bacterium (assembly GCA_964514735.1). Classification (GTDB taxonomy): domain Bacteria; phylum Acidobacteriota; class Terriglobia; order Terriglobales; family Acidobacteriaceae; genus CAWBXL01. Next base: position 2,502 of record CAZETZ010000123.1, on the reverse strand, counting down.
GGAGTACAACGGCGCTTGGGGAGAACACAACTGGGGCGAAGAGGGCCGCATTTATAACGAAGCTTTGCCCTTTTTCCGCAAGCACCTGGCTTTCGAGGGCAATCGGCCGTGATGGGTAGCGGCTTGCCCCGAGGGAGTAGTAGAAACTTTCCCATACAGTCTAGCGCGTGGCCGACTCTCCAAGACAACCATGGGAAAGATGTTTTAGTCTAGATGCGTGTCTATGTTGCTACACGGTATTTTCCCGCCTCTTACGACCCCGTTCTATGCCGATGGCAGTGTTTACTACAAGAAGCTCGAACACAATGTAGAGCGCTATTCGCGGACGCCGGTTGCCGGGATTGTGGTATTGGGCTCGACCGGGGAAGCGGTCATGCTCTCCGATCGGGAGCAGCGGGATGTGCTGAAAACTGCGCGCGCAGCCGCCGCTCCCCAGAAAGTCCTAATCGCCGGGACGGGCAGGGAATCGGCGATTGAGACTCTGCTGTTGACTGAATACGCGGCCGATCTCGGCTACGATCTTGCGTTGGTCCGCACCCCACATTTTTATCGAGCGCAAATGCAGCCTGCGAACTTGCTGGCGTTCTACCGCACCGTGGCTGACCGTTCTCCACTGCCTGTCCTTATCTATAACGTGCCGCCGTTCACAGCTTACAACTTGCCTGCTGAGATCATCGTTGAATTGGCGGAGCATCCCAATATTGTTGGCATTAAGGAATCCAGCGGCGATGTAGAGAAAATTCGCCTGATAGTCCAGCGTACGCGGCATATCAAGCGTACAGCCACAGTTACTGAAACCTTCGAGGCGGTCACTCCTAGAATGCTTAAAGCATCTGTGGGAAACAATGGGCCGGGAGGGGAACTGATTTCGGTTGCCTCATTGACCGGAGGCGCGAATCCCTCATCTTCTGCTGTGAGCATGGTTGCTGGAATCAAGACCCGGCAAAAAGAAGTTGGTTTTCAGGTGATGGCTGGCGCCGCACAGAAGCTCGGGCCCTCACTGGACGCCGGGGCGGTTGGCGGAATACTCGCCTTTGCTACCGCCGCCCCCACCGCATGCTACGAGATTTATGCCGCGTGGAAGGAGGGCGACGGCGATCTGGCTCGACTAAAACAGGAGCGCATAGTCAACTCTGCCCAGCGGACCGCCAGTGAACTTGGAATTTCCGGGCTTAAATATGGAATGGATTTCAACGGCTATTACGGTGGCCCTCCCCGCTTGCCATTGTTGCCGCTGACGGCTGATCTGAAAAATGAAGTGGAAAGATTACTGGCAGACATCCGAAATTAGTCGAATCTGCGCGCGCACAACAGTTTCTCCCCTCATCTTGTTTCGACCACTCCGCCGTTCTAGTATGTAGGAAGAGGTTTGTGCTCATGGCAACTACCCTACCTGCCGCTACCAGCGAAACTACAAAGCGACTTATCAACTACCGCAAAGATGATGGAGTCGGGGTCATCGAAATGTGCGACCCGCCCGCCAACACTTATACCTATGAGATGAACCGCCAACTGGACGATGCGATTCTCCAGGCACGCATGGACGACGGCGTTCACGTGATTGTGCTGACCGGCGCAGGCGATAAGTTCTTTTCCGCGGGCGCAAACATCAAGATGCTGGCCAGCGTGGATCCGACGTTTAAGTATTATTTTTGCCTGCATGCCAATGAGACATTGCTGCGCTTGGAGCACACGCCGAAACTGGTGATCGCCGCGCTGAATGGCCACTGCGTAGGCGGAGGCCTGGAAATCGCCATGGCCGCGGACTTGCGCATTGCCCGAAAAGACGCCGGAAAAATTGGATTGCCGGAGGTGAACTTGGGCGTGCTTCCCGGGACCGGTGGAACGCAACGTTTGTCCCGGCTGGTGGGGAAGAGCAAAGCCATTGAGTTGATGGTGACAGGCAATACCTATTCTTTTGAGGAAGCGTTGGAGTGGGGCATCATCAATGACATCTATGACCGCGACGGCTTCATGGAGAACGTCATGGAGTATGCGCGCCAATTCTGTCCCCCGAACAAGGCGTCCAAAGCTGTAGGGCGCATCAAACGGGCGGTGCAGACGGGATGGGAGATTCCGCTGGAATCGGCACTGGCGGTGGAGCGCGAGAACCAGCAGTTGCTCTTCCAGAGCGAGGACGCGAAAGAAGGATTGACCGCGTATGTGGAAAAAAGGCCGGCGGAGTTTAAGGCGAAATGAAAAGAGCTAACCACAGAGAACACGGAGTATCACGGAGGAATGCACAGAGGAATTTCTTTGGGCGCCTCGGTGTTCTCTGTGTCCTCTGTGGTTAAAGGTTTTGACTTTATGCCCGGCAAAGTAGCCAAAATCGGGACCTTCAGCGAGTGGGTCGGGATGTTTAACGACTGGCGTAAAGAAATTGGCGTTAATCACGGTGAAATTGCCGACTTTCATTTCGACACTCTTTACGGCGCCATCGAAACTGAAGAGATCCAGTTCGGCTACTACAAAGGGCGCAATAAGTGGGAGAACCTTCGCCAG
>CAZETZ010000122.1:0-10205 GCA_964514735.1 uncultured Acidobacteriaceae bacterium | reverse complement strand
TTCCCGCAAGTCCCCACGCCTTCGTCAAGTTTCAAATCGTTGCCGACCATGGAAACGCGGGTCAACACATCCGGTCCGTTGCCGATCAAAGTTGCGCCTTTAATCGGCGCGGTGATCTTGCCGTCTTCAATCATGTAGGCTTCGGACGCGGAGAACACAAACTTCCCGTTGGTGATGTCCACCTGGCCGCCGCCGAAGTTCACGGCGTAAATTCCGTGCTTCACCGAGCGAATAATGTCCTGCGGATCATCCTCACCCGGCAGCATGTAGGTGTTGGTCATGCGCGGCATGGGAATGTGCTCGTAGCTCTCGCGGCGGCCGTTGCCGGTGTTGGCCATGCCCATCAGCTTGGCGGAAAGCTTGTCGCTCAGATAATTTTTGAGGGTGCCGTTTTCAATCAGAACAGTTTCCTGCGTCGAATTGCCTTCGTCATCTACGTTGAGCGACCCACGCCGCAACGGCATGGTGCCGTTGTCCACCACAGTGCATTTCGAGCTGGCGACTTGTTTGCCGATCAGGCCGGAGAACGCAGAAGTCTGCTTGCGATTGAAATCCGCTTCCAGCCCGTGTCCGACGGCTTCATGCAACAGAACTCCGGGCCAACCAGGTCCCAAGACAACTTCCATATCGCCCGCCGGAGCTTCGCGTGCATCAAGTTGCAGGATCGCCTGTCGTGCAGATTCCTTAGCGAAATACTCCGGAGTTTTTTCTCCGAAGAAGAAATCGAGGGCCACGCGACCGCCGCCGCCGGAAGTCCCACGGGCGGAGTTGGTTCCATCCTTGGCAATGCAGCCAACGTTCATGCGGGCCAGCGGCTGCGAATCTTCGGCGAAGGTGCCGTCCGACCCAATTACTAAAATGTGGCGCAATTCGTCGGCATAGCTGGACCGAACTTCTTTAATGCGCGGGTCATAAGCGCGGGCGGCTTTGTCTCCCCGCATCACTAACTCAACTTTCGCGGAGATTTCGGCGTCAACCGACGGCAGCGCCAACGGATACAAACTCCGCCCGGGCTTTTGCTGAAATCCAACGCTGGGCGTCTTGGCCGGGCCGCTGGCGATCAGAGCTGCTGTCCGGGCGGCATGCAGAATGCGCTCCGGCGACAGGTCATCCGTGTAAGCGTATCCGGTGCGCTCGCCGCTCAACACCCGCACTCCACACCCCGCCGAAATTCCCTGTGAAGCCGACTTCACCATCGACTCATCCACCATCAATGAAGTCGAGGAAAGATACTCAAAATAAAGGTCGGCATACTCGCCGCCGGCGGAAAGAGCAGCCGCCAGATAGCGTTCAAGATCGCGCTCAGTGAGGCCGTAATGCTCGAAGAAAAAGCGGTTTTTATCCACAGTGATTCGATGCTCCGCGCTGGGAAAAGGCTCCCCAACGGACTTCTTCATTATCCCACACAAGATCGTGTGGAACTGGGACTTGCCCCGACAGGCGGGGCAAACCCCGCCTGCACACAGGCACTGTGGTCATTCGTCACAGACAGACCATAAACGGTTCGATGAAAATCCTCTTATGACAGCCGACTCCCTGTCCCGCACGGTGAGCGAATTTCTGGCGACCGCCCACGATGCCGTCGTGCTCGAGGACGGCGCCAAGACCTTCGATCTGCGGCTAGCCAGGTATTCGATTTCCGGCGAGTACAACAAGTGTCTCCTGCATCTGTGGTCGCAGGAGCGGAATATCGTTCGGCGAGTCCTGGACTTGGAAACCAAAAACGATACTCTACGCTTGCAAGTGCAAAAGCTCGGGCAAAACCGCCCAACCAAGCTGGAAATTTGCCGCGAACGCGATCGCAGGGTCCCTGCGGTCAAAAGGGCGGCCAGGCTAGGTTACCAGCGCACGCTGCGACGAGTATTGGAGCGGAAATTCCCCGGATATGGCGTGCAGCAGCTTACCTCATCGGTGAATTTGGAGCGCTCTTTCGGGCCGATTTACGCGCGCGGGCTGATTCGGCAAGGACAGTCGGCATTTGCCGTGATCGGCGTCAATGCCCAGGAAACCCAGGCTTCGATGGATGCGGCACTTACATTCGGAATTTTGTGGCTCGATCTTTGCCGTCAGTCACAAGCCGGCAAATGCCTGGTGGAAGGGCTGAAGTTATTTCTGCCGGAGGGATGCGGAGCGCTTACTCGCGAGCGTATGGCGCATCTCAATCACGACGCGGCCAAGTGGCAACTCTATGAATTGGACGAGGGCCACGATGATTTGACGAACGGCGATATTTTCGACCGCGGAAACCTGGAGACGCGGCTGGTCCAACTGGCCAGCGAGGAAAAAGTGTTGCGCCGCTTTGCCGGGGCTATGACGCAAGTACGCGGATTGATGCCTGAGGCTGAAATCGCAGCGCTGTCCGCGGGCGAAATTGCGTTCCGCTGTCATGGGCTGGAGTTCGCGCGCGCCCGGCTGGCCCATGCAACAGGGTCATTTCGCGGCGCCACGGAAATTGTGTTTGGGTTAGGAGCGGAGGAACAAGTGCTCAGTGCCTCGAACGCGCGGGCGTTTGCTCAGTTGGTCCACAGCATCGGTGAAGTGCGGCATGCGGAGGGTCCGCGGGACCATACGCTTTGGCGGCTGCATCCGGAGCGTTGGTTGGAATCGCTGGTGGTCAAAAACGTTGCCGCGGTGGATGAGCGGTTGCAACCGAGCTGCCTGTACTCGCAGGTCCCGGCTTTCTCTGCCTCCGACCGCGCCATGATTGATGTGTTGACGGTTACCCGCGAAGGGCGGCTCGCGGTAGTGGAGCTAAAAGCAGATGAAGACATTCATCTGCCGCTGCAAGGGCTCGACTACTGGTCGCGTGTGGCCTGGCACCATTCGCGGGGGGAGTTCCAGCGGTTTGGTTATTTCCCAGCGCGTGAGTTGTCGGCGGAGAAGCCATTGTTGTTTTTGGTGGCCCCGGCTTTGCATGTGCATCCTGCAACGGACACGCTCTTGCGCTACTTGTCCCCTGAAATTGAATGGACGATGGTTGCCATCGATGAACGATGGAGAAGTGGGGTGAATGCCGTATTCCGCAAGAGGCCGGAGACAATCAGCCGGCCCCTGCCGATGTCAGCTTAGCGGATGCTCCGGGAGCGAAGGCGGTTCGGGCCTTTCTCCGCGATAGACCCGCGAGATTCCCCGCACCAACCTCCGCATGGGGAGCGCTCCCTTCGCGTCCGCAAAGAAAATTTCTCCTACTCGTGTACTCCGATAGTACCAGCGCTTAAGGAGCGCCAGATGCTCCATGGTTTCCAGGGTCGTTTTGTTCTCTGCGGGAGGGAATGCCGCTAGAGACTGCTCGATCCGTGATTCCATGGACTGCGACTTGGTGTGCTCGGCAGACTGGATGGGAAAATTCACCGGCCCACAGAGTCGTCCGCCGCTAAGACGGAAGAAAGCCACCGATCCCGGTAGGGCGCTGGGCAGCACCAGGATTCCGCCGAGCTGGTCGATGCGGTGGACCATTTCTGGAAGCTGCGCCAGCACCGGCTTCAGCTTTTCCAGCCGGGCATGTTGCGTGGCCGCATCTTCGAATTGCAGGCCGGATGAAGCTTGGTCGCGCTGCATGGAAATCTCCCGCACCAGCGACTCACCGGCTGTATCGAAGTAAGCTTGCACTCTTCCCACTTCATGACCGTACTCTTCATCGGTACATCCCTTGAAGCACGGGGCCAGGCACATTTTCATCTCGGAATAAATGCAGCCGGGAAACTTGGGGTCGGGCTTCAGGTCCTCGACGCAGCGGCGCATTTTGAAGAAATCGAGCGAGTCGTTGGCAAACTTTTCCGCTATCGTCCGCGAAGGAAAGGGACCGTAATAAAGAGAACGCCCCTTGAGCCGTCCGAGGCGCGTGGTGATCGAAGCACGCGGGAATTCATTTTCCAAGTGCAGCTTGACCAGCGGCGCAAAGCGTAGCTTCAGGCGCGCAGCGTACGATTTAGGAAAGTGATCGCGCAGGAGCTTGTAGAGCAGAAACCCGGATTCGAAATCTGAGCCGGTGGCGGTGTATTCGATCCAGCGGACGCGACCACGTAGGTTGAGGCGCTTGCTCTGCTCCGTTGGTGCGGCCAACAAGCGTTGCAGGCGTCGGCGCAGGTTGGCGGTCTTGCTGATGTAGGGTTCGGAGCGCTCGTCTACGCTTAAGCAAAAGATCGCCGCGGCCGCGGGAGTTGCGGCGAAGATCGCTTCGTCGTTCTGTGGGACGAATTCGAAGCGCTGGGAGAGCACGCGGCTATTCTAGATGGAAACTCAAATCTTTTTAACTACAGAGGAACACAGCGGAGAAACTCATCGGGGGCCGCTGCTGCGGAATTTCTGGCGATAGTCCGGCGCGTTCACGTTCACCATGCGGCACATCTCGAAGAGCCGGGAACGCATGCGTTCCCCAATACGGTCCCCCAAAGTTTCTTCCCGAGCGACCGCGCGCGGGCCTGATACCGCGGCTGCCGGGCCATCCATGAAGTTTGAAGTAATGATCGTGGTGCGGTTCTCGTTGTAGCGAGTATTGAGAATCACGCTAACCATGTCCCAAACCCACTCGGTAGGCTTCACTGCCCCAAGATCATCCAGCACCAAAACTTCAGCTTGAAAAACCGGACGCAGTAAATCTAACTCTGTCACTTGAACCGAAGGGTTGTAGGAATTCTGAATCTGTTTCAGCAGATCGCGGTAGTCACAAAATAAACAGGCAATCCCTTTTTGGGCGATTAGCTCTCGCAGAATTGCAACCGAAAGATGGGTCTTGCCCGCTCCGCTCGGTCCAATCAACAGCAAACCAATTTTGTCTACCGGATAGTTGGTAATAAACTGCTGCGCTGTAATCTTTGCCGCAGCAAGACTGGATTGCACATCCGTTACATAGCTAGCAAGATCACAGTTCTCATATCGAGGCGGAAACTTTGCCTGGTCAATCAAGAATTTTGTGCGCGAAACCTGGCGACAGTCACATCGCGTGACGCTTCTGCTCGCACCATTCTGAACAGTCTTCCACCCAGTATCCCCACAAACGAAACAAGCCGGTCCAGCATTAGCCCGTTGCGTGTGTGTCGCCGCTATATTTCTCTGCATAGCACTCCCAACACGATCCCCATTGCGTGAGACCGGATTGCGGATGTGTCGCACATCGTTGGCTTCCATTTTCTTTCTTTACTATACCTTCAAAATCCAGATAAGAAGTATTTTCACTATTTGTGGATTTGGAGGATTTCTTTGCCTTCCTGTGGAATTTAAGCAACTGCTCGTCGAGGATCTTAAGGAGCACGCGGTTGTAAATCCAGACGCCACCGTCAGTTGTCGAACCCTCGCGCTCAAACATGCTCAGCACCGGCCCGCATTCTTTCTCGAAGAATTGCCGCGTGCGCGCATTCGCGAGGCGCCACAACTGCCCGTCGTCTGGCAGATACCCTGGACGCTCCGAGACCCACGATTCAAACAAAAGATTCCAATACCAAGCCTGCTGGTAATCCGCGAGTTTCCGGTAACGCGCATCGCCAATAAAACGGTGCACGTAAAAAGGAAACCAATCGAGAAACTGAGTTCTTTGGGAGATCACCGGCGCGCTTGTAAATTTGCTCGAATGAATCTGCACGAATGGTGACTGTGCGTGCAAGTTGAAAACTGGTTTTGCCTGTGCGGATGTTGTGGAGATGTAGGAAGGATTGTGGAGGGATGAGGAAAAGTTTTGGGAAATAGTTTTTCTGAACCGAGTACAGTGCAAATATCATGTGGTATGAAATTGCCAGATGGGTTCACTATATGTCTCGCGCGCGAAGAAGAAATTGACACGTTGGTGATGCATCGGCGGTCTATGTTTCGCGACATGGGCTATAGCGATAACGCAACCTTAGATAGCATGGCGGCCAGGTGTCAACCCTGGTTGCTGGAAAAGATGAAAGCTGGTGAATATCTCGCGTGGCTGGTGATTGATGCCCAAGGAACGGTCGCGGCGGGTGCGGGTTTGTGGCTCATGGAATGGATTCCGCATATGATTGGCAAGGGTACGCGCCGAGGAAATATCATCAATGTTTACACGGAGGAGAAATTTCGGCGGCGTGGATTGGCCCGCAATTTAATAGACGTGGCAATTCAATGGTGTCGTGAAAATGGATTTGACACGATCATTTTGCATGCGAGTGATGAAGGGCGCGGACTTTATGAGTCGATGGGATTTGCTGCGACCAACGAAATGCGGATCAGACTCTAGAGAATGGAAGACTTCAAATTAATGGGTATGTCATTGTCCGCCGCTAGGCTTCGATTTCGATGCTTCCGCTACGACCATCGTACTTAAACAACCATTTTTGCAAAATGTCACGGCCGATTAAACACGCATAAAAGGGTTGACGGATGATTGGGCACGCTACCACTCGAGTTGTATCTAAGCGAGGGAGATTGCTATTCGGAAAAGCGATAGCAGCAGCATATTCTGGATATTCCCCTGTAGCGCCACCAACTGCATTGACTCTCTGGAATCCAGTTTGTTTTAGTTTGCAGGTAACAGCGATTTCAGGGTTGATTACAGTAAGAGACGCTCCGGTGTCGATGAGAGCGCTTACTGGCAATTCTGGAAACTCAAGCCCAAGAGCTCTGCCATCCTCTACTTCCATACGCGACGCGCTAATGAAGGTGCGGAGAACCGGCCCTTCGATGAGCAACGTACTCGGCGTGAAGGGCAGCTTAACCACTTGAGTTTAGTGAATTAGGTAGACAGGCTGTTCAATCCAAACCTGTTTTATAAGAAATATCCCCTGGAGCCCAAATTTCTCTATCCCAGCTTTGAAAGCAACTTCGTAGGTAGAATAAAAACCTGCTACGGTAGTGCCTGCAATGAGGACAAATTGCCCAGCATTGTTCATTACCCATTCCTGCTTATGCTGTTCGAATACAGCAAGTTCTGTCTTCAACTGTTGCGAATTGCCCAAAACCAACTCCTAATCTTGCTCCCATTTGCATCATCCAAAATATATTATAATATTATAATAGGTTTTAAAGATTTGCAATAGAAATCTGAGCAATGTCAAGAACAAGAAAACTTGAACAAGATGCAGAGCAGGTAGCTATTTATCTGACGCCAATGGAGCGTCTGGTTATGGACGTGATCGTGGGACGTAGAAAGAAGCGTCAAGAGGATCGGACAAGCCCAAGTCAAGTTGTTGCGGATGCTTTGTGGACGCTTCTCGACGGGGAAGGAATTCCGAGAAAGAAAATTCAAGAGCTATTGGATGTTCAGGTTGAAGATTCAAAAGACAAAGATTCTGATAAGTTAAAGGCCTTTCCTAAACGGTCCTGATTTTTTATGGCTACACTCCGAAACACTCCGCACCTTGACGATAGCCGCGAGCGCTTAGTTTCAGCCGCTCCAGTCGAGGACGATTCCTCTTTCGAGCTAAAACTCCGCCCACAAAAACTGTCCGAGTTCATCGGCCAATCCAAAGTAAAAGAGAACCTCGCAGTAGCCATCGAAGCCGCAAAATCCCGAGGAGAAGCACTCGACCACGTCCTGCTATACGGTCCTCCAGGCTTGGGCAAGACCACGTTAGCCACCATCATCGCCAACGAGATCGGAGTGGCCTTCCAGCAAACCTCCGGCCCGACGCTTCAGATCAAGGGCGACCTGACCGCCATCCTGACCAACGTCCACGACAAGCAAGTGCTCTTTATTGATGAAGTCCACCGCCTGCAACCGACGCTGGAGGAAATTCTTTACTCGGCGCTCGAGGACTACAAGCTGGACATCATCATCGGCCAGGGGCCGGCGGCGCGGACCCATACGATGGACGTGAAGCCGTTCACCTTTGTGGCTGCAACCACGCGGGCTGGGCTGCTTTCATCTCCACTGCGCTCGCGCTTCGGCATCGTGCTTAGGCTGGAGTTCTACAGTCACGAAGAATTGCGCATCATCATCGAGCGCTCGGCGGAAATCCTCAATGTAGAGATCAACACTGAGGGGGCACTAGAAATCGCCAGCCGTTCCCGCGGAACGCCGCGTATCGCCAACCGTCTGCTGCGCCGTGTGCGCGACTACGCTCAGGTCCGCAGCAAAGGAAAAATCGATCTCCCGACTGCGCAAGCTGCGTTGCAGATGCTCGAAGTGGACCGCTATGGCTTCGATGAAGTGGACCGCCGTCTCCTGCTCGCAATCATCGAGAAATACCAGGGTGGCCCGGTTGGAGTGAACACGCTGGCCGCCGCGCTCGCCGAAGAGCCCGATGCCATCGAAGAAATCTACGAGCCTTTTCTCATCCAGATCGGCTTCCTCAATCGCACGCCCCGCGGCCGGGTGGCCACACAACTGGCGTATGAACATTTCGGCATTATTCCCAATCGCCGGCAAAGCTCGCTCTTCTAAAAAAAGCGAAACCCCCAATTTTTACGAAATCCGAACTTAACTCAACGTCTTTGTTATCAACATAGCTCGCATGGTGTATCTTCTTGCGAAACGTATTTTTTGAGGTCATCCTGCCTGTTTTATAAATGCTTCATTCTAATCATCCTGCTTAGCCTGGGAAATTGCGCTGCAGGGATGGCTTCTCCGCCCTCTGGGAGAGGACAAGCTTCGGAGCTGCCCACCGTAGCCATTCCCCGGTTGAACCACCCACCTGCGCTCGAAGACTTCCTGAACATGCGCCCCACGGGAGAGGTCGCGGCGCAAATGAAGAAGGTCACGGGGTTCGTGCAGCGCAATCCGCATGATGGTTTGCCAGCATCGCAACCCACCGAAGCCTATCTGGGGTACGACAACAAAAATCTCTACGCTGTGTTTGTCTGCTTCGACCAACCCGGCAAAGTGCGGGCGCGAATGTCGCGGCGGGAGGACATTTTCGACGACGACACGGTGGAGATCATCGTGGACACCTTCCATGACCGGCGCCGCGCCTACGTTTTTCAGACCACCCCGCTCGGCGTGCAATGGGACGCGATGTGGACCGAAGTTCCGCACGAAGACAGCAGCGGCAATTTATCCAACTTCGATGCATCGTTCGATACCATCTGGGATTCGAAAGGGAAAGTCACCAGCCAGGGGTATGTGGTGTGGATCTCCATCCCTTTCAAGAGCCTCAGGTTTTCTCCCGCGGAGCAAGAGGAATGGGGCCTGATCCTTTACCGTGGAATCCTGCGCGAAAACGAGGATGACTTCTGGCCGCAGATCTCCCGCGGCATCGAAGGCAGGCTGAACCAGGCGGCAACCGCAAAAGGGCTGGAGAACATTTCTCCCGGGCGAAACATCCAGTTCAATCCCTACGGCGTGTTGCGATCGTTCCATGCGCTGGACACCCGCAATCCAGTCCCTGTCTTCGATAACCAGACTGCGGAATTCCGCGGCGGGCTTGATTCCAAGTTCATTTTGAATGACAACTTTGTGCTCGATGTCACCGCCAATCCCGATTTCAGCCAGGTGGAATCGGATGAGCCGCAGATCACGGTGAATCAAAGATTCGAAGTTTTCTTCCCGGAGAAGAGGCCGTTCTTCCTGGAGAACGCCGATTTCTTCAAAACCCCCATGGATCTGTTTTTCACTCGCCGTATCGGCGATCCGCAGTTCGGCGCCAGGCTGACGGGTAAAACCGGGCCGTATTCGATCGGCGTGCTTGCCATCGACGACCGCGGGCCGGGAAAAAGCGTCCCGGATAATGACCGGGTGGCCGGCGACCGCGCCTCGTTTTTCGTGGGCCGCGTGGGCCGCGACATCCTCGGCCAGTCCAGCATCGGGGCCATTTATACCGATCGCGAATTTCTTGCCGACGGCGAATTCAATCGCCTGGGTGGTGCCGATGCCCGGATCAAACTCAACGCCAACTGGACCAGTTTGTTTCAGGCAGTGACCAGTTCCACCCGCTTGGCGAACGGTACCTATGAAGCCGGGCCTGCCTATAAAGCAGAAGCCACCTACAGCGGGACCAATCTGAACTACGACGCAAACTATAGCGATATCAGTCCTGGGTTCGCGGCGGAGTCAGGTTTCGTGAACCGTGTAGACATCCGCGACGTCCGCAATAACTTCGACTACCGGTTTCATCCGAAGAATGGGCCGATCGTAGCCTGGGGACCGTCGCTGTATACCGATCTTGTTTGGGCCCATGATGGCACACGGCTGGATACTTATTACAACCCGATTTTCGTTGCCAACCTCAAAGGGCAGTCTTAAGCATTTATTTATCCGTATAAAAGACTACGGGAAAGGCTTCGGCCGTCAGATTTTGGCTCGCTTAAACAGG
>CAZETZ010000121.1:0-10367 GCA_964514735.1 uncultured Acidobacteriaceae bacterium | reverse complement strand
TTGCGCGGCGGAAATCCACCCACGCCCTGGCCATTGAAGGAATAAACAATCAAGGTGACGATGGGCAAATAAAGAAATCCGAAGACTACGACAGCGTAAATCGGGAACCAGCGGGAAGTACGCGCGGCGCTCACTGGAAGCTCCATTTCTTCTCCAAATTTTCCGTGACGAAAAGCAGTCCGATGACCAGTACCATCATGCAGAAAGAAATCGCCGCGCCCAGCGGCCAGTTATAAGCTGCGCCGAACAGGCTGACCACAATGTTCGAAATCATGATGCCGCTTGGGCCGCCGAGCAGCAACGGCGCAAGGAAATCTCCCAAGCTAAGTACGAAGGCAAACGTCGCACCAGCTAACACTCCGGGAATCGAAAGCGGCAGGATGACTCGCCAGAACGTCTGCGCGGGCGATGCGCCAAGATCGTGCGAAGCCTCCACCAGGTTTCTGGGAATGTGCTCAAGCGAGGCGTAAACCGGTAGAAACGCAAATGGAGTATAGATGTGGGTCAGCGTCAGAACCACCGCGAACGGACTGTAGAGCAGAAAGTCCAGCGGATGCCGGGTCAGGTGGACATACTGCAAGAGCGTATTCAGCACGCCATTGCTCCCCAAAATTGTTTTCCAGGCATAAGCGCGCACCAGATAACTGACCCAGAGCGGAATAATCACGAGTTGATAAAGAAGGTGTTTGCGCTTTCCCGCGTAAAACGATACGTAATAAGCCAGCGGATACCCGAGTAATAGAGAAAAGAAAGTAACGCGCGCGGCGATCCACATGGAGCGAAACAGCGTTTGCAGATACACATTCACGCGGAACAATTGGAAATAGTTGCGCAGGTCCCAGGAGTGAACGATGACCTGCGTGTCTGAAACCGACCAGAAGCTGTAACAAAACAGCAGCGCATACGGCGCCAGCAGAAACACAGCGACCCAGAGCAGCGGCGGAACCGTGATTGCAGCCCGATAGGGGCGGGAGAACATTAAAGTTTTTCCTCCGCGCTGGACTCTCTCACCAAAACCGCATCGGTTGGAGAGAATTCAAGTTGCAGTTCTCCCTGCCAGTCCTGCCGGCTGGATGTCCGCAGTGAAAATGTCAGCCCATCGGCGCATTCGACTTGCAGCAGTTCGGTTGCGCCTTGAAAGGCTTGCCGCCTGATCTGCCCGCAAAATCGCACCACGCCGCCGTTTGCAGCGCCAACAACGATTCGCACATTTTCCGGACGTAGAGAAAAAACCGCTGCACCGTCCGGAAGCGAAGTTTTCCAAGAAAGCGAGCCGCAATGAGCGATGCCTGCCTTCACATCTCCGCGTAACAGGTTGGTGTGACCAATGAATTGCGCCGTATATGAAGTTGCAGGGCGATTGTAAATTTCACGGGGTGGGGCGACTTGCTCCAATTCTCCCAGCCGCAGCAACGCGATGCGGTCGGACATGACCATGGCTTCTTCCTGATCATGGGTGACAAATACAAAGGAGATTCCAACTTCGCGCTGCAAAGATTTCAGCTCGACCTGCATCTGCCGGCGAAGGTTGGCATCGAGGGCGGAAAGCGGCTCGTCAAGAAGCAGCAGGCGGGGACGATTGACCAGGGCGCGGGCCAGGGCCACTCGTTGTTGCTGCCCACCGGAAATCTTGGAAGGTTTTGACCGGGCGTAAGCCGACATTTTTACTTTAGCCAGTGCTTCTTCTGTCCGCGCGGCGGCCTCGAGGTTAGGCACTTTTGCGACACGCAGCCCGTAAGCGACATTCTGCTCGACCGTCAGGTGCGGGAACAAAGCGTAGTTTTGAAAAACTGTGTTCACGCGGCGGCTGTAGGGAGGCAGATCATCGAACCTCTCGCCGGCCATGAGGATTTCGCCAGAATCCGCGTTTTCAAAACCGGCGATGATGCGCAACAGAGTGGTTTTGCCGGAGCCACTCTCGCCAAGAATGGTAAGAAACTCGCCTTCGGCTATTTCGAGTGAAATGTCGCGCAACACTGGGCTCTTGCCAAAAGACTTCGCAATATTGCGAATGGAGAGCAGCGAAGCTGGGGCGGCGGCCATGCTTTTTTTGGTGGAGCGGGCACTCCTGTCCGCTCTGTGTACAGCGCGACTGATCTGATAGTTCTGATGTGCTGTATGCAGTAGCGGGCAGGAGTGCCCGCTCCACAACACACACACTTTACTGTGCTGCTTTCACTTCATTCCAAATCTCGTTGTACTTCGCGCGTCGCGGCACGTTTTGCCAGAAATAAATGCGTTTCTGGTAGTTGTCTACATCATCGAGATGCAGGTTCTTCACCTCGTCCGGCGTCATGAACTGCGCGGCATGAGGATTGGCCGGAGTGTATCCGGTCACGTCGGTCACTTTTTTCTGGGTCTGCGCCGTGATCATGAATTCAAGAAATTTAGCGGCAAGTTCTTTGTTTTCGCTGCCTGCGGTAATCATGAGGTGATCGATCCAGCCGGTGGTGTTTTCTTTGGGAATGACCTCGCCCACAGGGAAATTCGATTTGCGTAACTGGTTGGTCATAAGCGGCCAGCCCATGGCCGCAACCACTTCATGGTTCTGGAATAAATTGGTCAGTTCGCTGCCCGTCGTCCACATTTTGCGAATATTGGGTTTCAGTTCCAGCAGCTTTTTCTTTACTGCTTCGAGTTGTTCATCACTCAGGTTATAAAGCTGCCCAGGGTCAGGCTTGTCGTAGCCGAGCACCTGTGCCGCCATGTACACGGTAGAGAGATCATCCCAGACAGAAATCTTTCCCCGGTACTTCGCGTCCCAAAATACGTTCCAACTGCTGGGCGCTTGCGCGAACGCCGTTGTGTCATAAATCAGAGGGTCGGGTCCCCACATAAACGGCACGCCGTAAACCTGTCCGTTGATTTTTACGAGCGGAAGGGAAGTGAGCTGCGGCGAAAGTTGGCTGTAGCTGGGAAACTTCGAGAGATCGAGCGGCGCGGCCAAGCCCGCTGCAGCAATGGAAGTGGCAACGTCGCTGGAGGGAGAGATCACGTCATAAGTGCCCGCGCTGCCGCCGCGCAGCTTGGCCATCAGCTCATCGCTCGATCCCATGTATGAGGCGGAGACCTTGCAATGGTTTGCTTCTTCGAAAGCGCGAACATAGGACGGATCGGCGTAGCCCTCCCAGACCAGCAGATTCAGCGTCGGAGTGTTCTTGCCGCACGATCCGAGGAAAAAGACCGCGGCCAGCAGTGAGGAGACGAAGATCAGCCGCTGACGCTTCATTGCGGGTCCTTGCCCTTTCCTCCCACCCAGGTTGGCGATTGGTACACAACTTTTCCTCCCACCATGGTGAGCAGTACTTCGGTATTGGCCATCTGGTTCGGTTCGATCTTGAACAGGTCTTGCGAAAGCACGATCAAATCGGCGACCTTCCCCGGTTCAATCGAGCCTTCGGTCTTCTCTCTATGCCCAGCATAAGCAGCGCCCAAGGTATATGCCTGAATCGCATCTTGCAGGCTGATCCGTTCACGGGGAACAAATCCCCCCGGCGGATTGCCTTCTTGCGTCTGGCGCGTGAGCGCATTCTGCACGCCGTACCAGGGATTCAAGGTCACTACCGGCCAGTCGCTGCCGAAGGCCAGATGCCCACCCGAGTTCTCGATGCTTCGCCACGCCCAGGCGCGTTGGGCGCGTTCCGGACCAGCATTGTGCGCCCAGACTTTCAGGGTGTCGTCGTCCGGATAAGCATGCAACGGCTGAAAGCTCGCAATCACTCCCAGCTTTCCGAAACGCGGAATGTCCCGTTCACTGACGGTTTCTATATGTTCGATGCGCGGACGCGAGCTAGTGTGGTTTGCTTGAGATGCTTCTTCGTAGGCATCGAGCGCGGTACGGACGGCCTTTTCGCCGATCGCGTGGGTGAAGATTTGAAAACCGAGACTGTCCAGCTTGCGGACCGTTCGCTTATATTCGGCAACGTCCCAGAACAATTTCCCCTGTTGCGTGGGATCGTCACTGTATGGAGTGAGCATGGCGGCGGTGTGCGATTCGATCACTCCGTCCATATAAAACTTGACCGCATTTGCGGAAATCCATTCGTCGTGATATTGCCGCCGGGCCTGCTCAAGTCGTTTGATAATTCTCGGAGTGAGGCCGGATGGCGCTAAGCCATACGCATAGTAAATGCGTACCGACAGGACACCGTTCTTTCGCAGTTCGTCGTACAAATCGGCGTTTTCAAAGTCGCTGTAGGTAACATCCTCGCCGAGGTTGCCCGCGCAAATTCCTCTGACCAGGCCGACTTTGTTAGCTTCATGCATGCCTGCGCGCAGGGCAGTTAGCCTCTCATCCCGGCTCGGAGTAGGGAGAACGCGATCCATGAGTGCGTCTGCTCCGTCTTCTTTTAATGCGCCGGTTGGTTCACCGGTCGAAGGATCGTGAACAATCACTCCGTTGACTGGATCAAGTGTGTCTTTCGTGATGCCTGCAAGTTGTAATGCCTTGCTGTTCGCCCACCAGCTATGGCCATCAAATGCTGTCAGGTAAACGGGGCGGTCCGGAACGACTTGGTCGAGGAATTTTTTGTCAGGCAATGCAGCGGCGCCGAAGAGTGGATAAGACCAGCCTCTGCCTAATATCCATGGATTGTTCGGGTGCTCGTCCGCAAATTGTTTCACCAATGTTTGGACTTCCGCGATAGATTTGGCATCTTCGAGATGGATCCTTACCAGGCCCAGAGAGCCCTCAATCATATGAATGTGCGCGTCGGTAAAACCGGGGAGGACCAGGCGGCCCCCAGCATCAATGACTCTGGTAGATGGTCCGCGGAATTTTTCGAGGTCCTTTTCTGTGCCCACTGCTGTGATGGTCTCGCCACGAATGGCAACAGCTTCGGCCCAGGGCTGTGCGGAATTCACGGTATAGACACGTGCGTTGACAATCACCGTACCTGCGGGTGCTGGCACGCTGGATTGTTGCGCAAATGCAATGGAAGCCAACAGCGGGATCCATGTGACGGCTAAGCTTACTAAGCGAAACTTGTTGGCACCAGGCAAAGTAGATGCTCCTCGAAGATTCTTAGAACGTCGGAGGAGTATTGATCCACAGCACGCAAGTTTCTTTCGTGCCCGGATTTCTCCAATGATGTCGCGTCGTGCTCTCAAAATAAAAACTGTCGCCGGTCTTTAGGCGATATTCGTCTTCTTCAACAGAAATCATTAGTTCACCTTGCAGCACGTATAAAAATTCTTCGCCGTCGTGGCTGTATGATTCGCCGCTCCCGGCGTGCGGAGCGATACGAAACAAATGCGGCTCCATCACCGTATTTCCCCAGGCCAGCAGCTCCATGCGCACACCAGGGCCGGCCTCCAGAGCTTTACGATTTTCGGGAGAGACCAGCGGACTTTTTGATTCAGCGGGGCCAAAGAAATCAAGAATGTTGGTCTTATAAAACCGTGCCAGCTTGCGCAGTGTTCCTACGGATGCGCTCATGTGCGAGCGCTCCAGCGCGCTAAGAAAACCTACGGAAATATCCACCGATTTAGCGACTTGGGCCAGCGATAGCCCGCGTCTCACGCGCAACTCGCGGAGATGTGCGCCAATTGCGTTTGCCTTACGCTCCGGACGGGGCCGTACCAGCCCGTCTTTCTTCAGCATGTGGACAATCGCCGGCGCATTGAGTCCGCGCACGCGACGGAGAAATCGCGCGCGCTTCAAAAGCTTTACATCATCGGGAGTGTAAAGACGATATTTACTGGCAGTGCGCTGGGGCCGAGTAAGTCCGAGGCCCTCCCAGGTGCGGATCACCGAAGGAGATACGCCGACCAGGCGGGCGACATCTCCAATTTTTAGATACGGTTTGGCCGCTTGCTTCATGACTCGCGATCACAGGGCGGATTCAATCCTGTTTATAGGAGGGAAAAGTATTTTCCCCTTGACAGCCCGCTCCGGGCTTCTCTAACCTTGCGGGATTATAGCAAGGTTTGTTGCTTGTACAAGGCCCGTTCAAGACTTTTAAAAAATATCTTCCACCTGTAAAAATCTGGAGGTCACGCCATGCCGTCATTCACAATCCCCCGAGCGGCCCGGTGGTTGGTTGTCCTTTTCTGTGGGTGTGGTTCCGCCGTAGTTTTAGCACAAAGCACCGGAGGCAGGGTCCTGGGCCGGGTCGCCGACCCCACTGGCGCTGTGCTGGCCAACGTGAAGGTCACATTAATCAACGATGCAACCGGAGTGGAGGCCACAACGACCACCAACGGCAGTGGCGATTACGTCTTCCCTCAAGTCACGGTCGGCGGCTATAGCGTGGAATTCGATTTAGTTGGTTTCAAGAAGAACCAGCAAAAGGCCGTCCGGGTTGACCTGAACCAGGTGGTCACCGTCAACTCCACGCTCGAGGTAGGAGATGCAAAGGAAACCGTCCAAGTGACCTCTGAAGCGCCGGTGGTCGACACCACCAGCACGCAACTCGGCGCCGTCATGGATTCTCAGCAAGTGTCGAACCTGCCGCTCAACGCGCGCGACACTTATCAATTGCTACAGTTGCAGCCGGGGGTGCAGGGTGTGGGCGGTTCCGATCTGTTTTACGGCAGCAACACCGCCGGAGCAGTTTCGGTCAATGGCGGACGCGGACGCTCCAATAACTTCAGCGTCAACGGCGGGGATGGAAATGATCTATTCGCCAACTCGCCCGCCATTCAGCCCAGCCCCGATAGCATCGCCGAATTTCGGGTGCTCTCCAATACCTTCGACGCTGAGTATGGGCGCAATTCCGGAGCAGTCATCAATGTGGTTACGAAATCCGGGACGAACCAGTACCATGGCAGCATTTACGAGTTCTTCCGCAACAAAGCGCTGGATTCAAGGGGATATCTGGATCCGGCCACTCCCGATAACAAGCAAAATCAGTTTGGCGGTACGCTTGGCGGCCCGATTAAGAAGGACACGACGTTCTTTTTCGCCTCTTACGAAGGGCGCCGCATCGTGCAAGGGATTACGGGCGATCCAACGGTTGTGCCAACGGCGGCGGAACGCGCGGGAGATTTTTCCGCATCGCCATTTTCCGGAGTTTTGGGCACGGATGCCCTGACGGGAATTCTGCAAAACCGTCCAGGTTGCGCCACCGCGATCAGCAATGCCGGCGGAGTTGCGCCCAGTACAGGAGCAAACTGGACCGATGTTTTCCCGAATAGCCAAATTCCCACTGCGTGTTTCGATCCGGTCGCTCTGAGCCTTTTGAAACAGTACGTGCCCTGTCCAAACGCCGATCCGGCCTGTACCAGCCAGTCCAATCCCGACAATATTTTTCAATCTATTCCGAATAACCGGCAGCGTGGAAACCAATTCAGCTTCAAACTGGACCACCATCTCGGCAACAATCAGAACCTGAATGTGTATTACTACTTCAACGATCTCTATGACGCGGAGCCTTTCACCAAATTTCAGGCGGCATCCGCCAATCTCTTGCCAGGTTTTGGGGACGTCAACAAGACCCGCGCTCAACAAGTGAACATCAGCCATACCTGGACCATCAGTACGACCTTGATCAACGAACTGCGCGCCACCTTTCTCCGTGAAAGTCAGGGAACGTTTCTGCATCCCCAGTTCACACAGAACGTCACTGGGGTATGCGACGGCACGGCCATACCGTTTTGCTTCACAGGCACTACCGACACGCCAGGTGTGATTGTCCCCAATCCGAAGCTTGGCATCACTCCGGGACTGGGGCCCGGCCACGAAGGAGTTCCTGAGATTGCGGTTTCCGGCGGCTTTACCATTGGCAATGACTTCGAAGGCGAATTGCCGCAGACCGGCAACACCTACCAGGTGAGCGACAATCTCACCAAGGTTGTGGGCAATCACACCGTGAAGTTGGGGGTTGATTTCAGGGTGCAGCGGTTTGTCCAGACTTTGTTCTTTGCGCCCCAGGGGGATTACTCTTATTTCGGAGGTGGGCCGAACGACTTTATTTCTACCCGCAATGTTGACGGCTCTTCGAATTTCTTTCCCAATTACCTGATGGGCCTGCCCGATTCCGATCTGCTGGGTTCCACCAACCGCGAGGATGTCCACGGCAAAGCTCTTTACTTGTTCGCGCAGGACAGTTGGAAGCTAAAGCCAAATCTAACGGTAAACTACGGACTACGCTGGGAGTTCAACCAACCCTTTTATGATGCAGGGGGCCGCTACCAGACATTCCGTCCGGGGCAGGCGACGACCACATACCCCTGCCAGTTGGAAGCTGGCAGTCCGCTCGCCATTTCCTACGGCAGTACCGATTGCAGTCCAAGTGGACCTGCCAAGGCCTTTTTTCCACTGGGACTAGTCGTACCTGGAGATGCGGGTGTCCCCAAAGGCCTAACGAGCGCGTACTACAACTCTTTTGCTCCACGTGTGGGTATCGCCTGGGACCCGTGGAAGGATGGCAAAACCACCATCCATGCGGGATTCGGCGTTTTCTACAATCCGATCGAACAGCTGGTGCTGGAGCAGTTTCAAGCGGAGCCACCCTTCGGCGGCAGCACCACGGTTACGGAAGGGTTTTTCAGCACGCCTTTCGTTCTGCAAAACTGCACTACACCTTGCCAGGCCGGGGGCACGGGTGTAATTCCCAACCCGTTTGGCAGTATTCTTAATCCGGCCCACGGTACCGCGATTGACTGGTCCGTCTTCCGCCCCATCGTCCTGTTTGGAGAGTTGCAGCCAAAACTCAGAGCACAGTACACCGAACAGTACAACTTCGGTATCGAGCGCGAACTGTTCAAAAATACCGTCCTGTCGGTCGGTTACGTCGGCTCTCAGGGGCATCGTCTGCTCGCAACCCGCGATCTGAGCCCTGGCATGCCCCAAACCTGTCTGGACTTGGAAAGCTTGTTTGAGAGTGGCAATCCTGCTTACGCGAACATTTCGTGTGGTCCTGCCGCAGCGGATTCACCGTTTGGTTTTGTTCTTCAGCCGGGCGACAAGCTCACGCTCCCTAGCAACAAGGTCGTTACTGGGGCCGCCGGTGGGAGTCCAATTGCTCTGGTGGGACTGCGCCCCGCCTCATCGCCGAATTGCGACCCGCTCAACGGTTGGGACGCTGTGAATTCGGTGTTTATCAACGGATGCCCGTCGGACGGTACCCCGGTTTTTAGCGCAATCTTCGCCCAGGATACCATTGCAACCTCAGCTTATAACTCTCTGCAAGCGTCCTTGGAGCATCGGATGTCGAATGGAATCCAGTTTGAAGTGGCTTATACTTTCAGTAAGTCCATTGACAGCGCTTCCAGCTTTGAAAATGCGGTGAAACCCATCTGCAACGGGGTTTTGAATGACTTTAGCTGTAATCGCGCCCTGTCAGCGTTCGACGCGCGGCATCGCGTGGTGATCAGCTATCTCTGGGAACTGCCGGTACGAAAGTTTAGCGGCGCAAAGGGTGCGCTCCTGGATGACTGGGCCGTCTCAGGGATTGCCAGCTTTCAATCGGGCTTCCCCATTCTGATGCGGTCGTTAAACGATCAGGAACTTGAGAATGACACGTCTGGGTTCGAGGCTCCCGGACGCCCGGTCGTCACCGGTCAGGTCCAGTTCCTGGATCCAAGAAAGAACGGTCGTTATTACTTTTGCAACCTGAATTCTTCCACTGCCTGCCCGATTACGGACGCTCCTTTAGGGTCTTTGGGTGGATCGCGTACGCTATGCTGCGGGCCTGGCATCAAAAATTTCGACTTTTCGGTGCAAAAGCTGTTTTCAATGAGTGAGACCAAGCACCTCGAGTTTCGGGCTGAATTCTTTAACGTTTTCAACCATACCCAGTTCCTGAATCCGGATGGAAACATCAGCGACGGCCCCGACTTTGGCCGGGTCAAGCACACGCGCGATCCGCGACAAATTCAATTTGCTTTAAAGTTTGCGTTCTAAAATGTATGTGCTGGGTGGCCGCGGCCACCCAGACCTAATCTAATGGCCCACCTGGCCTGAGCTTCCTGGAGAACCCGGATGTACCCCGCACTAGAAAAAGAATTAGCTACGTTTGAAAAGCGCACGCCCAAATCGGCGGAGGCACACAAGAAAAACCTCAAACGCATTCCGCTGGGCGTGGCCAGCAACTACCGCGCATATGACCCGTATCCGATTTTTGTAGAGGAAGGCAAAGCCGGACGCTTTCGCGATCTCGATGGCAATGAGTACGTCGATCACAACCTTTGCTTCGGCGCGCTGATGGCCGGACATTGCCACCCGGCGGTGATGAAGGCTGTCGACAAGCGTTTAAGCACCGGCACCATGTTTGGTATGCCGCACGACATGGAGTGGGAACTGGCGGAAGAAATTTGTGAACGGTTTCCGATCGAGATGTGCCGCTTTGGGTCTTCTGGTACTGACGCCGCAATGCACAGCATTCGCCTGGCCCGGGCTGCAACCGGGCACGAAAAGATCATCA
>CAZETZ010000120.1:0-10446 GCA_964514735.1 uncultured Acidobacteriaceae bacterium | reverse complement strand
GGGCTAAAAGCCACTGCCCTGATACGTAGCGTTTCTCTCAAACTGCACCACTACCAAATTTCTCCAGGGTATCTTCAGTAACACTCTTTGGTTTCAAGTCGTTATCGAATTTCGTGATAGAGTCAATCAAGAAAATCGCTGGCATGTTCGCACGAGAATGTTTGCCGTTGCGAGGGGGTCGCTCGGTGAAAAATTTAAATCTCGTAGTCTCTCTGCCCAACAACAATACTTATCAGCAAGAACAGGCGAAGGCGGCCCAGGAAACGGCGCGCCGGTTGGGCGCCAGCGTGCGGATTGTGCATGCCGACAACGATTCCGTCACCCAAAGTTCACAATTATTGGATTTCGTGCAAACCAAGAGTTCGCGGCCGGATGCCATTTTTTTCGAGCCATTGACTTCGACCGGATTGGTCCGGGTAGCGGAAGCTGCCGTGACCGCGGGAATTGGCTGGGCGGTCCTGAACAGCGATGTGGACTACCTGGACCGGTTGCGGGCGCTGTCCAAGGTACCGATTTTTGAAGTGACTCGCGATCATACGGAAATTGGCCGGATCCAGGCGCGGCAGTTAGCGGCGCTGCTTCCCAAAGGTGGTAATGTACTTTATATACAGGGACCGGCGAATAATTCCGCTGCCACTCAGCGGACCATCGGGATGGAGAGCCTCAAACCGCACAACATTAGCCTCAAACCGCTACGCAGCCAGTGGACGCCGGAAAACGCGCAGCAAGCGGTTACGGCCTGGCTACGGCTTGCCACCTCGCGTTCCGAGACCATTCATGCAGTTTGTTGCCAATACGACGGGATCGCTCTGGGAGCGCGAAAGGCATTCGAAGAAGCTCCTAACCTTTCCGATCGCGAACGGTGGTTACGCCTGCCTTTTACCGGAGTGGATGGACTTCCCGAAGAAGGCCAAACGTGGGTCAACCAAGGCATTTTAGCGGCCACAGTTGTGGCCCCGACCACGACGCAAATTGCGGTTGAACTCCTGGTCCAAGCGATTGAGAACGGGACCCAGCCCCCAATTCGGACCCTGATTGACCTGAAATCCTATCCTGCCATTGAAGACCTTGCACGGAAGTCTCCCCAAGGCGCTTTTCGATAACAGACCCGCTTGCTTTGCATCATGAAATCCTTGGTTGTGCCGATAAAGCCTGACAGCGCTCTGCCCAGGACGGAGTAGGACCGTGGCCGACGAACAGAATAGGGAAAACGCGGAACTCGATGAAATAGCTGAGCCAGAGACTGTGGACGTTCAGGAAAACGCCCAACTTTCCGTCGTGTCCCTGCACGAACTCTCGGCCTTGGAATCGGAGACACTGGCCGCCGAAGTCCATTTGTTGGGCCAACTGCGGGACCGGATTTCTCCCGCCGCGCGCTATGCGGACAAAATCCCGACCAAATACCGGCGAACCAACCACAAAACCGAGGCGGAAGCGGAACAAACCGGTTTTCTGTTCGAGGGCTTCCCCTTTTCCGACCGCGGAAAACCACTGAACGGCCTGCTGGTGGTCGACAAATTTTCCCAGGTGGAAGTTGAAGCGGGCGCGGGTGGATCCCAGGGAAGCGGCCAATACGTAGGAGAAAGACTATACCTTACCCATGACAGGAAATGGGTGATCGCGGAAAGAGTGGGCGCCTATTCCGATGCCTTCGGATCGACCAGCGAATGGGAGGCCAGTTGCCGCATCGTAACCGACCGAAGCCTGCTGGAGCACTACCCGATTGATGTCATTACCGACGGCCTGTTTGCGGCGACCAACAAGCTATGGGAGAAGCTTACGCCAAGAATGGAAGCCCTGAAAAAGCGGGCCGACAAAGCCCATCAAGTGTCGAGCGCACTGGCAAGTTTAAAATCAGTTCCCCAAACAAGACGCAGCGCCGCCGGAAAAGAAGCCGCCAAGGAAGCGGCGAAGGAGGCCGCCAGCGCCATGAGCAAAGTCCGGCTGATCAGTCGAACGTGATTCGCATGAACCTGGATTTTGTGCTTCCGACCCTTCCCCCAATCGGTCAGACGTGGCTAAAATTGGCGAACTTGAGAGGAAAGAAACTGCGGCCGTGTTCCGAAAAGGAAACTGGACCCAAATTTAATGTCCGCGTGGTGCATGACGCAATCTTATTGTCCGGACTACTGCATCTGACAGGTGCTGGAATCGCAGGGTCGGTGCCTGGATTAAGAAAACCAAATCTACGCCGTAAATTGTACCCACACAGTTGGTCGTTGATCCTAGCCAGAATCTAATTTGGCGGCACGCCCAACGCTATTTCCGTTAAACTCCCTCCGACCCTTGCCGATAGCAACACTGGATAGTCGTTTGTTCTTTCTATGCGGGAGGAGATTTAGACCGTGACGAGCACCGGAGTTTCCCGGCAAATGGATGAGTCTGAAAACAACGGCCCGATTGACCGTGCTGGGGCCTTGTCACGCGTGGATGGTGACGGGGAACTGATGGTCAGCCTAGTGGATATTTTCTTTACCGAGGCTGGGCCCATGATGGCAGCCATTCGCGCCGCGGTATCCGGCAAGGACGCGGAAAACCTGGAAAAAGCCGCGCACAGGCTGAAGGGATCGGTAAGCATTTTTTGCGCAGAGGCGGTCACACAGGCGGCATTCGAACTGGAAAAGATGGGGCGGAGTGGGGACCTGGGAGGCGCCGCTGCCACTTTCGCGCGGGTGGAACAACTGATGGGCAGCCTGGAACCGGCGCTAAAACAGTTCCGCAATGAGCTACAACCGGCGCCCTGACCGGATAGAACGTACCAACCTTTGAATGAGGTCGCGTGACAAAGCTTGACGCCAGCCGGGCTGAATATTCCACCAAGGTGCAAACGAAGGCAATGCGGTCGATTTCGATTTGCCTGCTTTCGTTGTTGCTTGGCGGACACGCCTACTCTCAATCTTCCGCTACAAGCGCAAAACAACCGCATGACCATCAAGCGGAAAAAGTTGGCCTAAGCAGCGCAAAACAAATCCATGCCCTGAGCGCGGAACAGGCGAAGCTGGGGTATGCAGTCGAAGTCGAGGGCGTAGTGACCTACTACGACCCGGAGCAACACTTCTTCTTTGTGCAGGACACAAACGATGGAGTCTTTGTGCTCAACACGGAAGAACGCAATCTCGTGGAAGGGCAGCGCGTCAGGGTCCGTGGCATCACCGCGGCGGGTGAATTCGCGCCGATCATTGCCAACCCCAAGGTCGAGAGCCTGGGCTCGGGAAACCTCCCCATACCGCAAGAGCCGTCCTTTGAAGCAGCTCTATCGGGAGAACTGGACTCCCGCTGGGTGAAGCTCGAAGGGATTATTCATCCACCCCGGCGAGATATCAACGGACACATTCTATTCGACTTGTATACCAACCTTGGCCCGGTTGAGGTACACACCTCAGGCGCAATCAACAGCCTTCAGCTTGAGGAGCTGGTGGATGCCAAGGTACGGGTAACGGGAGTATTAGGCGGAGTGTTCAACCAGCACCGGCAACTGACCGGGTTCTCTCTCTACTTGAATGGGTTACGAGATGTGTCCGTGCTCCAGTCCGCTGCTATGGATCCGTTCGCCCACAACATTCGCCCGATCAACGAATTGCTGCAATTTTCCCCGCACATGGACCCGAATCATCGGGTGCGCGTGCGCGGCGTGGTCACGTGGCAAAATCCGGAGGGAGGGCTGTTCATCCAGGACAATACCGGCGGGCTGGAGATCCAGGAAGGCGGCAATCAGGTACAGCCCGGCGATTTGATTGACTCCGTCGGGTTCGCATTCTTCGGAGAATACTCTCCCATCCTGCGAGATGCGAGCCTGCGCAAGGTTGGAAGCAGTTCCATGCCGCCCGCCCGGCTCATTACCGCGCAGCAGGCGCTGAGCGGGGACTACAACAATCAATTGGTCACGCTTGAGGCGGAACTTCTCGGCCGGGCAAGCAGCTCGAGCCAGCAGGTCCTTATTCTCCGCACGAGAGGTTTCACCTTCAATGCCGAACTGGAAAACGACGCCAAATCGCCCAAGGTGATGGTCAAAGATGGGAGCATGGTGCGGTTGACCGGGATCTGCACTGGGCAGCCTGATCCTGCGAGACTTGAAACCGGTAACGGCGTTGCGCTGGTTTCCTTCCGGATTCTGCTGCGGTCTGGCAGCGATATTACGTTGGTAAACGGCCCTCCATGGTGGAACCTCGAACATGTCCTGACGATGCTGATTGTCCTGGTCATTGGGGTTGGTTTTGCCTGGGCGCTAATCCTGCGCCGGCGCGTCCATAGCCAGACCGGCGAGTTGGAGAAGTCCAAGCAGGCGGCAGAAAAGGCGAAGGAACTGGCGGAGCAAGCCAATCAGGCCAAGAGCGATTTCCTGGCCAACATGAGCCATGAGATACGCACCCCCATGAACGGAATCATGGGAATGACGGGGTTGTTGCTGGACACGGAGGTGACGCCCGAGCAACATCATTTCCTGAGCATGATCAAGACCTCATCCGAGTCGCTACTGACAGTCATCAACGACATTCTGGATTTTTCCAAGATTGAAGCAGGCAAACTGGATTTAACCACGGTGGTGTTCGACCTCTATGAATGCGTGGAGAACTCGTTGCAGACCTTCGCCCTCAAGGCCCACCAGAAAGGACTCGAACTGGTGTGCCGCATACTGCCTTCCGTACCCGAGTTTATTGTCGGCGACCCGGAGCGGTTGCGCCAGGTATTGCTGAACCTGGTTGGCAACGCCATCAAGTTCACCCACCAAGGGGAGGTGATGGTACGGGTCAGTTTGAACCACTTGGACGACTCCTGCGCCCATTTGCGGTTTGAAGTGGTTGACTCCGGCATCGGAATTGCCCCGAACAAGCAGACACGAATCTTCGACGCCTTTGAGCAGGCGGACAGCTCGACTACCCGGAAATATGGCGGTACCGGCCTTGGACTTACGATTTCGCAGGCGCTGGTGCGAATGATGGGAGGAACGATCTCTGTAGACAGCGAAATGGGAAAAGGCAGCGCGTTCCACTTCGATTTGTCGTTCCCGAAAGGGCAGGGGGTGGCGGTTGCGCCAACGCGGGTGGACAAGCTTCAAGACATCGATGTACTGGTCGTGGACGACAACCCTTCGGCCCGGCTTGTACTCAGTGAGATTCTTACCCGCTGGAAGATGAAATCGACACTGGTGGCCAGCGGTGAGGGGGCGGTGGCGGCAGTTGACGATGCCTCCCGGATGGGGAAACCCTACCGGTTGGTCTTATTGGACAGCAATATGCCGGGAATGGACGGGTTCCAAACCACCTTGAAACTGCGCAGTACTCCCAATTTTGACGCGCAAATCGTGATGATGTTGGGCTCGGCTGCTCCTCAGCAGGATGCAGAGCGCTGCCTGGCAATCGAGGTGTCTCATTACTTGGTCAAGCCGGTCAAGCTCAGGAACCTGCTAGGCATCTTGCGGACCGTCACCACCAGTCCAGAGGACGCGAAAGCGGCCAACGCGCCACTCAACGAGTTTGGCGATCAACTGGCGCCGCCGCAGAAGATTCTTCTGGCGGAGGACAATCCGGTCAATCAGCAGTTGGCAATCCGCCTGCTGCAAAAGATGGGGCACACTGTGACCTTGGCAAACCACGGGGGAGAGGCCCTGCAAATGTTGGAGAAGAGCAGTTTCGACCTGGTGCTCATGGATGTCCAGATGCCGGAGATGGATGGATTCACCGCCACTGCGGCAGTCCGCGAGCAGGAAAAGACTACCGGCCAGCACCTGACCATCATTGCCATGACCGCCCGCGCCATGAAGGGGGACCGGGAAAGCTGCCTTGCCGCGGGCATGGACGATTACATTTCCAAGCCGGTCCACCGCAAGGAACTGAACGAAGTCATTGTGCGCAATCTTCCGCGCAAGTCGGCCGTGACAGCGGTAACCCCCATCAACGCGAAAACCGCATCCAGCAGCGCTTAGCAGAATGTTTTCGCCTTCGCATCTCGGTCCGCGCCCAATTTACACTTGAGTTAGACGACTTCTAAGGTTAACCTCTCGTTTTGCCCATCCCCTTGGGGCGAAAGGACGACGCATGCGGAAGATCCTGTTGCTGGTGGTTGTAGTGTTGGTAATTTGGGCGTTCCTGCTGGGTTATTGGCCGCAACACAAACAGGTAGCGGCGGTGGAGCAGGAAAATACACAGCTTAAGCAGCAACTGGCCAGTGCCGAAACCGTGGGCAGGATTACACGGCTGGAAAATCAATTGCTGGTCCTGATCGAGCAGACCGAAGGACAAAACTATGGAGAAGCACAAAAGCTCTCCAACTCGTTCTTTGACGATATGCGCATGGAGATCGACCGCGACAAAGGGACCGCCTTCGCGCCGAAGCTGGAGGCGATCCTGGCGCGGCGGGATGTGGTGACTGCGGGGCTGGCGCGGGCGGAAGCTCCCACGGTCGCAACCCTAAAGCAGAGCCTGACCGAGATGCGCGAGTTGCTGCTGGTCCTCTCCCGTTGAACCTGCGGGAAGCACGTCTGCAAAGACGAATCCGTCACGATGGACGATTTCTCCACTCTGCACGGGAATCGTCCCGCTGAACATTGGGCCTGCATAGACGAAAGTGTGAAATTCTCCATTCTCTCCACAGGGGTCGGTCCCCCGGGGAAACTGGGCCAGCAATTCCCCGCTGATGTCTTTTCCGGCAAAATGCTCCGGCAACTTTCTGGGATCGACACAAACAATTCGGGTTCGCACTCCGGAGTCCAGCATTTCTTCGATCAGTTTTTTCGTATCCAACCCCCAGACCGGAAAAATCGGTTGCAGGCCGGTGCCTTGTAAACGATCTTCGCGGTACTTGCGGACCTCTTCCAGGAACAGGTCGCCGAATACGATGCCGGTGATTCCCCGCTCCAAAGCATGGGCACAGGCCCGCCCCATGGCCAGTTCGTATTCTTCATTTTTGCAAGGCCAAGGCAGCGGGATTTCCCACAAGGGCAAGCCGGCCGCGTGAGCTTGGGCCTGCACCAGGGCGCGGCGGGTGCCGTGCATGGCCACGCGCTGGAAGTGCTCGTTGATGGTAGTCAGCAGTCCAACCACTTCGACCTCGGCCTGCTGGCGCAAAAGGTGCAGCGTCCAGGCGCTGTCCTTGCCGCTACTCCAGGAAACCAGCACTTTAGACTTCAAATGGCCTTCCATCGGACTTTCATTCTACCCGGTGGAAGCGGATACAATAGTGGCGATATGTCAGCGACTCGAACGGTCCATCCAGAAACCGCAACCGCGGCGATGCCCGAAGTCCCACTTACGCTCGAGGGCTACAGCGTCCTTCACCAAATGATGCGCATCCACTGGGCAAAATGGCGGGCGGTCCCGGCGGCACAGCAGACTGAGATAGTGGCCGAGGTCAGTCGCGCGCTGTCGGCGATGGAGCAGAATACACAGGGACAATCCGCTCTCTTTTCGCTCCTGGGCCATAAAGGGGACCTGATGTTCGTCCACTTTCGGCCGGGGTTTGATCAGTTGAAGCAAGCGGAACTGCAATTGGCCAGGTCGCGGTTGAGCGAGTATCTGGAGACTACTTCTTCGTATCTGTCGGTCATCGAACTTGGGCTGTACGAATCCACCACCAAAACATATAAGGCGCTGGCGGACAAGGGGATCCAGCCGCACTCCGAGGAATGGAACCGGGAGATCGCTGCCATGTTAAAGCGGCAGCAGGAAGCGATGCATCCACGGCTGTTCCCGGAGATGCCGGGACATCGTTATATCTGCTTTTACCCCATGGACCGGCGACGGGGCGAGGACAAGAACTGGTACACCCTTCCCATCGAAGAACGAGCGCGGCAGATGAATGAGCACGGACTGGTCGGACGGAGGTATGCAGGGGCGGTGAAGCAGATTATTACCGGTTCCATTGGGTTCGACGACTGGGAGTGGGGAGTGGACTTGTTCGCCGACGACCCTCTGGTGTTCAAGAAACTCATCTACGAAATGCGCTTCGACCAAGTCAGCGCGGTTTATGCGCTGTTTGGGCATTTCTATGTGGGAGTGCGGTGTCCCGCGGCTTCGTTACACCAACTACTAAACGGCGAACTGCCAAAATCTTAAACTGCCGGGATGGCAAAGCACGCAGAGAAAATTTCTTCTGCGATCTCTGCGGTCATTTTTTAGGGGGCCTCAATGGCAACACTCGGCCTGATCGAATACCAGGACGCCAGTCCAGATGTAAGGGCGATTTACGACGACATCATGGTCACGCGCAAAACGGACTGGATTAACAATTTCTGGAAGGCGCTGGCCAATGATCCCGTCACTTTGAAGCGGACTTGGGAAGACATCAAGCAGATCATGGCTCCGGGAACGCTCGACGCCGTGACCAAGGAAATGATTTATGTGGCGGTGAGCGTCAGCAACCAATGCGACTACTGCATTGCTTCGCACATCGCTTCGGCAAGAAAAAAAGGCATGACCGATCCGATGTTTCGTGAGCTCATGGCGGTAGTGGGAATGGCCAACGAAACCAACCGGCTGGTGGCCGGGTATCAAGTGGAGGTTGATCCTCAATTTAAGACTTAGGTTTGTGCCTGGAACTCCCGGCTTTGCGGGTTTTGCTCTTACCGAAGTGAAATTCGTGGCGCTTCATATCCACCCGGCGGCCGCGAAAGGTTACGCCTTCCGCTTGCAATCGCAGACGCTGTTCTATCGCGGAGTCGCCACGTAGTTTGATTTCCCCACCAGCGCCGACAATCCGTTGCCAAGGCAGGTCGAATGCGCCGCAGAGGGTCCTCGCCACCAACCGCGAGTATCTAGGATATCCGGCTGCGCGGGCGATTCCGCCATAGGTGGACACCTTCCCGCTGGGGACCTTACGAATGGTTGCGACAATGCGGCTGCGCATATTCATAGGTTCAGAAAGTCTAGCAGTCTCCCGATTCCCTCCGAGAATTCCTGGGTGGTTGCGATCAGACTCACGATCAAGTGGCCGTCACTGGGAAAATCGTAGAAATGTCCGGGGTGCGCCAGTACCGCCAGGTTTTGCATGAGGGCAATCGCCAGATCTTCGTCGGACTGGGTCACGGGCACACGAAGGACCGCATACCATCCACCTTCGACACTGAGCCGCTGGCAGGTTTTTTGCTTTGCCAGTTGACGGTCCAGCTCAGCCAGATTCGTCCGCAACCGTTCCAGCAGGAACGGCTGGACAGTTTTCCTTTGTTCGAGCAGAACTGGCGTTGCCAACTGTATGGGCGCATTCACGGAGAGGTAGGTGTCGGCGATGACTTCCAGCCGTTGCATTGCAGCATGGAGTTGATGGCGTGGACCACAAGCCGCAATCCAGGCCAGCTTCATCTGCGGAAGCGCGGAAACCTTGGATAGGCCGCTCAGAGTAAAGGTCAAGGTATCGCGGTTGGCCGCAAAAGTGGGGTGGCGGGCCCCGTCATGCGCATAATCCAAAAACACTTCATCCACGATCAGGGCCAGCCGGTGCTGGTCACAGAATCGGTTCAACGCGGCTTGTTCATTCCCGCTCACGTAGGATCCCGTGGGATTGTTCGGGTGCACCAGCACCACCGCTCGTGTTTTTTCATTTACCAACGTGTCGAGCGAGGGCAAATCAATCTGCCAGCCGAGGTCATAGAGGAGCGGATAGGGGACCAACTTCACATCCTGCAAATCCGCCAGGAATTCGAACAGCGGATAGCTAGGCTTAGGCACAAGAATTTCGTCACCGGGATTACACAGCAAACGAAAGACGTAGGAGTATCCCTCGCTGGTGCTGGTGGTCAGCACGACCGATTCGGAATCGAAGCCCGGTTCTCCATGCTGGTCGCGATAATAACCGGCCACCGCTTTTCTTGCGCTCAGCAGGCCTTTCGGTTGGGGATCGTAATCGAGCGCTCCTGGATTCACCAAGGATTGGAGGATGCCGGGGTCATGCTTCAGGCCCACGCGAGTCGGATTGGAAACCGAAAGGTCCAATAGTTCCCTGCCGCTCGCCGCCAACCTTCGCTGAGCTTCGGTAAAGCGGTTCGCGGTCAATTGCCAATCCGTGCGCCGGGAGAACATGCCACTCGAGGGTGCCGTGGATCGCTTTTTTTTGCAAGTACCCTGCCACGAGATACTTCGGTAGTCCATGTTCCTTGGTAAGGGCAACGCCGTTTCCCGTGGATGAGAAGGCTGGCGGCGTGGCCCATTGGCAGACTATGCTGGTAGGTGGGGATGCCAGGGGAGACCGTGCAACTGCGGCTCGCGACAGGTAGTAATTGGGTCCAGCAAAAGCATCGGTGGTGCGCGACCTGAATCGGCGAGCGATTGAGATGGAACAGAGCTAGACCCTAAGCTTGTTATTCCGACGAAGGATAATCGTTCAAGAGTTACAAGACTGAGGAGCGGTCATGACGCAGGAAGAAATCCGGCTACAGGAATCGACTGAGCGCAAGAAGCATTGGAAACGCTGGGGGCCTTACCTTAGCGAGCCCGCCTGGGGAACGGGGGCCGAGGG
>CAZETZ010000119.1:0-10742 GCA_964514735.1 uncultured Acidobacteriaceae bacterium | reverse complement strand
CTGTCGGTGAACAGCCGCTCCGCCAGCCGGTGCCTGCGGATAATGTCCTCTGCCCGCTTGCGCCCGCGCTCGGTCAACTTGACGATCACACTGCCGTCGCCAATGGAGACCCCATCCGGCTTCAGCGCATCATGGCAGGGATTCACGAACGGCTTGTGCTGATGCGGCTCCGGCGGATGCGGCTTCGTCGTCACCAACCCCAGCGCCGCCATTTTTTCCACCGCAATGCTCACCGGCAAAGCGCCATGCACTTCCATGTGCTCCAGTTCCGCAATCTCACCGTTCTCCGCCAGCGCCCAAAGTTCTTCCAGCACTTCGTCAAACTGCTCTTCATCGGCCATGGCGAAGACTTCCTGGGCTGCGATCCTGCCATGATGCAACTCAATCCGCCGGTCGGCCAACCGCGCTACCACCGGGTCATGCGTGACCATAATGATGGTTCGCCCCTGCCGATGAAGCTCCCGTAGCAGCCGCAGAACGATTTCTTCATTCACCGCGTCCAGGTTGCCCGTAGGCTCATCCGCCAGCACGATTTTAGGGTCGTTGATCAGGGCCCTGGCAATGCAGACCCGCTGTTGTTCTCCGCCGGAAAGCTGAGAAGGAAGATGTTGCGCCCTCTCCTTCAATCCCACGCGCTGCAACGCCTCCAGCGCCTCCTGTTCGTCCGTCATACTATGGAAGTACTGCGCCAGCATCACGTTTTCCAGGGCCGTGAGGTAAGGGATCAAGTGGAACTGCTGGAACACGAAGCCGATCTTTTCCGCGCGCACCCGGTCGAGTTCACTGGCCGCCAGGTGGGCCACATTCTGCCCATCCAGCCAGATTTCCCCCGTGGTGGGGCGGTCCAGGCATCCGATCAGATTTACCAGCGTGGACTTTCCTGAACCCGAGGGCCCCATCACCGCGACCCACTCGCCCGCCTCCATTTGGAGTGAAAAATCGTTGAGCGCGCGGATGCTGTCATCCTGGTCCTGCGCCTGTGCGGGATAAAGGCGGCTGACATGTTCCAGTCTGATCACGTCACTCTCCCCTTAAGATCGTAGCAGGTTGCACCCGCCGCAGCACCGAAATTGGCGCAATGGCGGACAACAACGCCACCCCGATGGCTCCAATCAATACAACCGGCAATAACTCCAATCGCGGCATGACTGGAGCATGGAAGTTGGCCCGTCCGATCCAGGCTGCGATGCCGGTCCCAATGGCAAATCCGGCCAGCCCTCCCACCGCTCCCAGGGCGGCCGCCTCCACCGCGAAAAATCCCGTCAGCAGCCGTTCCGATGCGCCCAGCGCCTTCATAATGGCAAAGTCCCGCCGCCGGTCCACCACCCACCCGACCAGCGTGGCCAGCACGCACAGGGAAGCCGTCAGCACAATCAGTACAACCGAACTCAGGAGCGTGGCCCGGGTCTTTGCCATCACCCGCGCCTCGCCTTCAACAATCCTCCGCACCGGATGGGCCTCCGCATAGGGGAGCGCCGCGCTCAGCCTCTGCAATGTTTCCTCGGTTTCTTCCCGATTGCCGGAAGCGGCTATCTCGATCGTCGAAGGATGCATCGCGGTCCAGCCTTCAAAGTCCGCCAGCGAAATGTAAATGCGGCTGTCTTCATCCGCGCCGGTTTGCAGAACTCCGCTGGGAGCGATGTGGATGGTCCGTCCTTGAAATGTGAGGGCGAAGGGTTGGTTCGGAGCGTGAAGCGCAGCCTGGGCCCGTACTCCGATCAAGCCCTGCCGCGCAGTTTCCGGCCATCGGCTGACCTGCCACCAGCGATTCAGCTTACGCGCTCCATCGAAATCGGTGCCTGCAACCACCACCGGCTGGCCCGTAGCCGTCCGCGCCACAATGTACCCGAACGGGACCGCCACGCCGCGACCGGCGATCATCTGATTCACGGCTTGCAACCCGTCCGCCGGTAAACCGTGCCTATCCTTCGCGACTATCACAATATTGGCGCCGTAGTCGCGAAACTCTCGCTGCAGCTTGCTCTGCACGTCCCCATAAAGATTCAGCATGGCGGTCGCCACCGCCGCCGCGACCACCATGGCCAGAAGCGCCGCCGCCGCCCGACCCCGCCTGCGCACTGCGGCCCGCAACAGCATGCGTAGAAACATGGAGGTGTGCGGTCGCCCCGCGCGCCGCGTAGTCACCGGAAGGGAACTCACGATTCCCCTCGCAGCGCGTAAACAGGATCGAAGTTCATTGCCCGCAGAATTGCCGCGGCGCTTCCGCCAAAAGTTACCATCACGGCTACGGCAAGAATCAAAGGCAATAGCACCGGTTGAATCGCGATCTTCGAGCCAAAAATAGACCGGCCGATTTCCTGGGCCAACAGCGCGCCGCCCATGAAGCCGATAGCGCCGGCAATCAGCGCCAGTAAAGTCGCTTCCAGAAAAAACAGCGTGGCGACGGTCATCTTGCTTGCCCCCAAAGCCTTCATCAGGCCCACTTCCGCCCGCCGTTCAAAGATCGCCGTCGCCATGGCGGACGACACCGCCAAGGCCGCGGCAAAAAGCGCCGCCAGCGTAATCAGCAGCATCAGGCCTTTGATCCGCGAAAGCACCGTGCCCTCGCTCTGGGCAACTTGCCGGACCATCTCCGCACGGGAGTTCGGGATTGCCTCCTGCAACTGAAATGCAATGGACTGCGCGTAGGGAGAGCAATACCAGCGGTCGTACATCGCCGGACTCATGGTTTTAGGGTCCCGCCGCGCCAGCTCATCTTCCGGTTTAGTAAGGGCGCTGACGAAGATCTGCCGCACGACGCCGCTGCGACCCAAAATATGCTGCGCGATTGGGAGCGGCGCGACAATCTGCTGGTCTTCGGCCCCACCGGTGGAAAGAATGCCGGCAATCCGATGGGTCTGGCCGTTAATCTCCAACGAATCGCCCGGTTTGTACCCAAGCTTTGTGCCCAACGCCTCTCCGATCAAGACGTCTTGGGAGTCATCTTTCGGCCATGCGCCTTGTACCTTCCACCAGGGATGCGTGCTTTCCACGCCGGCCTCGAAGGTTTCTTTCCCAAACGTGAGCTGCTTGGAAAAGTATGTCCCCAGCAAGGGGAGATGTAGGGTGTTTCCTATCTCAGCGTCGACCGGCAGCATGGGCGCGATGCCGACAATATTGTTGCGCCAGAACATCCCCTTGATCTTCGGCAGATCGGATTCATTCAGGTAGGCGCCATCACTTGGGGGCTTGAGATTCACTCCGCCAATCACCACATCGAGCGTATCTTCCTGCGGAGTGACTACCAGGTTCGCGCCGTAGCTCCGCAGTTCACGGCCAATCTTATCGCCGATATCGGTTGCCACCGCGATCATCGCGGTGGCCACGCCGACCCCAAGCGTGATGGCCGCGCCCGCCAGCAGCTTGCGGCGTTTCTGTCGCCGGAATGATTCGTAAACCAGACGCACAAACATGATTATTTCTGGAACAGCGCGGTCTTGGCCGTTAAGTCAGATTCCTGAATGATGACCGAGTCTGAAGTGATCCGCGCCGTTAAGGGTACGGGATTGCAGCCGCCCGCCGTTCCCACCGATTGCGGATTGATCGGCGCCGAGCAATTCTTGCACACTACACCGGTCGATGTTTTGTAGAACCCAACCGCGCCGCAGATCTCGCACGCATCCAACACGGTGGCAATTTTCCCATCCGGCTTCCGATAAATCCAGAAGCGGATTCCAACTCCGTTCTCGATGGCGGAATAGCGGTGCAAATCGCCGTCCGAAACCTGGGTCAAAGGAATACTTACTTTGCCGTCCACAAACGTGACTCGCGTCGCCGGAGAAATCTGGCGGATGCTCTTGGCGTAGATGAATTGGGCGGTGACCAGAAGAATGAAGACAAACGAACTAGCATAAACCGAAGCCATCCAAAACCGCTCCCGCCGCGCGCTCCACGCCGCCTTGCGGCGGGCGGCAGGGGAGTCCTCCAGCGCCGCGGGTTGCCGCCGCTTCAATTCAAACAGCACCATGAGCGCAGCCAACGCAAAGATGGTAATGAAGAAGAACAGATCATTGCGCACAATCGGTCCAATGATCGCCATCTCCCGTTTGGAAGAGGGGAGCACGCCATTCTCGGAAAGCTCGTGCAGACCGGAGACCAGCAGTTGTACCGCGATAAAGAAAAGAATTACGGTTGTGACCCGGAAGAACTTCTGCAAATTCACCCGCACGCTGCCTTTTACAAACATCACACCGAACCCAATCGCGACCAGTACTCCCAGCAGGGTGCCCAGGAAGCTCAACAACTCTGACGAATTCAAGGACACTGCGCCCAGAATCAAGACGGTCTCCACGCCTTCCCGCAACACCATCAGAAAGATAAAGGCGAAAATTCCACAGCGCGAGCTTCGCGATGCCAGGGTGTCCAGCTTCCCTTCAATCTGCCCTTTGAGCTTGCGCCCTGTACGCATCATGAAGATGACCATGGTGGCGACAAAGAACGCGGCCGCTAGCATGATCCACCCTTCAAAAACGTCCTGGCTCCATCGCAGGCGGGACAGCGCCACCGCGACCCCGATGCTGCCAAGAAAAGCCGCGATCAGAGCGGACAAAACCGATTTGCGAAGCTCCGGCCTGCCGATCTTGGAGAGGTAGGCCAAGGTAATTCCGACGATCAGGGCCGCTTCCACCCCCTCGCGGAGAGTCACAATAAAGGCATCAAGCATGAAATATGTGTGTTGTTGCATCTAGTTGCAACAGAGTTGCAACTATGTCCTATGCCTAGATTAGTCTTTCCCAGGATGGGCGTCAACGCCTGTCGGGTAGTGTCTCAGTTTGGTAAATGGTTCGTGTCAGGGCAGCGGCTTCAGCCCTGCCATTTTTCTTGCTTTGACCAACGCGCCGATCAGGCGCAACTGCCCATGGCTTTGACTTCTCTTGATCGTTGCGCCCTAGCGGCGCGGCTAAAGGCCATGCCCTGACACGAACCCGAATTCTTAGATTTTGAATCAAATTGCACCCTACCGTTTTTTCGTAGGGCGCAACCACAAGCGCCAGGACCATTGACAGTTGTGCCCGGTAGGCCACCGAAAATTACAGCAGCCGCAAGAACTTCTGCGCCTGGTCCAGGTCCGGAAATTGCTTTTCGTCGGCCTGAAATTCCGCGGAGTGGACGCACCTCCGGCTGCCCCGCAACTTGACCGGATGCTTCAAGTGCAGCATCTCGTGATAAACGATGTATTCCGTCACAAACCGCGGAACTCGCGGATGATCGAATACTTTGCTGATCACGATGGCATTGTGCGCGGGATCATAATGTCCCAGCCGCTTCCGGGCCCGTTCCCGGCTCCAGGTCATGCGCGGCCGGGCCAGCAGCCCGTGGAAAAATCGCGCATTCAACTCTTCAAAGATGTTCTCCAGGTCATAGACGTGTCCCTGGGCGGAATCGAACTGCTTGCGCCCGCGAATCTGCTGCACCAGGTTCGCCTTCTTGCTCAGGTCATGCCCGGAAACATGCCGCCGGTAACGAGTTGCGTGTGTGCGCTCGATGGGTTTGCGGTACATCTTAGCTAGAAGAATGTGGGCAATGGCGCGCAGCACCGGCTCGGGCGCGCCTTCCAGCAGGTCAGACACTCGCACCAGCAACCTGCCTTCCCGCAAACGAATGGTGTTGTTGACGTTGGCGAAGGCGTAAAACTCGGCCGTCATTTCCGGCAACGGGGCGCGCGGTCGCAACTCGCGATAGCTTTCCTGGAACAGGTGAAGGAGGCGCTCACTCACGTTAAACGTAGCCTAGCACGGTGGCGGGACGGGATGGGTGACACTTCCGCTCCGGCCAGCCTGCCCCATCGTCCAGTGCGCCTGATCTCGCCCCGTCACTTCTTCTTTTTTTTCTTCTTGGCCGCGTCTTCTTCCAATTGGTTTAGCACCTGGCGGTGACTTTCGCTCCCCTTGTTGAGCGACTCCAGCGCGCTGCTGAGCACAAACTCATATTGCTTGAATTCGCTCTGACTCACCCCGGCAGACTCTTGCAGTGCCAATAACTTGGCTTGAAACTCCGCATCCGCCTCAATCACCGCTTGCATGGCCTTGCGAAAGTCCTCTTTGCGCTCAACATACATTTCCACGTTGTCGTCGAGTTCGTCATAGATATCGAGAAAGTCGGTCAGCCAGTCGTGGGTCACTTCACCCCGGTTTGTTATTTTGGCATTCGCCCGGGCTTCCTCCATGGAAGTCAGCCGGGCCCGCGCGTAGGCGATAAACAGCTTCAATCGCTTGTCGGGGTCCTGGTTGGTTTCGCGCAGGTCGTCGATCTCTTTCTGGTTGAGAGGGTCGTAACGTTTCTCGGCCAGGCAGGGCAGAGTGATCAGCAGCGACATGAAAAATGCCCCCCACCAAAGCGTCCGCGTCATTTCTTTTTGTCCTTGGAAAACATGCGGTCCAGCAGCCTGGTGCGCAGGGTTTCCAGGTGCTCGGCTGCGGCCTTCACCGGTGCCTGGTCCTCAAAACTCAAACTGTGTTGGATATCGCTCAAGCGGCTTGCAATCTTGCGGATTTCGATCTCCGCCCCCTTCAGCCTTTTGCCGGAGCGCACGGCCGTGTCGGTTGCCTTGTCGGCAAATTCAGTAAGCTGCCGCAAGGCGTTGCTGGCTTCCTCGGTCTTGCCTTGGTTATAAAGCGTGTCGACGCTTTTCAGTTGCAGTTGAGCAGCCCTCAGGTAAAGCTCGGGTTGCCGGTCCAGCGGAGCGGAGGCGGCCTCCGCCCCCACCTGCGCAGGGTCGTCTTCTAGGCCGAAGCTTGCCATCGCAGCGGCGAGCAGCAGGAAGCAAATAAACAAAATGCGCATAAAGTCGTGTTCGTTCCCAATGCCTGCCCTGCGAACGCTATTTTTTTTTCTCAATCGTAATCAGCCGGTGGCGCGCCTGCCACTCCTGCTCTGGATACGTGCCGTTCGCAACCTCCAGAAAGTGATGATAATTCTCCGCCGCTGGCTTGGGAAGATGCAAGTAGTCGAACGAAGTGGCGCGCAGGAAATAGCTCATGGCAGTCTCCGGCGCAACCTTTGCCCGGGCGTCGAGTGCCCGAATGGTTAGGGGGTAGTCCTTATTTTCGTTCGCCGTCACCGCGACCTGCCAGTACGCGTCCCCGGAATCTGGTTTCAGGTTCGCCGCGGCCAGGAACTCCTGCTGCGCCTCGGGGAAGCGGTGCGACAACAACAACGCCCGTCCGTAGCACATGCGCAGATCGAAATCCTTGGGCGTGACTTCCACCAGGGGCTTGTATTGCGCGGCTGCCAGATCATATTTGCCGGCGTCCATATATCGGTCGCCAAGGTCGCGGCGCAAAGCTGCGTCTCCAGGATGTCCCTTTGCCGCGTTCTCCAATTCAGCGATGGCGTCCTCCGCTTTGCCCTCCGCCGCCAGCACTCGCCCCAGTTGAAGGTGCACATTCGGATCATCCGGGCGTGATGCAACCAGTTTTCGCAGGAGAGTCTCGGCTTCGGGGAACCGCTTTTCCTGGATGTAGATGTTGACCAATCCCGCAGTCCCGTCCGCCGAATTTCCATCCAACGCCACGGCTTGCTTGTATTCCTGTTCAGCCAGGTCCGGGTGACCCCGCTTTTCCAATAGCATTCCGGCGGCAAGATGTGGCTCCGGGTCCTTGGGCTGCAGCTTCGCAGCTTCCTGATACGCGGCAATCGCCTCGTCCGGCTTAGTGGATTCGATCACATGGGCAAGCGACAACCAGGCCCGTGCCAGCCCTTCATCCGTATGCGCGGTGGGTTTGAGTGTGGTGGCTGCCCGCAGAAATGGTTCGGCTTCCGCCTCATTTCCGGCTTTTGCCAGTATTAACCCAAGATTGAGATTGGACTCGAAAACATCCGGCTTGGCGGCCACGGATTTCCGGTACGCCGTAATCGCATCATCCGCCTTTCCCTGAGCGTTGTAGACAAATCCGAGGTCGAACCAAGCCTGGAAATTTGCCGGATTTGCCGCCACTACCTTTTCCAGCAGTGGTTGCGCCGTGGCCAGGTCTTTTTTTTCCAGCGCATCTTCCGCCTGGACCAGTTCCGGCGGAAACATGGGATCGGTTTCCGCAATCCGATGATGGCGGACCGCCTTGCCCGTGTACTGTGCGAACAGGGGAGTGCTGAGCCCAATCGCAGAAGCCATCACCGTGGCCAAGACGCGCCTACTTCCACCCATTGCTGTGCGCCGCTCCATTCCCGTTCAGGATCTGCGCCAAAAACTTTCCCGTATACGACTCCGGCAGTTTCGCAATCGTTTCCGGTGGCCCTGCGCCAACAATGCGCCCGCCGCGCTCTCCACCTTCGGGCCCCAGATCGATCACCCAGTCCGCGATTTTGATCACTTCCAGGTTATGCTCAATCACCAGAATTGAGCCCCCTGCTTCAATTAGACGGCGGAATGCCGCCAATAGTTTACTGATGTCGTCAAAGTGCAGCCCGGTCGTAGGCTCGTCGAAGATATAGAGCGTGCGGAACTTGCGCGCCGGGCTGCTGCCCGACTTCATGCGCTCCTTGGCTGCGGGTTGCAGATGCGCCGCCAATTTCATGCGTTGCGCCTCACCCCCGGACAGGGTCGTCGCCGACTGCCCCAGGCGCAGATAACCCAGCCCAACTTCTTCCATGATGCGCAACTTTTCCTGGACTTTCGGAACGCCGGAGAAAAAGTGCAGCGCTTCCTTCACCGTCATTCCCAGAACTTCGTGAATGTTTTTTCCGTGATAACGAATTTCTAAAATCTGCGGCTTGTAGCGCGCGCCCTTGCACTCTTCGCAGATCAGCTCCACATCGGCGAGAAATTGCATTTCCACCGTGACGGTCCCATCGCCCTGGCAGGTTTCGCACCGACCACCAGGAATGTTGAACGAAAAATGACCGGACGTCAGCCCACGCTTTTTGGCTTCGGGCAGGGAAGCAAAGACCTCGCGGATGCCGTCGAAGGCTTTGGTGTAGGTCACCGGGTTCGACCGCGGCGTACGGCCAATCGGCGACTGGTCCACCAGTACCACATCATCAATGTAGTCTTCGCCATCGAGAC
Source organism: uncultured Acidobacteriaceae bacterium (assembly GCA_964514735.1). Classification (GTDB taxonomy): domain Bacteria; phylum Acidobacteriota; class Terriglobia; order Terriglobales; family Acidobacteriaceae; genus CAWBXL01. The sequence goes on along the minus strand of CAZETZ010000119.1, from coordinate 1,741 downwards.
CAATGCCATCCGGCAAAGCCAGCAGCGTGCCATCGCCATTAGTCTGCTGTTTTTTCGCCGCAGCCAGAGATTTGTACACCACATCATGCAGCAGCGTGGATTTTCCTGACCCAGAAACCCCGGTGATGGCCACAATCATGTTCAGCGGGATATTGATCTCAATATTTTTAAGATTGTGAATCTTCGCGCCGGAGATTTTGATCTGTTGCTTGCCCGGCGTACGCCGGTTGGGCGGCATCTGAATATGCAGTTCGTCAGAGAGATAACGTCCCGTCAGCGACGCTGAATTCTTAAGAATCTGATCGTACGTTCCGGTAGCGATCACCTTGCCGCCGTTTTCTCCCGCCCCGGGCCCTAGATCGAGAATGCGGTCGGCAGCCTTCATCACGTCGGGATCGTGCTCCACAACCAAAATCGTATTCCCTAGGTCACGCAGGTTGTGCAGGATCTTAATCAGCCGATGTGTATCGCGGCTGTGTAAGCCGATCGATGGCTCGTCCAGTACATATAACGTACCCACCAATCTTGAACCGAGGGATTTAGCCAGCTGAATGCGTTGTGCTTCATCGCCGGAGAGAGTCGAAGACAAACGATCGAGCGTGAGATATTCCAATCCAACTTCGTTCTGAAAGCGAAGCCGCTCTCCAATTTCCACCAGAAGTTTTTCGGCGATGGCTGCCTGTTCCGCATTCAACTTTACCTGCGAAAAGAACTCCGCCGCTGCCTCCACCGTCATCGCGCCCGTATAGGCCAGCGAGCCAAGCGCAAGCTTGTCGAGCCGCACGTAGTCCATATGCGATCGGTTGCGGTGACGGCCGGGGCCTGGCGTGAGGCGGTGAGGCTGGAATACGGAGGCAATGCGTTGCCGCGTATCGTCAAGATCGGACGATTCGAAATAGCGGTACTTGCAGAGCGACGTCGGCTCAATCTGGAGGCGTGTGGGCGACATAACAAGGTTCCTGTCAATGAGAGCCAGGGCCGGTGCGCACCTGTTTCGCAAGAGGGGATTGGCGAGTCATCCGATCACGCCCGCATGGCGGGCGTGGAAGCCTGCGCCGGTAGCGGCATCGCATGCAGCGGTGCCTTTTCTACCGGTCAGACTCATCTCGAATGACGTGCAGACGACAACGTCATGCCTGCATTTCAGCCGACGCAGATTGACTGACGGCGGTCACCGCTGCGTCGAGGATTTCCATGGCTTCGTGGAGCTCCGCAACCGTGGTGATCAGGGGGAACATCAAACCGAGCACGGGGCCGATCGGTCGCGTGATCAGTCCGTTGCGAAGTGCCTCGCGTCCCACGCGTTCGCAGAACGCGCTCTGCTCGTCAACGGATGCGCCTTGGCAGAAATCCAGTGCTGCGATGGCGCCGACAGAACGGGCTTCGCCAACTGCCGGGTGCGCTTCAAGCCTGCGCATCCAGGTGCTCAGCGCCGGTGCCAGGTTCTCCGACACGTTGCGCAGCAGCCCTTGCTGCTCGATGACTTCGATGTTGGCCAGCGCAACGGCAGTCGCGACGGGATGACCGCTGTTGGTGAAGCCGTGTTCGAGATCTTCATTGGCGGCAGACAGTACCGAAGAGACCCACGGGCTCAAACCGACTGCCGAAAGCGGGAAGTAGGAGGAGGTAATCCCCTTCGCCAAGGTGATGATGTCGGGCTTGAACCCGTAGTGCTGGTAGGCAAACATCGAGCCTGTCTTGCCGAATCCGGTGACCACTTCATCCGCCACCATCAGGATGT
>CAZETZ010000118.1:6894-10788 GCA_964514735.1 uncultured Acidobacteriaceae bacterium | reverse complement strand
CGAAGAATCCGCCCGGAAGCCAACTCCAATGATCCTGCAAGAAACGGAAGGCGATCAACTGGTGCATCGTGCCGGTCCATTGAAAGGAGTGCCGTTCAATGTCAAGCTCGACGGTCAATTCGGAGGGTCGGAAGACTTCTTTGTTTTTACCGAACCGCTTAAGCCGGGAGAGACGATTCCGTTTCACAAACACGAGAATGCAGAAGAGATCCTAATTTTCGAAGATGGCAATGTCACAGTTACCGTTGGGGACAAACGCGCCGTGGCAGGACCTCGCAGCATGATATTTATTCCACGCGACACCTGGATTTCTGCGACGAATACGGGCAACAAAGATGTTCTTGCCTGGGCAATCTTTTCGCGTCACGGATTTGAAACCTACATGCGGTCCATCAGCGCCAAACCGGGTGATCCGCTGTTGCCGCTGACACAAGACGAACTGACGCGCCTGCGCACTCTCGGCCACGCGGTTTATTGGGACACGACCAAAGGGCCTTATCCCCCGGGGGTGGCGCATTAGCAACATGATCCGCGTCATTCTTCCCTTCCACCTCCGCACGCTGGCGCATGCCGAGGCCGAGGTGACGCTGGCCGTCGAAGGCCCGGTCACGCAGCGCTCGGTGCTGGATGCGCTGGAGGGGCGCTATCCCATGCTGCGCGGAGCCATCCGCGACCATGACAGCCTCGAGCGCCGTCCCTTCCTCCGATTTTTCGCCTGCGAACAAGACCTCTCCCACGAATCACCCGACGCCCCGCTGCCGGCCGCCGTCGCCGAAGGTAAGGAACCGTTCATTGTTCTAGGAGCGATTGCGGGAGGGTAGCCTTTGTGCGGATGCTTTTGTCCGGAAGCTTCGTATCAGGGCAGCGGCTTTCAGCCCTGCCGATAGTTGCCACCAAAAACGAAAACGCGCCGGCACCGCGCAACCGCTCGAAGCCGGACGCCTCCGAGGCAGTTGCGCTCCACGGGCACGTAAGTCAATATGGGAGCGAATACGGCAGGGCTAGCTGCCCCGACACGATGATTCGACCAAGAGAATCAGTCCCGCGAAAACTCTGGAAGGCTCTTCTTCTGATGGTGCTTCTTCCGATCCTCCTGCCCTTTGTGTTGATCGTTCTAGTCTTCTACATACCGCATCGAATTGTTTTGTACTTGCTTGTGTGGACTCTTTGGGTCTCGAAAAGCAAGGACATTCTATTCGTGTATTCGGATAGCCCAATATGGCGGGAATATATGCTCACGCAGATCCTGCCATTGGTGAAAGATCGTGCCGTAATTTTGAATTGGTCGGAACGCAGCCAGTGGTCACAGTGGTCATTTCGAGCTCATGTGTTTCACTCTTTTCGTGGACATCGCGAATTCAATCCGTTAGTGATTGTTTTTCGGCCATTTCATCGCGCAACAAAGTTTCGTTTCTGGCGGGCGTTCAAGGATTGGAAACATGGTAAACCGGAGGCTTTGGAAAAACTCCGCGAGGAGTTAGCCGCAACCATATAATTTGATTTTCAAATGATCCGCGTCATCCTCCCCCTTCCACCTCCGCACCCTGGCGCATGAGGCCGAGGTGACGCTGGCCGTCGTATTCTAAAAAAACCAGGCCCCATCACGCAGCGCTCGGTGCTGGACGCGCTGGAGGCCCGCCATCCCATGCTGCGCGGAGCCATCCGCGACCACGACAGTCAACAGCGCCCAGCACATCCAAGATAGCCCTCGAAATCAATCCCCCGAAGGTTTATAGTTTCCCCCCGGAAGGAAAACCATGCAAATTTTGCGTAATCGATTGGTTGTGTTTTTGATCGCTTTGACCGCTATCGCTCAAGCTCAATCAGGGGATTGGAAACAGTTGTTCGATGGCAAAGATCTAGTCGGCTGGAAGCACGTCGGCCCCGGCGAAATGGTGGTGCAGGACGGCTTGATTCAAAGTAGCGGCGGCCTGGGGTTACTCTACTGGACCGGCGGCAAGCTGGGCGATTGTGTGATTCGCGTGGTGTTCAAGATGGGGCACCCGAACGATAACTCCGGGGTATACATTCGCATTCCGATTGAGCCGCGCGAACCCTGGATGCCGGTCCACTATGGATACGAAATTCAAATCGATAACGATCAGGACGACTACCACTCCACCGGCGTGGTCTATTCCTTCAGCAAGGCCCTGGCGCGGCCCGGTAAACCCGGCCCCGAATGGAACACCATGGAAATTACACTGGATGGCCCGCACACCCGCGTCACCGTCAACGGCGTGGCGGTCACGAACTTCACCGAAGGGGACCCGGTCCCGCCAAATTCGCCGGAAGAAGACGCCAAGGACCATGGATCGCCGAAACGGGGTCCGCGCCCCAACGACGGCTATTTCGGATTGCAGAACCACAGCGACAAGGACGTCGTTTACTTCAAGGAAGTAGCCGTCAAGATGTTGCACAAGTAAAACTCCAGATGGAGGCCCCATGGAGAGCACCCAGGTTTCCCGGAGAAAATTTCTCGGAGTCAGCGCCGCGGCAGTCAGTGCATCCATCGCGGCCAGGACCTTCTTACTCGATCCTCCACCCATGCTTGCCGACTCGAACAGCCGGGTCCGCTTCGGGATCATTGGGATCGGCATGCAAGGCAACGGACTACTGGCAAATTCCATTCAATTGCCCGGGGTGGAATGCGCGGCGGCTTGTGACTTATATGATGGGCGTCATGCTTTAGCCAAGGAGATCGTGGGACCGGACCTTTCCACTACGCGGCGCTATCAAGACCTGCTGGCCAACAAAGATATCGATTGCGTGATCGCCGCCGTTCCCGACCATTGGCACAAGCAAATTGTGGTCGACGCCGTGAGCGCCGGCAAAGATGTGTACTGCGAGAAACCCATGTCGCACTCGCCGGCCGATGGCGTGGAGATGGTGGCGGCGGCCCAGAAATCCGGGCGTATTCTGCAGGTTGGATCACAACGCGTGAGTTCCGTGGTCTGCGCCAAGGCGAAAGAGCTGATCGCGCAGGGAGTGCTGGGCGATCTGATGATGGTGGAGGCTTCCCTCGGGCGCAACGCTCCGAGTGGCGCGTGGGAGTATCCGCCTCCTCCGGGCCTGTCTCCGGACAACCTGGATTGGAACACCTGGCTGGGTTCGGCGCCGAAACATGCTTTCGATCCGCTTCTCTTCGCCCGTTGGCGTTGCTGGAAGGAATACGGCACTGGAGTAGGCGGTGACCTGTTGGTGCACCTGATGAGCGGATTCATTCATATGTCAGGTTTCAATCAGGCGCCGCAGCGCGCGATGTCCATCGGAGGGATCTTGCGCTGGAACGATGGCCGCAATATGCCGGACGTACAAACAGTTTTGTTTGAATTCAATAAAATTCCTGTGTACATGCGGGTCAATCTCGGTACGGAAACTCAGGAAGGGTATCGCTTTATGGGTTCAAAGGGAATTCTCGACGTGAACCGCAACAGCGTCACCTTCACGCCGCAGACTGGGCAAGATACCGGGCCGAGTTGGTATGCCTATAGTTTCCCGAAAAATTTACGTGATCCCTACATGAGCAAATGGCATGCCGGGCATGATGCAGCTCCGGGAAAAGAGCCGACGACGGAGATTGTGTCCTATCAAGGCGCGTCATATGATGAAGGCAAGCCGCATCTGTGGAATTTTTTTGAAGCTGTGCGGACGCGCAACCCGGTGGTGGAAGATGCTAGGTTCGGGCACCATGCGGCGCTCGCGTGTCACATGGCCAACGAATCGTATTTTCGGAACAACGCCGTGTATTGGGATGAGGCGTCCAAGACGATCAAGAGTTAGAAATGTAGGGCGGACACTCTTGTCCGCCAAAAGCCGGCAGCGTTCCATAATGCGTGGCGGAAGCGAAAGCTACAGCCCGAAGGTTCATTGACGACGTATGCAGCGCGGGCAGGA
>CAZETZ010000118.1:0-6794 GCA_964514735.1 uncultured Acidobacteriaceae bacterium | reverse complement strand
GAAGCGAAAGCTACAGCCCGAAGGTTCATTGACGACGTATGCAGCGCGGGCAGGAGTGCCCGCGCTACAGGCTATCGGGCGCCTGCCAGTTCGAAACGCAACTTGTGGGTCGCGCGGAAAAGCGTGTTCTTGATCGTGCCTTCGGTCGTATTCAGCATTCCCGCCACTGTGCGCAACCTGAGTCCGTGATAATGCTTCAACTCAAAAACCGTGCGTTCCCGCGCAGTCAGTGTTCCCAATGCCTGGGAAATGCGGTCTCTCAACTCGCGCCCGGCCAGGCTGCGTTCCGGGCTGGCGTTGGCGCTCGGGTCCGGCATGCGTTCCACAACTTTTTCTTCTTCGCCGTCCGGTGAAATCGTGGTGGTCAGGTCTCGCATGCGCGAATGTTTCTTGCGCAAATGGTCCAGGCAAAGATTGGTGACAATGCGGTAGATCCAGGTATAGAAAGAACACTCAAAGCGAAAGTTCTTGAGATTGACGTAGGCCCGCAAAAACGCTTCCTGATAAATGTCCTGCCCATCCTCGAGCGACCCGGTCAAATGAATGGCCAGACGCAATACGGCGCGATCATATTGCCGCACCAGTTCTTCAAAGGCCGCTGTGTCCCCCTGCTGGGCCCGTCGGATCAATTGGCCGTCATCCACGCGCGTCCCGCGCCGATCTTCCTGTTTCATCGCAACAAGAGTCGGGTCCGGATACGCCGCTAAAGCAGTTGAGTTGTTCCATTCAGCTACGGACATTTTGATGCGCTCCAAAATCTGTTTCGAAACTCAGCCAACAAACTTGTACCCGGTGCCATGCACCGTGAGGATGTACCTTGGCTCTTCCGGGGTCGGTTCCAACTTTTGCCGCAAGCGGACGATGTGCGCGTCCACCGTGCGGGTCGTGGGAAAGTGGTCGTATCCCCACACCTCCTGCAACAGGCGGTCGCGGCTCAGCGTTTCCCCGGCATGACAAAGGAAATACTTCAACAGATCGAATTCCTTGGATGAGAAATCCAGGGCGCGGCCATTCTTGGAAACCTGGCAACTGCGCATGTCCACTTCAATTTCCCCGAACAAATACCGGTCTTGCTCTTTGGGCACGGTATGGGCGCGCCGCAGGACCGCTTTGACCCGCGCCAGCAATTCGCGAATGGAGAAGGGCTTGGTGACATAGTCGTCGGCCCCCAGCTCCAGTCCAACGACCTTGTCCACTTCCTGTCCACGCGCCGTGAGCATGATGACCGGGATCGACGGCCTCTTTGACTTCAACTGCTTGCACACGTCGAGCCCGCTCATGCGCGGCATCATTACATCGAGCAGGACCAAGTCCGGCGATTCATCCAGCGCCCGGCTCAGTCCGGACACTCCGTCCTGCGCGGTGATCACGCTGTATCCCTCGAATTCGAAGTTGTCGCGCAAACCGGAAACCATGTTCGGTTCGTCTTCCACGATCAGGATCTTGGCCATACGCGGTTCCGTGCTCACGCGGTGTGTCCTTCCAGGTTCAACGGCAAGGTAATGATGAACCGGCTGCCGCGTCCAGGCTCGCTGTCCACCGCGACCTCTCCCCCATGAGCTCTTACAATGTGACGCACCAGCGCCAAACCCAATCCGCTTCCCTTGGTGTTGTGCACCAGGGGATCGCCGACACGATAAAATTTGTCGAAAATCTTCGTCTGCTCCTCCGGCGGAATGCCAATTCCGTGGTCCACCACCTCCAGCTTCACCGAACTCTGCTGGCGATAGAGGTTCACCCCGATATACTTCCGGTCCTGCGAATACTTGAGCGCGTTGTTCACCAGATTCAGTAACGACCGCGCGATGGATTCCCGGTCCACCCGCAGCGCAGGGACTTTTTCATCGATCTGTTCCTCGAAGGTGAACCCGCTTTGCTCGATCTGGTAGCGGTAAGACTCCAGTGTGTTACGGACCAGTTCCTGCAGGTTGGTCTCGCGGAATTCGTATTCTTTGCGTCCGGCTTCAATGCGTGAAAAGTCAAGGATGTTATTGATCAGTCCCGTGAGACGCTCGCTCTCCTTGCGGATGGTTTGGTAATACTCCTGAAATTTGTCCGGACTGGAGATTCGCCCCAGCTCCAGGGTCTCGGCATACAAGCGAATGAGAGACAAGGGCGTGCGCAGCTCGTGGGAAACGTTCGAAACAAAATCCGACTTCAAACGCGCCAGCGCTAATTCCTTGCTCACGTTGCGATGGGTCAGATAAATCCCCCCGGCCAGCAAAAGCGCGAGGACGGTCAAGGTCAAAAAGCTGGTGCGCATGAAGCGCTGGGCAATGGCAGCGGTGGTCGTCCCCCGGAGCTTGATGGCCATGGTTAACACCGGAAAGAACCCGCCCAAATCGCGCTCGACTTCCGGGGTCCCGCCGTCCCACCCGTTCGAGGCGGCAAGAGGGTCGGAGTCGCTGCGGACGTGCACCATCACGGCCGCGCGGTTTCTTCCGTTTTCACTGTCGGCCAGGTCCTGGCTCACCACCTCGTCCAGCATCTGCGGGAAAAATGTGGATTTGATGTAATCGGCGTCGAAACCCATGCCCGCCAATACGGTTTTGCCAGACTGCTTGTCTTTGACAATGAACATCTCAACCGGCTGGTAAATCATGTGCTGGCTGCCGCGCACCGCCCAGTTGGTGGCCGGGATGTAATACATGCCCTTGGACTCGCCGTGCTCGAGTTCTTCCACATAGTTATCGCGATTCATCGCCAGCATGGGGACGGTCTTGCCAAAATCGTCGGCTTCGTCGCGAAATCCCGCATCTTCCAGGCGCTTTGGCTGGGAGCGCACCAGCAGGCCCCCGTCGGTGTAGATAAAAACATGCGCGATATACGGATACTCGGTCAACAACCGGTCCAGGGCTTGGGGGCAGGCCGCTTGTGGTTCCGGAAAGTGCGCGCGCACGTCGTCCATCAAACCCCGTGCTTTTTGATTAATGTGCTTGGAGGAGATCGTCAGCACCTGGGAAAAATCTCGTTGGATCGCGGCTTCAACCGAACGGTCGCGTTGAATGGACCGCAAGTGCACGGCGCCAAGGATTACCAGTGCCGCGGCCGGCAGCACGATGGCCAGCTCCAGCAAGAAGATGAGCTGTGTCCGTTCGCTGCTGGGTCGCCTGGCTTTCATGCCGATTAGTGTAGGCCGCTAAACAAAACATATGTGGGACCTAAGGTCCAGGTGTCAAATGGCGGCAAAAAGATGTAAAAAGTTGTGAAATCTGGAAGGATTCGTACACGGACTACGGCTTGGCAACTGGGGTCCCCGCAACGGCGACAGCGGGCAGCTTGAATTCCACGGTGACCTGGGTCTGAGTTTCGACGGGACGTCCATTCACGAAGTAGGGCTGGTAGTGCCACTGCCGGACCGCGGCCACGGCGGCTTCACCCAAAATCAGCGACCCGCCCATCAGCTTGAGATCTTCGACCATGCCTTCGCGGCTGATGAGGGCTTGCAGCACCACCGTGCCCTGCATTCCACTGCGCAGGGCCTGGTCCGGATACACCGGCGAAACCTTTCGTACCACCAGTTTGTCGGCCACTTCTTCGTCCACCTTCACCGGCTCCAGCAGGGCAAGCAGCGAGGGGGAAGGCTTCAGACCAGAATCCCGGACCGATACAACCTGCGGCGCGATCCGCAAACTCTGTGGAACATTTTCGTACAAGACATGCGGGGAGGGCTGCAACGGTGTGCCTGGCGCCTGTAGTTGCGGCAGTGGCAAGGGATCGATCTGGGCCAGCGCTTCCATGGGGTGCGCCGGGCTGTAAGCCATGTTGACCTCAGGGGCCGTCAAGTCCGATTTCGGAGCGGCATCGACTGAGATTCTCTCCACCCGGTCCGGCAGCAGGGAAGGATTGAAATCCAGCGGCGGCACCGCGGCCAGGACAGGTTCTTTCCGCTTGGGAGCGAAGGTACTCTGCACGGTTTCGCGCGTAGCTTTCCAGAACGCCTTTGCGCTCGCGGCCAGCGCCCCGGTGCGCGCGGGCAGGTAGAGGAACAAACCACCCGCCAGCAACACGAACCCATAGACCGAGCCGCGCCAGAATTTCCTCAGGTCGAGTTTGATGCCCGGCTTGTGCGAGACCACTTGCGGAGCATTGGAAAACAAAGTTTGAATCGAAGACCGCCGAAACTGCTCTCCGCTAAGCGGCAGGCTCTTGGGGACCGCATGCAGATGCTCGCCCAGCGCGACTACATCGTCCTCCAAAGACGTGACCGACTCCGCTTTTGCGGTGGGGGAGGGCGGAAGCGGGTTTGTCTTCAAGAACGTTGGCGCCACGCGGGTGGGCGGAGGAGGCGCCGGCGGATTGAGGAGCTGATTGTAAGGATTGGCAACTTGTGCCGGCTCGATCGGGACCAACTGCGCCCCTTGAAACCGCGCGGAGAACTCCTGGCATCCCAGCAAGGTTTGCCGCGTCTGCCCAGGAAGGACCGGTTTCTTCAACAGGAAGTTGGCGCCCGCGCGTCTGGCGGCCTCGCCAACCTCGGGCCTGGCCAGTGCGATGGTGAAGGCCTCCGCATTGGCTTTCAATTCACGGGCGGTTTTCAGCAGAAAGCTGGCTTCCACACCGTCATCCCAGTCGGCGGCGATCACCTGGAAACCGCCGCTGGTGAGTCTTTCCACCGCCGCAAAAATTTCCACGCAGGCTTCGACCTCGAAACCAAACTCGGTGAGAGCCTGGCTTACTAGCCGCGATGTCTCCTGGTCGGAGGAGAAGATGAGCGCCTTGGGTGACATCGCCCTAAGACTATTTCCGCATGGCGGGGTTAGCAAGTTACCAACTCCACGTTCGTGCCATACAATGGGCCACGTAACACCCCTGTGCGGTTACCTGTACCCGTGGACAATGTCCAGGTGAGTAGTGCCGTAAAGGTAGTAAAATTACGGTGTTCCGGACCTTCATGAAAATGCCGTGCTGATCCTCGCCATAGTCTTCGACCGGGTTCATGTCGTATGAGCGTTCCTGGCACTAGCCTCGAATTAGCGCTCCTTTCCGCCGCTATGTTGGGTTTCCGCCACGGATTCGACTACGATCACATCGCGGCCATTTCGGACATCAGCAGCGTGCAGACGGACCCCCGCACAGCCATGCGTCTGGGACTGATCTACGCTTTAGGACATGCGGCGACGGTCGCTGTGTTGGGCAGTATGGTTGTGTTCTTTCAATTGTCGCTCCCCCATCGCATCGATAGCATCGCGGAGCGGCTGGTTGGCCTCACTTTGGTGCTGCTGGGTATCTACGTTCTTGGATCGCTATTCAATGGTAACTACACGCCACGCAGCCGCGCTGCGCTCATCGTCAACTCCGCGCGCTGGTTTCATTGGAAACTTCGCGGACACTGGCATCCGCATTCACCCAGACCCGAAGCTTCGAACCGGAACTACGATACAAAGTCAGTTTTTGGAATCGGCGTAATCCACGGCCTGGGGGCGGAAACTCCCAGCCAGTTGCTGATCTTCTTACTGGCTGCGAACCTGGGAGGGCTGGGGAAGGGATTTCTCGGGCTGGGCATGTTCCTGGCCGGGTTGCTGGCCATGAATACCATCATGACAGCCACCGCGGCGGGCTTGTTCGGGGCCAGCACACATTTGCCCAAGTTTCAGTTTGCCATCACAGCAGGAACTGCCGCGTATAGCCTGGTAGTCGGCTCCATCTTTCTGCTGGGATCTTCGGGACTGCTGCCGGCCCTGGGATAATCCGCAACTTATTTGTTTGACTAGAAACCATATTTCTGCAATTATAGAAATATGCAAGCGTGTACTGCGCGTCCATCCTCCGAACAGGTCACCAGGTATGCCGACATGTTCTCCGCCATGGGAACTGAGGCTCGGCTCCGGATCATGCAGTTGCTGCTCACCGCCCATCCGGATGGCCTGGTGGTCAGCGAGATTCAGGAAGAGCTCGACATTCCAAATTCGACCCTGTCTCATCACCTGGACAAACTCAAGCACGAAGGCCTGGTTGAGGTGCGCCGCGAGAGCACTTTCCTGCGCTACACCGCCAACACCGAAGCGCTCAGAAAATTGCTCCAATTTCTTTACGCGGAATGCTGCACCCGCAACCGGGCGCTGAAACCGGAGTCAATCGTCCAGCTCTGCGAGCAGGAGGCGTTATGAACCAGGCGGATATAAAAGAAGTCGTAAAAGAGAAATACGGGCAAGCGGCATTGCGGGCGACCAGCGGTGGCAGTTCGTGCTGTGGCAGCAGTCCTTCCAGGACAAGTGGTTCCTGCGATCCCATCACGTCGAACCTGTACGATGCATCACAAGCCGGCCAGATTCCCGAAGAAGCTTTGCTCGCTTCGTTGGGCTGCGGGAACCCAACCGCTCTGGCCCAGTTGAATCCCGGAGAAATCGTTCTCGATCTCGGCTCCGGTGGCGGCATCGATGTACTGCTCTCTGCCCAACGGGTTGGTCCCACCGGCATGGCTTACGGCCTGGACATGACCGATGAAATGCTGGCTTTGGCGAATGAGAACAAGCGCAAAGCCGGGGCCGGGAACGTCGAGTTTCTCAAAGGCGAGATCGAAAACATCCCGCTGCCCGGCAATTCGGTTGACGTGATTATCTCCAATTGCGTGATCAATCTTTCCGCCGACAAGGACCGCGTGCTGCGCGAGGCATTCCGCGTACTCAAGCCGGGAGGCCGTTTGGCGGTTTCCGATGTCGTCACTCGCGGCGAAATGCCCGCTGAAATTCGACAGAGTGTGCTGGCGTGGGTTGGTTGTATTGCCGGCGCGCTGGAAGAAAATGAATACCGCGGCAAGCTCGCCTTGGTGGGCGTCGAACAAATCAAGCTCG
>CAZETZ010000117.1:0-10804 GCA_964514735.1 uncultured Acidobacteriaceae bacterium | reverse complement strand
TAGCCTCGCCGCTTGTAGTACACCGCAAACTCAAACCCGGGATTCGCCGGAAACAACTCGGCGACTTTCCTTAAGCGTTCAGCCATGGCCGACGGGGCCAGCAGCGGATAGTCCCGCTCGCGCAGATCAAAGTAATCCACATCCAGGAACAACGACAGCAAATAGATCGAGATCGCATCCGAAAATGCGGCCGCAAAATATTCGTTCTTATGTTTCTCGGTGTTTGGGCCCAAACTAGTGGACAGCTTGCGCGACTCCCAGGCATCGAGCGAAGTCTCGCCCTTCACGTTCGCTTCCACCTGCTTCCAAACCAAATCCGCAAAAGCCTGCGAGACCCCGGCCCGCTCCACTACCGCGTGTCCCACGTTGATATAAAACTCAAAGGCGACAGAAAACTTGTCATCCATCAATCGCGTGGAGATAAACACGCACTGCGAGTCGCCGAGATTCAAATTGCGGTGGCAAACCGCGTTGTCACTGAGCGCCACATCGTAACGTTCAGCAATCACCGTCTCATCGCCCTGATTTACCGTCAGCGGAACGAAGTAATAAGCCTTCCGCGCCAGCGCGGCTGCAGCCGTTATGGGTACGGCGGCCACCATGCGTTCCAAGTCCGTGCTGGAAACGGTCACTTCCCCGGCAACGGCATAGCAGATACCGTTCGAGGCCTGCGAGACGGGGGTTTGACGGACCACATCGGCCGGTTGGCGCGTGATGACCGGCGCAGCTTGGGACATTTGAGTATTGTAGCGCAGACGAGAAAAGCGACAAACCAGCGTTGTTTCCAGGGCGTTAGCTCGTCCGCTCAATCGCAGCCAGCACCTTGGCTTGTTGATAGTGCCGCACTTCCATCACCACTGCGACGATCATTACAGCGGTCCCTACCCAGGCCGCCACGGTTGGGGCAATATGGCGGTAAATCAACGTCAGGTTTGGCGGCCTGTGGTGCAGTCCGGCAAATGTCATCGTAATCAGAATCCCCAATAGCAGAGAGATCGAAAACGCCATCAGCGTAAACAGAAAAGTCACGACCAGCACCCGTAAGGGCACCCAAAGCAATCGAGGAGGTCGAGGAGTTGGATGCATTCAATAATTTTAGCTCGCCACCGTGATTCGTGATCGTGAGCAATTACATTGGTCCACGATAACGCCGCATCCACGCCGCGCCAACAAGACATAGTGCGGCAAAAATGAGGCCAGTCCACAAGCCGGCGCTCGTCAGTAATCTTCCCGGAGTAAGCGCCGACATCGGATCCACTCCCATGGTGCCCTTGGAGAACGCCGCGCCAGCCAGGTCGCCACTCAAGCGGTATCCCAAAAAATGAGCGAAATGCCAGCTATTGAGTGTGATCTTTTCAATAACGCCGATCACAAGCGGCGGCACAAAGGCCCATAAAAATGGCGCGCGACGCGCCCAAGCGGACACCAGCAGCATCCAGCAGTAAATTGGCGCATACCAGAGCACGTGGACGGCGAGCAGGTGATAGAAAACCATCAGCGAGAATTCAACCCACCGCGTCCATAACGTCGCCACACTCAAGCCGCTTGCCGCCAGCACTGCACTGCTGACCAGCAACATGATGAATTGCGTAACAAACGTGATCGCAAACGTCAGCACCGGCAGGACCAGCAACAGAACGCTCGCCTTGGAAAGTACGGTAGTGAGGTCCGATACTGGCAGCGATTTCCAGAACAAGATGCTGCGATCGCGGCGCTCGCCGTGCAAAGCTTCCAGCGAGTAGAAAATCGAAATGATGAAAGTAGTCCCCATAATGAGAAGGGCCGCAAATGTTTCCGGCTCCTCGAGCACCGCACGACGCTGTGCCAAATCTTCTGTTGTCAGGGCCTTGCCAAGAGTTGCGATCAGAAACCCAAGCAACATAAGACCGGCAACTACCAGCGGCGCGATGTAGATCGAACGGTACTCCCATAACTCGCGGCGCACTGACCAGTAGAAAGGCTTCGTGGCCGACATAACCGCCGGGACGACTCTCTGCGATTCAAAGGACTCGGGCACCGCACTCGATTGAGTATTCATTAAGCCGCTCCCTGGTTCTGTTCTGTGTGATTGGTCATCACCGCAACGAACAAGTCCGCGATGCTTGGTGTTCGTACCTCGCCCAACCCAGCGAGTTGCTGGCGGTCCGCGCGATCGAAAAGCAAGATGCTTCGTCCAAAGATTTGGCGTTCGTACATTGGTTTGAGCGCTCGCGCCGCCGTAAGTTGCTCAGGATGAACTGCGACCTCCTGATAGCGCGACTCGAATTCATCCATGCTGCAATTGAGGACGATGCGTCCGCGATGGATGAACATGAGGTCAGTAAGAACGTGCTGCACTTCTTCCACCTGGTGCGTCGTCACCAGGATCGTGCGCTGACGGTCGAAGTAGTCGTTCAGCAGCGAGTCGTAGAACTGCTTGCGATAAAGGATGTCCAGTCCCAGCGTCGGCTCGTCCAGCACCAGCAGCTTTGCATCCACCGCCATGATCAAAGCGAGGTGGAGCTGGGTGACCATGCCCTTGGACAATTCCCGCACTTTGCTGGCGTGTCGAATCGAAGTCTTCGCAAGAAAGCCCTCAGCCTTGGTTCGGTCGAATCGGGGATGCACGCCCGCCATGTACTGCAATGCCTGCGAAACTCGCATCCAGCGGGGCAGCACAGCAACATCAGCGATGAAGCAGACATCGCACATGAGATTGTGCCGCTCAGTCCAGGGATTACGTCCCAGCACCTTGAGCTCGCCCCCATACGGAGTGAGCCCAAGGATTGCGTTCAGCGCGGTTGTCTTACCCGCGCCATTGGGGCCAATGAGTCCGAGAATCCGCCCTTGGTTCACATGCAGATCCACGCCATCGAGTGCAACCGTTGATCCGAAAGCTTTGCGCAGACCACGAGCTTCGATGTAGGCCATAGCTCAGTGCTCCTCCTTCTTTTTCGCAGCGGTCTTGGAAGCAGCGTTGCCGTTCAGCAACTCTTCTGCGGTCAAGCCAAGCCGCTGAATGTTTTCGTAGATTCGCGGCCACTCCTCAGCCAGAAACTTCTGACGCTCCCCCTTCAGCAACAAAGATCGTGCGCCGTCCTTCACAAACATTCCCAGCCCCCGCCTCTTCTCGACCAGTTCCTGGTCCACCAGCTCCTGATAGCCCTTCAGGACCGTGAGCGGATTCACACGATACTCAGCGGCAACATTGCGCACTGAGGGCAGCGGATCACCTTCCTTGAGCACGCCGTCCAGGATCATCGCCACCACGCGGTCGCGCAGTTGGCGGTAAATCGGCTGACTGTCGTTCCACTCACGGTCCATCCTGTTTTCCAGATTGCCTTTACAGACTTGCTTTTGCGGCCTCACCCATTCGAGATAGCGTTAGTCCTTTCAACAAAAGCCAAAAGCTAATTGCTATATCGAAAAATTCCCATCGGCATATCGAACCACCACAGATTAACCATCTTGTAGAAATTAGGGAAATGTAGAAAACCAGAGTACACGCCGTGCACTATGCAGACGAAATTACGGCATCATTTGCTTCGCTGCAGGTCGGCGTGCGCGTGCATCGGTTTGTCACCGGGCATCATGAAAGTCCAGTCCTCGGTGTGATGGTTCGCATCAATGAAAGTAAAGACGGCATGGTGCATGTGCCCGTACTGCGTGCCGCCGGCGACATCGGAGAAATCAAAGTCCACGGTCTTTCCGTCGGCTGAGGCCTTGGCCACCATCCGCGGACGGTTTCCGGCATCGCAGTAGTGTGTGAGGGTCAGGCGATCGTTGTCCATGTAAAGCATAGTGATCGGATCGTCCGGCCTGCCTTCGATCCTCATCTCGTGCATCAGCGCGTTTCCCAGGGAAGTCACTCGCAATGTGGTTTGTACATGCTTGCCATCTGCCTCAGGTGCAGGCGGGTCGGTCTTCATCACACCTTCCCAGGAACCCGCCAAGGTTTTCAGTTTGTCGAAAGACTTTTGCGCGTCCGACTGCGCGAAAGCCGCGGTTGAAAGCGACATCAAAACCACGAACAACATGAAATGCAGGGATCTCATTTTTCATTCTCCTTGAAAAGTTTTCTCGTTGGTTCCAGGCCAGAGTCACCCCGGCCGGCGCACGTTGAATCCGTTTGGGACCGACGTTATAGTGTTATAGTTAAGTATAACAGTGTTTATATGTCAAGACTTATTTTTGAAGTTAAAGTCAGGGCTTTATTTGCTTATGCTTAGCTGGATACGGCATCGCGAACTGAGGAGGCGATACAATTGATTTTATGCTCCCTCGCATCGCCATCCCCATGCCCCACTCCACCGACCATAAGTACGGGGAACGGGCCCTGCCGCAATATGCGCGGGCGGTAGAGCTGGCAGGGGGAGAACCGGTGACCATCCCGTTGGACAAGCTTCCTGGCGAGGCGATGAAGTTGATCGAGCGCTGTGACGGCGTGTTGCTGCCGGGTAGCAATGCGGATGTCGATCCCGCAAAGTACGACGCCCTGCGCCACCCCAAAACAGAAGCTTCGGACCCTAAGCGCGACACCGTCGATGAACTACTGCTGCAAGATGCCTACAACATGCGCAAACCCGTCTTGGGAATTTGTTATGGATTGCAGATTCTCAACGTCTATCGCTCCGGGACCCTGGTCCAACACATCGAGTCCCCGATCAACCACGAAGCCGGACGCAGCATTCCCATCGCGCACAAGATTGAAATTGCTCCCAGCTCAATGCTGGCGGGCATCGTAAAAAAACAGACTTCAATCCCAACCAACTCCAGTCACCACCAGTCCGCCGGCGTCATCGGAGACGGCCTCCGGGTCGTGGCCCGCTGCCCCGATGACGGCATTATCGAGGCCATAGAAGGCACAGTGCCCGATCACTTTGTCCTGGCCGTGCAGTGGCACCCCGAGCGGTCCGTGGACACCGACGAGAATTCCCAGGCCATCTTTCGGGCATTGGTGGAGGCGGCCATGCTCCGTCACAG
Organism: uncultured Acidobacteriaceae bacterium; assembly: GCA_964514735.1. Classification (GTDB taxonomy): domain Bacteria; phylum Acidobacteriota; class Terriglobia; order Terriglobales; family Acidobacteriaceae; genus CAWBXL01. Next base: position 5,842 of record CAZETZ010000117.1, on the reverse strand, counting down.
CAAGCTTACGGGGGAGTTTGAGACCATACGAAATTAAACTCAGACGCCACAATGCGAGACCTTTCACCAAGAATTAGCGCGGCTATTCTTGCACTCGTACTCGCATATTTTCTGTTTGCAGTGGGAGTGGCCCCATCCTGGACGGACTATTGGTGGGTGACCGATGGCCAGACGGGACCGCCGTCATCACCGGCAAACTCTGGAGCAGTAAACCCAGCAGCAAATGGGCATTTAATTTTAGGCGACCCGAAGCCTGACCAGGCGCAAGCGCCGGCCACGGCAAAAACCAGCCTTCCGTATGCACTGATTGTGGCCTGGAGTATGCTAAGACGCCGAGGCTGCCACTGCCGCCTCATTCAGAGTTTGCCGAGTACTGATCCCCGACGCGCGGTCATAGGCAAGGGTCATGGACCGCGAACACTCCACACACAGCCAAAAATATTCCAGCTTGCGTTCGGAAGCTTTTTCGTTGAAGCCGTTGGAGGACTTCTCGCTCGTGCCGGCCATTCCACCGGTTTCCAGGCGGAAAAGTTTCCCTTGATTTAGATAGAGAAAAACAGCGGAACACTCAGGATTGGCGCATTTGGAAAGCATCTCGGGACAGGACCGTACCTGGACCACGAACGGATTCTACCCGCCCGTGGTGACGGCATGACGGTTAAATCCTGCAAACTGTCAGACAGCGTTCCCGGTTCAGGAAACACCGCGGAGACGCAATCTTTTGGGAATAGCGTCAGCGATCTTCTGTCCCATTTGGCTGGTGGTGAGCGCCGGTTGCTCCCTTTTTGCCAGATCACGCGTGCGATGCCCTTCCGACAGCACCTGCGCCACCGCGGATTCCACGCACTTCGCCTCCTCCTCCAGCTTGAAGGAGTGCCGCAGCATCAGCGCAATGGAAATAATCGCTCCCAGCGGATTAGCGATTCCTTTACCGGCGATGTCGGGCGCGGACCCATGCACCGGTTCATACAGCGCCACCGGCCCCCCCACGCTGGCTGAACCTAACAAACCGAGCGATCCAATAATGCCTCCCGCTTCGTCGGAGAGAATGTCGCCAAACATGTTCTCGGTAAGAATTACGTCGAACTCCGCCGGGCGCGCTACCAGGGCCATGGCCGCCGCATCCACATACATGTGGGAGACGGTCACCCCGGGGAACTGGACAGCCACACGCTGGACCACATCCCGCCACAAGCGCGAACAATCGAGGACGTTGGCTTTGTCAATGGAAAGCACTTTTCCCCGGCGGGTCTGCGCCAACTGAAATGCAACCTGGGCGATGCGCTCAATCTCCCGCTCACCGTAACGCATGGTGTCGGTCGCAACCCGCGAGCCGGCCGGCCCATGAATCAACCGCGGCTCTCCAAAGTAAAGTCCGCCCAGCAGCTCGCGGACAATCATCATGTCGGTCCCGCGCACCAGCTCTGGCCGCAAGGGAGAGCAATCTTCCAATCCGGGAAAACAAGTCGCAGGTCGCAGATTGGCGAACACCCCCAGCTCCCGTCGCAAACGCAGCAATCCAGCCTCCGGGCGGAGGTTGCCCGCATAATTGTCAAAGGCCGGCCCGCCTACTGCTCCCAACAAAACGGCGCTCGAAGAAATGCAAGCCTGTAGCGTGTCCTTGGGCAAAGGATCGTCGCTGGAAAGCAGCGCGACCCCGCCAATGTCCTTCTTTGTAATGGAAAGTTGATGGCCAAAAACCTCGCCCACACTCTCCAGAACGCGCACAGCTTCGTCGGTAACTTCGGGACCAATACCGTCCCCAGCCACAACCGTAATTTTTAAGAGCATGTCCTTCAGAACCGCATTCAGTTTTACGGACGGGTCACGCGAAATTGTTCCAGCAGGCCAAAAACCGTGCAGAAAACAAGGTGGCGACAGCGAAATTGTAAATGACGGTATGCTGCAGATAAAGAATATTACCGAAGGCAGATGGCAAACTATGACCGGGAGTTCTTGCGCTTACACACCCCAAAGATAATCTTCCTGCTCTCCATGATGTTCATGCCCGGCACGCGGGTCCGACGGTAATGCGGCGGGAAATGCCTTCGGAAACGACTCTCTTTCGCCCGTGGAGTTGGCCGCAGACATGGCGCTCGCGGTGGGAGCGCCCATCTCTTTGGCTAGTTCGCGAAGGTGAGTGTCCTCTACGCGCTTGACCTTGTCGGCCAGCACGATGAAGCGCCGATACATATCGTCTAACTGCCTCCGGTCAAACACGTACCCCAACTGCTCATAGCGCTGACCCAGCGCATGCCGCCCGGAGTGCTTGCACAGAACCAGAGTTGAATCCGGTACGCCCACGGTCTGCGGAGTAATGATCTCGTAGGTCAAGGGATTCTTGATCATGCCATCCTGGTGAATGCCGGCCGCATGGGCAAAGGCGTTGCGCCCAATGATGGCCTTATTCGGTTGCACGGAAACCCCTGTGACTTCGCTCAACATCTGGCTGGTGGGATAAAGCTGCTCGCTTACAACCGCAGTGTCATACGGATACTGGTCCCCGCGTACTCGCAATGCCATCACGAACTCTTCCAAAGCGGCGTTGCCGGCGCGCTCGCCAATTCCGTTGACCGCGCATTCGACCTGGCGCGCCCCGGCTTCCACGGCGGCCAGCGAATTGGCAACCGCCAAACCCAGATCGTTGTGACAGTGCGCGGAAATTACTACGCCCTGCCCTACACCCCGTACGCGCTGCACCACGGTTTTAATCGTCGCGCCGAAATCCGCCGGCACGGTGAAGCCGACCGTATCGGGAATATTCAGCGTCGTCGCCCCCGCTTCTACGACCGCATTCAGCACCGCGCAAAGGAAATCCATGTCCGTGCGCGTAGCATCTTCCGGTGAAAATTCAACGTCCGCGCACAACGACTTCGCCAGGCGCACCCCATCCCGCGCCTGCACCAGGCACTTCTCGCGCGTCAGCTTGAGTTTGTATTGCAGGTGAATATCGGAGGTCGCCAAAAAGACGTGGATCCGCGGACGCGCCGCGCCCTTCAGCGCTCCCCAGGCCCGCTCGATGTCCTGCGGCACCGCGCGCGCCAGTCCACAAATAACCGGACGCCGGATTTCCGCGGCAATGGATTGCACCGCGGTGAAATCCCCGTCTGAGGCGATGGGAAAACCAGCTTCAATTACATCGACTCCGAGACGGTCCAGTTGCCGGGCCAGCCGCTGTTTCTCTGCCACGTTCATGCTGCAACCGGGAGACTGTTCGCCGTCCCGCAAAGTTGTATCGAACACTGTAATTCGCTCCCGTGCCATAAGCGGACCAGCCCTCCAACCAATGATTACTATGCTACTCACATCTCCCAATAAAAGCAAAGCTTATAATTTTAATGGTTACTATTAGACAAAGTTAACTTATCAGCTATACTAATGCCCTTGAGCCTAACTGGGAGGGCGCATGGATCTTGCTCAACTGGAAGTTTTTGTCACCGTGGCCCAGGAAGGCCGCTTTTCCCGCGCCGCGGAAAAGCTCCATCGCACCCAATCCGCCATCAGTCAGACCATCCGTAAACTGGAAGACGAGATCGGGGAGCCTCTGTTTGACCGCTCCTCCCGCGAGGGCCGCCTCACGGACGTGGGGCAAGTCCTGCAAGACCACGCAGAAAAGTTGTTGAATCTTCGCCAGGGCGCGCGCCAAGCGCTCCTCGAACTGCGCCAGTTGCAACAGGGCAAACTGTCCATCGCCGCCAACGAATTGACTGCCCTCTATTTGCTTCCGGTGCTGGCGGAGTTCCGCCGGCTGCACCCCATGATTAAAATCGCGGTACAGCGCTCGCTGGGCCGCAACATTCCAGAAGATATCCTCCGCCACAACTGCGAACTGGGCGTCCTGACCTACGATCCGCAAAGTCCCCAGTTGCGATCAGTGGTGGTTTATCAGGACGAACTGGTGTTCGTGGTACCGCCGAAACATCCTCTGGCATCCGAGCGGGAGATCAGCATTCAGCAATTAGGGACCGAGTCATTTGTGGCCCACAACGTCTCCTCCCCATATCGCGAAAAGGTAATCGAGGCATTCAAGCGTCACAAAACTCCGCTTCACATGGCGGTCGAGCTCCCCACCTTACAAGCCATCAAGAATTTTGTCGCCGCGGGCAATGGAGTGGCGTTCCTTCCCGAGATCAGCGTGGAAAACGAACTGGCGAACGGAGAACTGAAGAGCGTCCCGGTAAAAGACCTGCGCCTGCACCGGAAGCTAAGACTGGTCTACCGCAAGGCTGCCAGTATTTCTCATGCAGCCCGGGCATTTCTGAAGGTAGCGGAGAACATCGCGGCCGAACGGGGCGGACGCTATCGCTCGGAGTTGCAGAACTGAAAATTACTGGGCCCGGCTCAACCCGGCCGGCTCTCCCGTCAGAATTGCCGCATCCACCGTGGAATGGATTTCAAACAACGACGTGAGATGGAAAAGACGCAACAGGCTGTAAACGCGCGGATTCGGCGCGGCCAATTTCACCGCCCGTCCGTCAGCGTGGGCACGATTCAGCACCGCCACCAGCTCTCCCAAACCGGCGCTATCGATGGTTTCCACGTCGCTCAGATCAAGCACGACCTGGCGCACGCATGACAAAACTTCGGACACCTTGGCGGAGAGCGCCGCGGCCTCATCGCGATACACAAGCCGTCCTTTGCAATACACCACTGCCAATCCACGGCGCTCGCCAACTTCCAAACTTAACTTCAACTTCGGCTCCTTGATCAATGCTGGTACAAATTGCGGTTGTGAGAGACAAACACAGGAAGACATCGGACTCACCCGTTTTAACTTTGCCCTTTCTATATGCATAGACGAACAAAAGCTTCGTTCAGTTCTGTAAAAATTTAGTAAAGGGGCTGAGGCCCAAAGTAATCAACCCGAACGGCCTTTGGGTCGATCCTCCAAGACTCCTATAGTCAATAGATTCGAAAGGGCTTAAGGCTCAGCTTGCGCTCCTGGTGAGTTCCAATTCCGTTTCATCTGAGGATTCCACATCATTGGAAAATTCGATGGCGGACTCCGTATTCAAGCGCGCGACCGCGCTAGGGTCTTTGTACTCCTGGATGCGCACTCCTTCAGCGCCCACAGTGATGTAGGTGGCTTCGGTATCGGTCCAACTGCCGGAGTTGTAGTACTCAATTCCATCCTGCTCGCGATGCATGGCCACGTGCGTGTGTCCGCAGAAGACCCGGCTGGCCTGCCACAATCGCGCTTGCGCAATCGCGCCCGCGGCAACTTTGGCGGACAGCCGCAGCCAGCGAGTGTTCAGCAAGTCCACGTAGCGAGAAAACCGGCGGTCTTTGAAATCCAGTTTCTGCAACTGCAAGTGCAGAAACGATCCAAGATTGCTCAATAACACATTGTTCACGGCAAAGCGATCAAACTGGTGCCCATGCACCGCCAGATGCCGCCGCCCCTCAAACTCCCAGGTGTACTCTTGATAAACCTTCACCCCCACCAGGTGAGACATGACATTCGTCAGCCCCTGATCATGATTTCCCTCCACCCATACGACTTCGACTTCACGTTTGGGGTTAGAAAGCTTGCGAATGTAGCCGAGGAATTTCCAGTGGTCTTTGGTGAGCCGCCCAAAGTTCAGATCAGAAAAGATGTCTCCCAACAAAACCAGCCGCCGGAAGCTGGTTTCACGCAGCATGCGCATTGCCTCCGGGGCCCGGCTGATATGCGATCCCAGATGCAGGTCGGACAAGATGAGCGTGTCGTAAGCTGCGCTACTCATCCTTTATTTTGTAGCGCAACCATGTTACGGCCCGGTTACAACTGCACCAAAAATAGGTCAATTGGTAACTACCTGATAAATAGTGGCTTGCAGGTGGAAGGGACTATTTCGGAGCA
>CAZETZ010000116.1:0-10810 GCA_964514735.1 uncultured Acidobacteriaceae bacterium | reverse complement strand
ACCGATCTGCTGAAGCAAATTTCGGATGAGAGTCCCACTCCGATTCTCACTGGCGAGGATATTTATCTGAAGGAACCGTTCCAGGTTTTGTGTGAGAAGCATGCGGTAAGCAAAATTCATCCTGACCTGGCGACTTCGGGCGGCATCCTCGAAACCCACAAGATCGGCGATATGGCCGAGGAATATGGCGTGCCGATGGCCATGCACTTTGCCGGAACCCCGGTGAGTTGCATGGCCAACGTGCACTGCGCGGCGGCAACCCAGAATTTTTTGGCGTTGGAAAATCATTCGCTCGATGTGCCGTGGTGGTCGTCCCTGGTACAGGAGTACACCAGCACTCCGGTCGTGAACCACGGATGGATTGAAGTTCCGGACCGTCCCGGACTAGGGGTAACGTTAAATGACGACGTGGTGAAGCAGCATTTGGCCCCAGGGACCGGCTATTTTGAGCCGACCCCGCAGTGGGACCAGGAACGATCATGGGACCGGCTGTGGAGTTAGTTACAAGCGGAGAACTGGGAACTGAGATCGGAGAACTGAAGGACAAACCTTCTCTTTATTCGATTCAAGCGCTGGAGGGTAGACAGTTCTCGGTGGACGGTTCTCAGTTCGCAGTCACCCTCGCTTACGTTGCGCGACTTTGCCGGACACGGTAACATGATTAGGCCCTGCGCTGGTTTATCCGCGTAGGATGCTGAGGTTGGCAAAGTAGCTGGACCCCTCTGGTCCTGCCTCGACAAGTGATTGATTTAAAAGAAAGTATTGCGGAAGTGGTGGAACTGGCAGACACACCATCTTGAGGGGGTGGCGCCGCAAGGCGTGGGGGTTCAAATCCCCCCTTCCGCACCATAAATTTGACATGATTATCACACTGATCACTATCGTTCACATCATCGTTTGTTTCTTTCTGATTGGCGTCGTGCTGCTGCAAAGCGGCAAGAGCGGCGACATCGCCGCCGCCTTTGGCGGACAGGGCAGCCAGACCGCCTTCGGGCCGCGCGGCGCGGCCACCGCGCTTACCAGGGCCACAACCTGGTCTGCGATCATCTTCATTGTGACTTCGATCACGCTTTCGATATTCGCAACCAAGGGCGGGACGCATTCCAAGTCGGTGCTGTCAGACCAGTCCTCGCAGTCGCAATCTCAACCGAAAAAATAGCCGCTGGCCATTGACCGTTGGTCTTTGGCCAACGACCACAGGCTAGACGGACGATGACCGCGTTTTTATGATCCACGAAATCCTCCCCGTCGGCCCGTTGCAGTGCAACTGCTCTGTCATTGGCGATGAAACCTCGCGCGAAGCAATCGTGATTGACCCCGGCGATGACATTGAAGATGTGCTTGCCCTTGTTCGTAAACACCATCTTCAAATAAAGCAGATTGTCATTACGCACGCTCACCTTGATCATGTCGGCGGAGCCATGAAACTGCGGTCTGCCACTGGAGCACCCATCCTGCTCAATCAGAATGACTATGCCTTGCTCAAGATGCTAGACGTACAGGCGGCTTGGATCGGTATGGCTGATCCGGGGAAAGTGGAGATCGATCAGAGCGTTGGGCAGGCTGATACGGTGAGCGCGGGGACGCTGGCTGCGGACGTCATCCACACCCCCGGACATACCGAGGGAAGTATTTGCCTCTACTTCCCTGCTCAGAAAAAGTTGATTGCCGGAGACACGCTTTTTGCCGGAAGTATCGGACGGACGGATTTGCCTGGCGGGTCGTTTGAGAAGATCATCCGGTCAGTTCACGAAAAGTTGCTGACCCTGCCCGATGAGACGATAGTCGTGCCTGGGCACGGACCGTTAACTACCATTGGCGACGAACGGGAGAACAATCCCTTCCTTACCAAATCCAGATAGGTGCGTCCTTCCTCTGCGAAGTAGCCTCTTTTATTTCCGCATTGGCTGGAAAATGGCAAACACGGCGCCCTGGGGGTCCGCCAACACCGCCATGCGGCCCACATTTTCCATGGTCATCGGTTCAAGGAAGAATTTTGCGCCCAGTTGCTTGGCCTTTGCCGCGGTGGCGTCGCAGTTCGAGGTCAGAAAATATGCCAGCCAATGAGGCGGCGCATTGGGATTGCGCATGGAGGAAGGCTGCACTCCGCCGATAAAGTCTTTGCCATTTTCGATGTGCAGATATCCGGAAGTATCGTGCTCGCCCGCGCTGATCTTCCATCCAAACAGCCCTTCGTAGAATTTGCCCGCTTTCGCGGGATCGGTTGTGCTCAGATCGGCCCAGCAAAGGGTGCCGTCTTCTCCGGCGATTCCGATTCCGGTGTTCTTCATTGCCTGCCAGATACAGAAAGTTGTGCCGGTTGGGTCCTGGACAACCGCCATCCTGCCATGGTCCATAACATCCATTGGAGGCACACATATTTTGCCGCCTAATTGCCCCGCCTTCTCGGCCGACGCGTCGACGTTTTCGACTAACATGTAAATACCCCAGTTGGGCGGCATTCCCTTCTGCTCAGGACGCAGGGTGCAGGCTGCGGCGGCATCTCGGCCCTGGAGTTTGAAAATGGAATAGTAGTCGTTGGGGCCCATGGGAGAGTCTTCAACTCCCCACCCAAATAACGACATATAGAAAGCTTTTGCGGCCTTCTGATCGGTGGTCGTCAACTCAATCCAGCAGAATGATCCGGTCTTGGGAGTAATGTGCGGCATGGGGTGAGTATATGCCGGGGATGGAATTTGGTGCGGTCTGGGATTGTAAAAATTATGTGAAGAAGCAAAGAGCCGGGGGTAAGCCCCGGCCCCACACATTTTTGATCAGGCTGCGACTTTGCGGAACGCTTCCAAGGCCTTTTCTTCGTTGTCGTACACGTCAAACACGGTGAGCAGCTTGGTCACCTGGAGCAAGTCGCCGACTCGCTTGGTCAGGCTTGCCAGCTTGATCGAGGCGCCGACGCTGCTGGCCGAGGTATAAAGGGCAACCAGGGTACCTAAGCCTCCGCTATCGATGTAGTTGATCTCGCCTAAATTCAGTATGATGCGTTTATTTTCCTGAATCGATTGTTTAACCGTATCGCGCAGATAGCCGGATTCATCGCCAAACACGATGCGGCCTGCACAATCCACAACTAAAACCCCGTCTTCATTGCGAGTCGCCAATTTGAGTTGCAAGGGAATCTCCTTTGCGGCATTTTTTTATCTAATGAGCGTACCTTGGAGCTGGGTTTCAGGCAAGAGTTTTGCCCGGTCATTCTGAGCCGTGCTCGGGACTCACGTATAATCGAACGTTCTCTCCCCATGAGTTATCAAGTCCTGGCGCGTAAATATCGGCCGCAAAAGTTTGCCCAGGTGATTGGGCAGGAGCATGTCACCCGTACCTTAAAAAACGCCATTGAGCAGGGGCGGATCGCCCACGGTTACATTTTCAGCGGCCACCGGGGGATTGGAAAAACCACGATTGCGCGCATTCTGGCCATGGCGCTGAATTGCCGGTCCGCCGAGCATCCGGTATCGGAGCCTTGCGGGGTGTGCGACTCCTGCACGGAAATCCGGGCTGGAAATTCCGTGGACGTGATTGAGATTGACGCCGCCACCAACCGCGGCATTGACGAGATTCGCGAACTGCGGGAGGCGGCGCGCTATCGTCCGGCCCGCGACCGGTTCAAGATTTACATTCTGGATGAAGCCCACCAGATCACCGATGCTGCCTTCAATGCCTTGCTAAAAACTTTGGAAGAGCCGCCTGGACATGTAGTGTTCATGCTGGCGACTACCGCGCCGGAGGATATTCCACAGACGATCCGCTCCCGTTGCCAGCATTTCAGCTTTCGAGCCGTGAAGTTTGAGGAGATCGTTGGCCAGTTGAAAGACCTCGTAGGCCGGGAAAACTTTCAGGCTGAGGATGATGCCCTGGCCTTGCTGGCCGAGGCGGGCGATGGCTCAATGCGCGACGCGCTTTCCATCCTGGACCAGGCCATTGCCTCGAGCGATGGGAGGTTGACCGCGGAATCGGTGCGCCAGTTGGTGGGGACGGTTTCCTCCAGCGTTTTGGAAGATGTGATGCAGATGGTTGCCCAAGGTTCGAGCGATGGAGTGTTGAAGCTGGTGGATCGCTTGCTGGGCGATGGCCAGAATCCAACTCATTTTGCCCGGCAGATGGTGCGGTTTTTGCGGAACACGGTGGTGGCCAAGGTTGCGGGGGGCGAGTCTTCCCTGCTCCAGATTTCCGGGGATGAACGGCAGCGCGTGGCTCGGGTGGCTGAGCTGTTCTCGGAAGAAGACCTGATCCGGCATTTACAGATCATGCTGCGCACCCATAGTGAATTGGGTTACCGTCAGGAACAACGGTTTCATCTGGAATTGGGCCTGCTCAAAATGGCCCACGCGCAGAAGTTGCTGCCGCTCGAGCAATTGCTGAGTGGCGTAATTGTGCCCCAGGCCCCGCGCCCGGCGGGAAAACCTACCATGGTCCCTAACCCGCAGCGCAGCGAGACCCCTGCTTCCAGGCCGAATTATGTCTCGCCTTTTTCTGCCGATAGCGCCCGCAAGAGTGGCTCCAAGCCGCAGATGTCCGCCGAGAGTCCGGGAACCGCCGGACCACGAATGGTTGGCGCCCCGGCTACGCCTGTAGTCATGGGATCAGCCGCGCCGGCCGCGGTGAATCAACAAGCGCCTACTCTTCCAGCTCCTGCTCCGGTGGAAGCGGAGCCCCCGGTTGAAGACTTGCGGCGCGCGGTTTTGAATGCGCTGTCTGAATCCGGGCAGCGGATGTTGGTTTCCCTGCTGGAAACTGGAGAATGGAAGGTGGCGGGCCACGAGCTGGTCATCCAGGTGGCTTCGTCCGCCGCTGTGATCGAAATGTCAATTGGCGCGGATGCCAGGCGGATACTCATGGCTACCGCCAGCGGAGTTCTGGGAAAACCGGTTAAAGCCAGGGTGATTCCGGGAGGAACAGCGCCAGCGGTGTCCGGCACTTCCCCAGCGAATGGTGGCAGCGGGCGCAGCCGGGCGGAGCAGGACCCGATTGTGCAAAGAATGAAAGAGAAGTTCGGCGCGGAAATTCGGACGATCATTGATTACAAGGAAAAAAGGTAGCCATGGCGAACTTCAATATCCAGGAACTGGTCACGCAGGCCAGGCAGCAGTATGAAGTCCTGCAACGGAAAATGGAAGAAACCGTGGTCGAGGCTTCCTCCGGTGGCGGGAGTGTGACCGTCAAAATGAATGGCCGCAAGCAGGCGCTCAGCATCAAAATCGACCCGGAAGTGGCGAAGAGCGGGGACCTGGAGATGCTGGAGGACCTTGTGACCTCGGCGGTGAATGCTGCCAGCGCGAAAGTCGATCAGGCCATGCAGTCCACCATGGGTGGCATGCTGGGAGGGATGGGAATTCCCGGATTGTGAGATTGAGTAATTTTGTAATTGGGTAATTTCTCCGGCAATTCAATTACTCGATTACGAAATTTCCCAATTACTCGATTATTTTTTTATGGCTAAGTTTGCGGAGCCGATGACGCGCTTGATTGACGAGCTCAAGAAGCTGCCCGGAGTTGGCGGCAAGAGCGCGCAGCGGCTCGCCTTTCACATTTTGCGTGCCAGCGATGCGGATGCCGAGGCGTTGGCTGCGGCAGTCCGGGACGTGAAGGCCAGCCTGCGCCTGTGTTCGATCTGCAACAACATTACCGATGTTGATCCCTGCGTTTATTGCAGCAGCGCAACCCGGAACCAGCGGCTGGTTTGCGTCGTCGAGGAGCCCACCAACATTGCGGCCATCGAAAAGACCAAGCACTTCAACGGCGCCTATCACGTACTCCATGGCGCTATTTCCCCCTTGCATGGGGTTGGGCCCGAGCAGTTGCGCATCGCCAATCTCATGCGGCGCGTGGAAGGCGGGCAGGTGGAGGAAGTGATTATTGCCACCAACCCGACCGTTGAAGGCGAGGCCACCGCGGTCTATCTTTCCGGACAATTACGGCGGGCCGGGCTCAAGGTCACGCGGATTGCTATGGGGATTCCGGTTGGCAGTGACATTGAGTATGCCGACGAGATCACCATGCTGAAAGCCATGGAAGGACGGCGGGAGCTGTAGCTCGATCCAGAGTGTGAAAAACTTTTCGCTTTAACGATTCGTGCCGCGCCCCACACCAACGTGCTATGCGATGAGTAAGTCTCTCCAATTGATGGTCTTTCCGTACTTTCTTCGTAGTCTGGTTGCATCGCCAATTGGCACCGCGCGTGCACCACTTCCGCGCAAGACACCGTTCGTTTCCTCGCTCCTTATTTGGATTTGGCTGGTGCGAGCAACGGTCAAACAAACCATTTCGTCGCCAGCCGCGCCGCGTGTGATGTAACCGCATCTCAACACGACGCACTCCGAACCGGGCCAACCAGCCCGGTTTTTTTTTCTGAAAAATGGCTGGACTCCGGTCGAAATTTTCGCTTACGCGGTCTTCTTTTGCGGTTTAGAGGCCGATAAGGGCTTGACTAGGATTGGACGGCGATAGGCTGTTTCCAGCAGATGCCGTGCCGCGGCGATGGTTTCGGCTGAGCGATCACGATACGAGTATCCCTCCGCGGCCACCACCAGCACGCCATTTTTCTGCGCCAACTCCACTTTCTGAATGCGGCCGTCTTGTTTGCAATCCAACGCATTGGCCAGGCGCAGAATCCCTGCCAGCCGGGACACTTCTTGCCTCTGCAGCAAGGAAGAACCCCGCAGGGGTTTCTGCCCGCCGCGAGGCAGGGCCCCTCGATGGTAACGCGCAACCGTACCTGCCATGGAAACATCCTGCGCGCTCCAACCGAGCGGGGGACTGAGCCGGCGGACCAACTGGTAGGTGGTCTTGTGGTGCCCTTTTTCATGCTGCGAGCGGCCCACATCGTGTAAAAGAGCGGCGAGTTGCAAAATGGCGCGTTGGTTCGTGCCGCTGGCTGTCATAAGCCCTTCTGCGGCCAGACCATCATAGAGCTGTAAGGCCAGGCGGGCCACATGCGCGGAATGCTGGAAATCGGGGTCCAGGAACGACGCCCAGATTTTCAGCCGCTGCAGTCCGATGGCTTCCACTTCCTTGCCTTGCGGGAGGGCCTGGCGCCACTGTTGCCACAGGCCAGTTTTTCCCAATGTCTTGTCCCGGTATTTCTGCACCCGGCGGTCGCGCTCTTCGACCACTCGAATACGCCAGCGCGCTTTGGCTTCTTCGTCGGGGAACGCATTGATTTGGATGGCAGTGGCCCAGAGCACGTCGAGGTCGTGGACATCGCCCAGCCAATCCTGAAGATTCTTGAGATCGGCGGCCCAGGCCTGGTGCTGCTGTGGCAGGAAATTTTCCACGATGTAGCGCAAGCGCTTGACGCAGATACGCAGGCTATGCAGCGCCACTTGAGACCGATTGCGGAGGGCGCGCTGGTGTAGCTTGTAGCCTTCGACCCAGCGTTCCAGCGCCAGATGGCGAAAGACCGCGCTACCCGGCCGGAGGCGGGTGGCGCGGCGGGGCAAAGTGTTGGCCCACTTTTTCCACTGCTTGCCGTCGAATTCTTGCAACGCCACTGCCGCCTGGGCTTTGCATCTGGCTTCCTGGGCCGCCAGGTGATTGAGCATGGCGTTGGTGACGGGGTCCCCTGGGGCGTCGAACTTGTGCACCCATTCTTCCATGACCTGGAGGTCCCGCAGCTCACCCAAACTGCTGAATAAGCGCTTGCCTGCTTTTTTCATCTGCTTCCATGCCGGATCGGGGTCGACCGCCATCAGTCCATCCGCCATGGAACGGCAGCGGCGCAAAGCCACGCGCAGATCATGCACCGCGTCCGCGGCCAATTCTGCTCTGGCCAGCTCACATTCCTCGAGGACGCGATGCATCCAGAAGGCAAAACCCGATTCCCTTTGGGGGCTTTTGACTTGGAGGACTGGGGATGACATGTGAAGCCAACATTCTAGCCGTCTTTTGCGACGATATGAAGCCAGTTGCCGGCAAAGGCGGACCAAGGCGATCCGTCATTAGAGTTCTATTAGGTTCTTGAGGAGGGAATGAATATTCAGTAAAAATCAATCTTTTCTAGCATTACCTCCGTAACGTGCACCCTCTTACTTTTAGATTTACGCTAAGCCTATTGGAAAGATAGGAGTAGCCCTATTCTCACCACAGACACAAACCGGGCCAGCAGGGCGGCTTCCGCCCGCGCCTTTGTGCATAGTCTGAATATCCTGGTGAAATATGTGCGTTTGTACGGATTTGACCACAAACGCACCGAAGGCCAATTCCAGACGACCTGGAATGAACTCCAAAATGGGTTGCCCTCCAGCGGTGACAGCGGTTTCCTCCTGGGTGTGACTGGCAATCAACTGCTGTTGGACGGGATCCCGCTCGAAACCGGGCAAGCGGAGCGCAGTTTCGCCCAGTTGCTGACTACCGCCGGGCTGGCCAGCATTCACTTTTCCCAAAAGGTCACGCGCGATGATTTCATCCGTTTAGTCCGGGCTTTTACTCTTGGCGGGACCAAGGCACAGGATGTCGCCAAGCAGATCAAGGAGACGTTTGGGGAGAGCCCACACTCGACCATTCGCATCAACGAAGTCAAGTTCATCGCCGCCGATCCTTCGACCGGAGAGGTCAGTATCGCCGCGCAGATTGCGGCGCAGACGCTAGGCCCCGAGTTCAAGCAGTGGTTGAATGAACCACAAAAACTTTTGCAATTGATCGCCGCCGCGGAAGGCGCCAAAAGCCTGACCGGCGATGGCACCGGAACTGTTACCGTGCCGATTGGTTCCGTGCCCAATGCGCGCGGGGGTGGCGGAGGCGGCGCCGGTGGCGGGGATGGTACGGGCGTGGGTGTGGGTGGAGGCTGGACTGGCGGGACCGTCCCGTTGCAGGAAGAAGAAGTGATCCAGGCCATCCGTTTGTTGACCCGCTTTGGCGAAGTGAGCGGGGACCCGGACATCAGCCCGGAAGTGTTCCAGAAGGAATTGAGTCAGGTTGACACCAACACCAAGGTCAACCTTCAGCAACTGCTGTCGGGTCTTGCGGCGCAAGCGACCAGCGCGCAGGAAAACGACACCCCGCTTCTGATGAAAGCGGCCGAACACATGGCCATTCGCTTCGCCCTGGAAAAATTCCAGAAGGGCGAAGTCAAAGTCAATGCCGTCCACCAGATGATGGAGCATATGAGCCGGCAGATGGACACCTTGCGCCGCATCCTGCGCATTCAGGAAGACAAGATGAACAAGGCGGGGATCCTGGTGGAATCTCACGCCGACATTCTCGACCGCATGTTCTGGGCGGAAGTCCCGGAAGCCGGCAAGAAAAGCGTTTTACTTTCGAATGAGGCGGCTTGCGTCCCTCCCCGCAACATACGGCAATTTGTGGAGACCCTGCTGGAGCGCAGCGACAAAGAGACCTGTGACAGCATCCTGAAAAACTACGTCGGCTGCCTCGACACCAAGGAGGCGGAGACCCGCAGAAAAGTCGCCATCGGCCTGGGTCAGTTGGCGGACTTGTTCGGTGAAGTCGGCAGCGACTCGATGGCCTACTGCGTGCGCAGAGTCGGAGAGTCCTTGGCCCGGGAAGGGGAACCGGACCTGCAAAGCCTGCTAGGCGCGGCGTTTGTGCGGATGAGCTCCGAAGCCAGCACCCGTAAACAATTCCGCGCGGTGGCCGAGGTTTGCGCGGCCATGGACCACGTGGCCCAGCAACGGCCTGTCCTGGCGAATGAACTACGGCCGCGCATTGGCGTGGAAAACCGCCTGCCCGAATTCATTGAGGAAGCGTTACACGTTCCTCAATTCCCGCAAGATCTGGTGGAAGTGTTACGGCGTACATCGCAGGCCGCAGCCGAGCACCTGGCCAATCGTTTCTTCCGCTGCATGCGGCGTGAAGAGTGCGACCGCATGGTGGACCTGGTAAAAGAGTTGGGATCGCCCTGCATGGCCCACTTGCGCGAGACACTGCGTACCGCACAGCCACGGCAGGCGGCGGCGGTGGTGGGCCTGTTGAGCCGGCTGGATGTTCCTACCTTGCTGGAATTGCTGCCCTTGCGTCTGCGCGAGTGGAACCGTTTCTATCACGATGTGGTGGTACGGCAAATTGCTTATGGAGCGGCGGCGGACCGTGGGCGGACCTTGCTGGAGTTATTGGAAGTTCTGGACGCAGCCGTGCTCCCGCAGGCTGTCGACGAAATTGGCATGAGCGGCGACCGCAGCGCGGCGCCTCCGCTGATGGTGATCGCCGAAGCGGGTGAAACCCAGGGGCGTTCTCCGCTGCTGCAACTGAAAGCGGTTGAATCGCTGGGACGCTTGCGCGAGCCTGAGTCAGTCCCTGTACTGCGCAATCTGTTTGAAGCCAAAAAAATGTGGAAGTGGATCAATCACCGCGAATTGCGGGTAGCTTCAGCCCAGGCCTTGGCCAAAATCGAGCCCAAATACGGCAGCCAGGTTTTGTCGGACAGCGGTCTCGAAGCTGCGGAGTTGGCGATCGCGCCCTTGGACGCTGCTCCGGCGTGTCCGTGGGTACGGCAACGGCGCTACGAGCGTATTACTCTGTCCCGTACGCTGCATGCAAGCCTGAGCAGCTCGTGGGGCAAATCCAGCCTGCTGGTCCGCGAACTGAGTTTGGGCGGGGGGATGGGCACCAAGGAAGATAACCTCCGCGTCGGCTCCGATGCGACCCTGGAAATCAATGTCGGAGTACGCAAGAAGGTCCGCGCCCAGGTGCTACTGCGCCGCGCCCGGGTCAACGAAATTGGATTTGAAATTTCCGATACCGACCTCGAAAGCCGCTACCGGCTGCGCCATTTGCTGATTGAGGCCTTTGAAGGCGCCAAAGATGGGAAGAACGGCGACTGGGGCGGAGAGCGCAAAGGCTA